>CALDKD010000090.1 GCA_937898885.1 uncultured Bacteroidales bacterium | reverse complement strand
TTTTTTTTCCCAATTGGAGAAATAAAATCGGCCAGTCAGGCTGGTATTCGGGCGTTCAATAAATATAGCGATAATCTGCAAGTTGCAAAAAATATTGGCAACGATATATTGGCCGATGTTACAATTTTCCATTGAACCTTACCACCTTAACGCCTTACTGCGGACTGCTCACAGTGAATCAGTGGTACCTGTCCCTGCTGATTCATTGTGAGAATGGAGATTTGTTTGTAGCTTTGCGGTAACTCATTTGCCGATACAATATGAACAAGCCAGCCAAACCTCTGTTGGAGTTCTACAGCATATTGCCTGAGACTGAGCCTTGCGTGCCAGTGATGGAGGCCAGTGTGCACGCGGGCTTTCCGATACCTGTGGATAATGCCTATATGGCGCAACCGATAGACTTGAACAAGGAACTCATCAAGAATCCCGCAACGTCTTATCTGGTGCGCGTAAGCGGAGACTCAATGACAGGCGAGGGAATAGATGACGGAGATTTGCTGGTGGTTGACCGTTCCATCTATCCGTCGGAGAGGAACATCACTGTCTGTATGGTTGACGGTGAGTTCGCATTGAAGCGCATAATACAGAAGGATGGTCAGATATATCTGAAGTCCGGCAATCCCAAGTACAAGCCTATTGCGGTGGATAATCCCGATGAGCTTCAGGTGTTTGGTGTGGTGCGTTGGGTCCTGAAGAGAAAATGATCCTACATATTGACTGCAACTCGTTCTATGCTTCCTGCGAGGTGTCTCTGCGTGCAGACCTTGTGGGAAAGCCTGTAGTCGTGGCTAATTGCAATGAGGCTGGCGGTGGTATAATACTTGCCTTGACCAAAGAGGCAAAGGCTCTTGGGCTGAAACGTGGCAATCCTGTATTTCAGGTTACGGAAATCATCAACAAGAATAACGTCGCGGTCTTTCCCGCCAATCTTCCAAAGTATGTTGACATATCCCGCAGGCTTATGCAGGTGGTCAGGGATATGGACCTTGTGGTGAACTTCAAACAGTACAGTGTTGATGAGTTCTTCGGTGAGCTGCCCACGTCGGACCCGGAGGAATTACGTGATTGTGCCAGAAGAATAAAGAAGCACGTTGAGCATTGTACAGGAATACCTGTAAGCTGCGGAATATCGCTGACATACACGCTGTCAAAAGTGGCAACCTGGTATAGCAAGCATTACAATGGATATCACGGTGTCTGTGTGCTGCCGGAGGACAAGATTGAGAAAGCGTTGAAAGACTTGCCTGTCGGTGAGATTTGGGGCATAGGCCGGAGAACCGCGCCGAAATTGCAGGTGCACGGAATAAGGACAGCGCTGGATTTATATAATAAGCCTGAGTTTGAGGTGCGGAGGCTGCTGAACATAAACGGAGCGAGAACCTGGAAAGAGCTGCACGGTGCGCCTTCGGTTGATATTGACAATGCTGAGCAGCAGAAGTCAATAGTTCATTCCAGAACATTCACATATATGGTGACGGACATTGAGGCGCTGAGGTCAATGATAGCTGAGTATGCCGTTGCCGCATCAAGGAAGCTACGGGACCAGCATTCCGTGTGTCTGGCCGTATCGGCATTTATCTGTACCAATCCTCACAGGGAAGACCTGGAGCAGTACGACAACTTTGCCACAACCAGGCTGAATGTGGCCACGTGTGATACTCAGGCTATTGTAAAGGCTGCCGGTGAGGCTCTGGATAAGATATACAAAAACGGCTACCAATACAAGCGCGCCGGCGTGATGCTCTCTGAGATATCCAGTGACAACGCCATTCAGCTGGACTTGTTCTGTGGCGATAAAGTTGATATCGAGCGCTCCAGACGCCTGATGTCCGCCGTGGACGGCCTTACCACAAAATATGGTATGGATATGGTCAGACTGGCTGCTCAAGGATTTGAGAGAAAGGCGGCTGACCTCAAGAACTTTCAGCCCATGAGGAACCAGACCGCCAATCTTGATGATGTCATTGAGGTGAAGTAGGGGAAACTAGAAATTTAAATACTTAGCTCCGTTAATTATCACTATTCCATTGTGAGCGTCTGTTACCTGCTGGCCGGCAAGGTTGAAGGCCGGGGCAGGTGAGCCGGCATTGGTCTCAGCATCATCGGCTGATGGTGTCTCAACGCCCAGAGGTGTGCCTATGCCGCAAATCTCGCCGAACTCCTTCCATACGTCTGCCTGCCGGTAGGCGGATATGGCGTCTGCGGGAACGTACAGTTTGCAGCCGGAAAGGTCAATTCCCTCAAATGTATTAGCCTGAATAGTGAGCGGCTTGTCCCAATGCACCATAACCTCCTGGAGGCTTGGGCAATAGGCGAAAGCGTAACTGCCTATTCCGCTTCCTGTCTCAGCTGCCAGCGTGCGGGTGGCAACTGCTGGTGCTACACCTACGGTTGCAGGGATATCTACGGCGGCGAGGCTTGTCCCGTAGAAAGCATAGTCGCCGATAGCGCGGACTTGTGCTATCCCTGTGGTGGTGTTGACGCTCTCCGGTATCTCAAGTACGCCCTCTGTGCTGCTGTTTCCCATAATTGTGGCTCCGCCGGCATTGGAGATGACATTGACAGGACTGTCTGCCGAAGCCATCTCTATGAGTGGGCTGAAGTAATAGTATTCGCTGTGGCCTCTTGGATACTGATATTTATAGTTCTGATATGCATCCAATGCCCCAGCCGGTATGTAAAGATATATGTCGCGGTAGTATTTGCCGCTTCTTGCCATACAGGTCAGTCCTGCGCCCTCTGGAGGCGTGGTGGCCTCACAAATCACTTTCGCTCCACCGCCCAGCGATGAGTTGTTGAACACCTTGAGCGATGCCGGCAGCGTGAGTGACTGCAGTTTGTCGCCGGAAATGCTCTCAATGCTGGTTACGCCCTGAGGAACTACCAGCGACTTCATCTGGCCTGTGCCCAGGCTGGTTATGGTTTTTACAGTGTTAGGCAGAATGACAGACTGCAACGACTTGCAATTGTAGAATCCCATATTTACATCTTCAATCTGTGTCTTGCTTAAGTCTGCCAGAACAATACCAGACCCGTAAAATATATTGTCCAGGACTTTTATGCTGGCAGGGAAGTTCATTCTCTCAAGGTTCTCACAGTAACCGAAAGCATACTCGCCAATCTTTTCCAGCCTGGAATCATCGGTCAATACAAATTGGGCCAGGTTCGTACATCCCCCGAATGCATTGGCTCCGATAAGTCTCACGCTCTTTGGAAGAGACAGTTCCTTTATGCTGCCACATCTGTTGAAAGCATCATCGCCAATTTCCTCCAGTCCCTCGCTGAGGACAACCTTTGAGAGTCTGGTACAGCCTTCAAAGCAGTAACTGCGGATTTTCTTTACGCTGCAGCCCTCTTTAAAGATCAATGTCTTCAGCTTTTCTGCGCTGAATGAGTTGTCTTTCTCTGCAAAACGGCATACGCTTGCCGGAATGACAAGCTCGGTGAGCTCGGGAGCGCGAAGGCCGTCCAGTGCTGTCAGTGATGACGGAAGCGTGAGCTCCGTGCCCTTGTAGTTCCAAAGGCTCAGGACTTTCAGCGTGGATGGAAGCGTAAGCTGTGTCCCTGCATAACTCAAATTCAGCTCCTCAAGATATGGAGGCAGACTCACCGGTAAGTCCGCTCCTATGATGACGGTCATCTTCCTTATGGTTTCCGGCAGCTTGGGGGTGATGTTCCAAATACTGCTGCAGTCTATCTCTGTAACGGTATATTCCTGACCTCTGTATGAGACTGAGGCGGGAACCTCCGGAGATTTGTCGGAACTTGAGATATACGTTATCTTCACCTCGTTGTCTTTGGTGACATAGTAACGTATCTCATTGTTCTCGCTCTTGGTACTGAAAGAGCGGGAGCTGCTCTCGGTCCATACACCGTCATTGTCTATCTCAACCCAAGTGAAAGTCTCGGCAAGCTCTGCCTTGTCGCTGGCATAGCCGTAGCTGACGGGCTGATATACATTAGTGCCAGGCTCGTTGCAGACAAGGTACTTGCGGTAGGTGCCCGCAGGAATGTCTTTCTTTTGTGGAAACTCATCGGGAACACCATTTAAATCCTCCTCATATTTGACACAATAACTATATGGTGGCAACTGGCAGGTCTTTGGCTGGCCGTAGTAGAGGCTGTGTGACTCCTCGTTTTCCAGACAGTACAGCACATTCACAGATTCGGGCAATCCCCAGATGTAACTGAGGCTGCCGTATGACAAATACCTTGTCTTGCCTCCCTCGTCGGGCTTGAGGCCGAAGAATGCAGACTGCAAGAGGTTGTAGCCACGGCTGTCCGCATATTCGGGGTAGAGTGAGGTGGTTACATACCATCCGTCGCAATAACCAGCCCATCCCCAGTTGAAATGGAAATATCCGGCATCATCATAGCCGTCGCAGATGAACTCGTGGCCCACGTGGGACTTACCTGACCTATAAGAGCCACTGTATAGTATCGGCCGTCTGGCGTCCAACTCTTTCCGCAGCATATCGTCCCACGCCTCATCATCCCAGGCAGGGATCTCCTCGTAATCGTTGTATAATCCTAAATCAATTGTCATTGTTATAGGGCCACGGTAGTGCAGCTGCATACTCTTGTCGTAGTCAAAATAGTTGATCAGGGCACGGCCCATATTGAGCTCATACGCGCCACTTCCACCATCGGCGGCAAGATTAAAGTCGGTCTGGCTTCCTAAAGCAATGTCGTACAGGAACTCTGACACATTCAGATTGTCATAGTCATAGCTGCATTCTGTGAAATCCTTCTCAATCCAGGATGAGTTCCATTCGTACTCCACATACCCCTTGGCCTGACGAGGCCAGCGATAGTAGTTCATTATTTGTCCGGCCGCCACAGGTATGCATCCAACCTGCGTGCGCTCGCCATTCTTTTTGGGGCACTTGTCGTTGAACGGAGCATCCTGTCCCCACTGTGTGGTAATGAGAGGAGCCACCACAACATTGCCCACAGCATCTTCCATACCTGTGCCCTCGTTGATGACGGCGTTGGTCTTCTCAATAACATCCACCTCGCCGGCGTATATGTCGAGCCACGCCTGTACGTTCTCAGGTATGTTGCCCTCTGTGATGGTCCCGCTTGCCGAATAGCCCAGAATCCTGTGCGAGGAACGGCTGTCGGCCGATACTATTACGAAACCCTCATCTTCCTGGCCTGCTGAATATACATAATAGGCAGGTTTCTTGCTCTCTGGAGCCAAACCTTTCCGCACAAGAGAGAGGTTTACTGCTTTCTGACTATTATGGGAATCTCGTGACGGAACCTTCTGGCCTTGACGCGCTGTCTGAAGGAATTCCTGTGCCTCCCTCATAGCCTGGGACTCAGTAACTGTCTGTGCCGTTAATGCCAGCGGCGTTAATGCTAAAAGCGTGAAAAGCGGTAATCTCATAATTCTGTTTGTTGTCGGTTATTGAATAGCAAGTATTTTACCTCATATACGTGAATGTGGTAAAGGTAACAAAAAGTATTGTCACTGGAAATATATTTGCCTGATATTTGTCATCAGACAAAAAAAAGAGGATGACTTTTGGCCATCCTCTTTATATTATGGAAGTGTGGATTACTTCTTGTTCTTCTTGAAATCGCGAACTGTATAATATACAGGCTTGCGCTGGTACTCGCCGTCGAACAACAGTGGGAAGTTGTTGGCGCCAAGCCATGAGTCGCGGTCGCCGAGGTTCCAGAAGGTTACGCAAGAGAAGTACTTCTTGTACTTGCGGATAACCTTGAACAGCTCGTCGTACTTGTCCTGCTGCATCTTTGCGATAGAGTCGGAGAGAACCTGACCCTCGCCACGGCTGAACTGAAGACCACCACCTGCCTCGTGGTTGATACGTACATCAAACTCAGTGATCTGAAGGTTGTCAACCAGCTCTGTGTACATATTGATAGCCTTCTCGAAGTCCTCGATTGTTGGGTTGTCATAGATGTTGTAGTGGCCCTGCATACCGATACCGGTGATAGGAGCACCTTCGCCCTGAAGCTTTTTGACCATGTTGTAGATGTAGGTTCTCTTTGCAGGAGTCCAGGCACTGTAGTCGTTGTAGAACAGGTCTGCATTAGGATCTGCCTCGTGGGCAAACTGGAAAGCCTTGAGAATGAACTCGTCGCCGCAGAGCTGATATGCCTGTGACTGACGGAATGACTGCTCGTACGGAGCGTCTGCGTTGTCGGCATCGCTCATAGCCTCGTTTACAACATCCCAGCAATATACAACATCCTTGTAACGGTTTACTACAAAGTTGATGTGTGCCTGAAGTGAGTCGTAGAACTCCTCCTTGGTAGCCTTTGCATACTTCGGAACCTTAATCATCTCAGGTGCGGGAGCCTGACCTGGCTGGCCCTGTGGACGTGGACCACCGAAGCCCGGGAAACCGCCCTGTGGGAAACCACCCTGAGGCATCTGACCCGGCTGACCCTGTGGACGAGGACCGCCAAAGCCTGGGAAACCACCGCCGAAGCCAAAGCCACGACGTGCCGGCTGCTCAATCCAAATGGTGTCACCATTCTCGTCACGCTCTACAACCTGGTTGCCGTTCTCATCGTACTTGTTGAACATCCAGGTAGCGAACTGGCTGTGCCATACCAGACAGTGACCACGCATCTTGATGCCGTTGGCGCGGCAGAAGTTTGCGATGGCATCGGCCTGCTCAAGGTTCCAAACGCCAGGAGCCGGGTGAATCTCACCTGGTTTCATACAGTTCTCAGCGGTTACGCTGTTGAACTCCTTAAGGATAATGGATGACTGCAGTGAGTCCGTCACGTTACGTGGGGTAACGGCCACACCAATCTTGAAATAGTTCTTGTACGCGTCCTTCAGACCTGGATCCTTAGGGCCGCACGCGCTCATAAGCATAGCAGATGCAACAAGAGCGATTGTTGTGATTTTCTTCATTTTTGAAAATTATAAAGTTTTGGTTAATGTTAATTCGGGCCTTTGCTGTATTGAACGTCAAAATTAGGCATTTGTTTTGTAACTAGTGCCACTATTGTCAATAAAGTTTAATTATTTGTAAAGGCACGTTATTTTATGCTTAATTTTGCTCCCGTATATTGCATTCGTATGACCGACATTTCTTTCTGGCAATTTCCGCTTTCCCTGATACTGTCTCTGGCCTCACTGGCAGGACTTCTGCTTCTGTGGAGATATCTGCCGTCTGGCAGAGTAAGGCGGATCCTGTGCGGAAAAGCTATGTGCGCCATCTCAATTGTGGCTTTCCTGATACTTACCGCATTGGAAGGAACGTATGGGACGGCATGGCATCGTAGTCCCGCAATGTGGGTGGTGTCAGTGATTATGATGGTCTCACTGGGCCTCACCATTATGGACTCAATCAAGGTGAGACGGAGTGCTGCCGGTATTCTGAGCCATCTCGGACTATTCTTGCTGATGTATGGCGCGTTCTGGGGTGCTCCCGATGTGGTGGATGCGCAGATGGCGGTTTTCCATGGTCACGATGAGAGTTACGCCTATACCGGCGACGGGCGTGTGGTGACGCTTCCTTTTTCCGTACGTCTGGTGGATTTCAGCATAGATTATTATGACGATGGCATCAGTCCCAGGCAATATAGCAGTGTGCTGCGGATAGATGGCAAAGAGTATGAGACATCTGTCAACCATCCGTGCCTGTGCAAGGGCTTTTATATTTATCAGTCCGACTATGACCAGGAGAGCGGGGAGTACAGTGTGTTGAAGATGGTCCGCGATCCCTGGCTGCCAGTGGTGTTTCTTGGGATGCTTCTTCTTGCCGCCGGTGCCGTGGCCGGATTGGAGCGATGCTGGAATAGCGTGTATATGTTTCTGGCTATGGCTGTCATTGCCGTGGCTTTTACCGTAATATCTGTGGCGCGCATCAACTTCGGCACGCTGATGCCAGCCTTGCGGAGCCTCTGGTTCATTCCGCACCTGGCCTTGTATATGCTGGCATACTCATCACTTGCACTGGCATTGATTACAGGTGCGATATCATTTTTCTCAAAGAAAGAGCGGAAGTCTGACTATCTCTCTATAAAGTTGCTGAGTACCGCATCGGCCTTGTTGCTGCTTGGTATGTTGTGCGGTGCCGTGTGGGCCAAATATGTATGGGGAGACTGGTGGACGTGGGATGCCAAGGAGTGCTGGGCCGCTGTTACGTGGCTGTTCACTCTTCTCGGCACACATCTTCCGGTTAAGGCGGGAAAGAAGGGTGCCGCCGTGCTTGTCTGTATCCTGCTGGCGTTTCTGGCCATGCAGGTAGCCTGGTATGGCGTTGGGGCTCTGCCAGCCTCACAGACCAGCCTGCACACTTACAATTCCTGACGGTCATTTAGTCCGTTTGGGTTAACAGATGCTTTTGGAGCACAAAAGATATTAACTGCCTGTTTATTTGGTCAAACGATGTTTGTATTGTACGGTCTTTTGCATATATTCGCCCATAATTAATTTTGAAAGTATGAGAAAGTTCAATTTCTATTTGTCTCTGGTAGTGCTGATACTGGCTGTCTGTGGCCCCGGCGTGATTTTCAAGAATGCGGCTGAGCTTCCTTTGTGGATTAAGTTCTATCTGCTTGTAGTTGACCTGTCGGCATTGTGGCTGTCTCTTGTCACGTTGATAACCGCGATCAGGAAAAGCGAATAATCAAGGACGGCATTGGATAGAGGATATATCTTTGAAATAATGAATTTTGATAGGTAATTATTTCCGTATTTGGAGAAAATCGGTAACTTGCAGGCTCAAAATAAAATATCTTGATCGTTATGAGACGTATTGCTGATTTTTTCTCACCGGCATTGGCGCTAGGGCTTCTGATGCTGTTCCCAGTCAAAACTTTTGCTGATATCGATGCTGTCAAGGGCATATCCTGGAGTATTGACAAGGTAAATTATGTCCTTACCATATCGGGTAACGGGCCTATGGATGATTATGAGTGGGGATACTCTCCTTGGTATATGAATAATTTTAATGTTACGACAATTATAAATGATGGCGTAACAAGTATAGGAGAGTGTTCTTTCACGAAAAGCGCATTGAATAAGATTTCCATACCGCATAGTGTTACAAGAATTGGTGTCAGTGCCTTTGATGAGTGTTCCAATCTTACATCAATAGTAATACCTTCCAGCGTAACCAGCTTTGAGTGTGGCTTTACTTCGTGTACAGGCTTGAAATCTGTTGTGGTAGAGAAAGGTAATCCTGTTTATGACAGCCGTGATGATTGCAATGCCGTGATAGAGACTGCCACCAATACTTTGCTGGCAGGATGCTCTAATACCATAATACCACAAGGCGTTACCTCCATAGGCCAGTGGGCGTTCTATGGTATGACAGATATTAAGAATATCGAGCTGCCTGAGGGTGTCACTGTCATTAACAAACGTGCTTTTATGAATTGCTCCTATTTAGCAGACATTAAATTGCCGGAGACATTGAAGACTATATGCGACAGCGTATTTTTAAATTGCGCGAGTCTGGGGTATATTGTTATCCCTGCATCTATTGAGAGTATTGGAAAGGCTGTATTTTCCGGTTACAACAAAAAAATATATTGTAATGCTGTGGAACCGCCTTTTTGCGATGAGGATTCTTTTACACCGGAGATTTATCAGACAGCCTCTCTTTATGTTCCTAAAGGCACACTGGAATTGTATAGATCAGCTGAGGGCTGGCGTAACTTTGAGCTGATAAGTGAGGTAACAGAGTGGAGCTTTGATGAAAGTACTAGTACGCTCACAATCCTTGGCGACGGTAATATGACTGACTTTGACTATAATGCTCACGCGCCTTGGTATGAAATAAGGGAAAATATTAAGAATGCAATAATAAGTGATGGCGTTCTTTCTATTGGCAAATGTGCGTTTTATGATTGCCGGAATCTTGTATCAGTGACAATCCCGCATAGTGTAAATCATATAGGACAGTCAGCTTTCGGAAATTGTGTCTCGTTATCGGCGGTTGACATACCGGAAAGTGTGTCCGGCATTGACAGCTGGGCTTTTGAAAGCTGTCATTCATTGACATCGATAGTGCTGCCGGATAGTGTGCGATATACGGGCAACAGTGTATTCTATGATTGTATTGCTCTAAAATCAATTACGTTGTCTGATGGCTTGATGAGCCTCAATGATTATTTATTTGAGAACTGCCAAAGTCTGGATGAGATTGTGATTCCTGAAAATGTGGGCTTTTTAGGGTACGGCTTGTTTTATGGTTGTAACAGTTTGCAGACTGTCTCAATGCCCAAAAACATCAGCTCCCTGGCACCATACATATTCTATGGCTGCACAAGTTTGAGAGACTTGAATATTCCTGAAAGTGTAGCAGAGATATCTGAATATGCGTTCTATGGCTGTGAGTCACTGACTTCGTTGGAGTTGGGAAACTCTGTAATCCTTTCAGGAACGTATATTTTCGGCAATTGCTCAGGATTGCAGTCATTCTGTATTCCGTCAGAGAATGTTACTGTCAGCGAGGGGCTTTTTGCCAATTGTGGCAGCCTTCGCTCAATTAGTATTCCTAATAGTATAAAGACCATTGGCGCATACGCTTTCTCGGGCTGCGGCAGTCTGGAGTCGCTTACCATACCTGCCAGTACTGTAAATATTGCAGATAATGCTTTCGAGGGGTTGAAGAGCCTGACGCAGGTAGAGTTTATGTGTCCTGTGGTGAGTAATTGGTTTGAGGGGAACGATGCTATTCAGACTGTGGTATTAGGCCAGTCTGTAAGTGCTGTTGAGAATAGCGCTTTCAAGGACTGTTCCAGCCTGACATCTGTTATTGTCACAGAACAGACTATATCTTCGATAGGTGAGTATGCTTTTGTAAACACTCCCTGGTATGATAACCAACCTGGAAATGTGGCGTATTTGGGTTCGTTATTGCTGGGATATAAGGGCGAGCCGGTTGATGTGATTGTCAATGACACTACAGTTGCAATTGCGTCGGGTGCTTTTAGAAACTGTGTATCATTGAAGTCAATATCAATACCAAACAGCGTTGTCAGGTTTGGAGAAGAGATCTTTGACGGGTGCGTGAATCTGAGTGATTTGTATATAGACTGTGAGAATATTGATATTACAGGCTTAACTGGCAGCCTGTCTGGACTGAGCAAGATTGTCATTGGAGCAAATGTGAAGACTGTAGCAAGGTCTTTCTATACCAATGATAAGGTCAATGAGGTTTACTGCCTGTCTGTCACACCTCCAAACTGCAAGAAAAGGTCATTCCATCCGGATGTATGTGAGTCTGCCGTACTGTATGTTCCTGAAGAATCTCTGGAGGCTTACCGCAATGCAACTGGATGGCAGGACTTTGTGAACATTCAAGCTATCGAGACCACAGGCATCTCTATCGTTTCCTCTGATGGATTCAGCGTTATTGATAATGGCGTGAGGATAGATTGCAGTGTGGAGGGTGTGCCGGTTAACGTCTATACTACCAATGGCCGTCTGGTAAGTTCATGCTTGTCAAATAACGGCTCTACAACATTGAGCCTTCCAAAGGGGTATATTTATGTGATAACAATATCCGGAAAGTCATATAAGTTAGATATGCGTTAATATTGTGTGCCATTCTGCCGGTCATATATTGAGATATTGATCGGTACATTTTTAGTCTTCTCATTTAACAAATTGCCTGCGTTTTCGTATTATTGTAAACGCAGGCAGTTTTATTATGAGAATCAGATTACATAACTTGCTTTTGATGGCATTGACAGGTATGCCTCTGACTGGCACGATGGCTGAGACGCACGTCATCAGTGTACCCGTTGAGTCACTGAGTGAAATAAAGTTGTCGGAGGTACTGGAAGGATTGTCTTTTGCTGCTACTGACAGAGTGTCAAGAATTTCCGAGGGAAATGAGAAAATAAGAAAGAAGATCCGGCTTGCACCGCTTTATTGGCGGCATAACCGTCCGAGCAATCCTGTAGGTCGCTATGACTCCTTCTTATCGGAATACAATGGCGATACATTGTGCCATTTCATTCCATCGGACACCATATACATAGTGAGGAAGGGCAGCAGTGTGCCGGAGCCGTTTATAGTAGTGGATTTCGGAGAATATGCCTTTAAGGACAATCTTTGCTACAGGAATAGCAATATCTATGAGAAGTATCTGCTGTCGCATTACAAGTACGCCGGTTATGTGGAGAATGTGTCAGTGTCTGGAAACGTGATATATCTGACATACTGGCACAATGATGCGCGCGTCCACCTGTTCTACAATATTGAGAACGGTCACGTGATTAACGGAAATCTGGTGGATGATGTTTTTTTTGTAAGTGGAGATACTCCCCGTGAGCCGCAACTGCCAGAGTTTATTGCCCCATATGGGGTGCTTCAGGTGATGTTGGAAAGAGAACCTGTCAGCACATTAATGCCTTATGCGGCAAAGCGTGCCGAAGCCTTGTCCGGCAATGGCGATACAGAGCCGGAGATAAGTGTGAAAATGAGCTTCAAAAGTTTCTAATACGTGAAAGATATGGTTACTTGTAGAAATATATTTAGAACGATTCTGTTGTCATCTGTGCTGGCATACTCAGGTGTTGCATTTGCGGCTAATGAGTGCGACACAGTGAAGGTGAACGTGAGCGAGATTGCTGAATACCGTCTGTCGGACATAGCATCAGGCATCACTCTTTATCCAATACGCTCCAATGACATAACACTGATTCCGCGTGTGGATAAGGTGTCAATCGGTAAGCAGGTGATGCTTGTCAGAATAGCGCCTGCCATCAGTTACATTGTTTGTGATCTGAAAGGCAAACTGCTGTTTGAGCTGCCTGTCAATGATGCGAGAATTGATGACAGTGGAAAGTGTATCTGGGCATACAACGGTCAGGCCTGGCTCAAGCAGTATTCGTTCAAAGGTAAGGAGCTGAGTGCCACAAAAAGCGCTGTTGAACACGCATTTTCAATTATGCGGCTGGATGATGGATTTGCCTATATCACAAACGAACTTGTTGTGAATCAGAATGGTGGCGCGCCAAAGATGGAGAACAGGTTTCAGATTCCGCAAAAAGCCATTGAGTACAGTCTGAGTAATGTAATTCCCAACAATCCGTTCTTCAACGATGTGTCGGAAATGGACGATTGCCACTCTATGCACATCTATTCCGACAATGTGATTTATTCCGTGGCCAAGGACGGCACTGGTATGACTGAGAGATATCTCATTGATTTCGGTGAACAGTCGTATCCATCTGATTTCATGAATTTGGATTTCAACGGGAAACAGTCATATATGTGGTCTAATCCGGAACAGGCAGGTGGCGTGAGCCGGGTCTTTGAGAGTGCATCGCATCTGTTGTTCAGCTATCGGTATCAGAATTGTGACTATACGGCATTGTACTGCAAGGAAAACGGAAAAGTGCTGACCGGCAATTTCGAGAACGACCTGTTTCAGGGTGGGGCAGTGACACCTGCAGGCTCCGTGAACGACGGCCTGCTGTTCGTGATAAATGACCCTTGGCACGCCACACTGACAGAAAGGGCCCGCCAAATGCTTTCAAAAAAGGAGATTGAATATCTGGAGTCCGTTGATGAGAACACAGACTATATTGTATTTAAACTGAAATTGGCAGGCAACTGATTGATAATTCCATTTGCTTTTCTCGTCTCCGGTGATAACCCGCAAACCTCATAGATTTAACCGTGAACAAGAAAGTTTTGAGCCTAAGTGAATGTTTTTCATTAAAATGGTATAACTTTGAGCAGTTATGGAATTTTAATAAAGACGTGCTTATGAGACTTATGAAAGGAATGGCTCTTGCAGCATCTATGCTGATGCTGGAAGCTGGCGTGAATGCGCAGCAGATTACGCTGACAGAGAATAATATCGACGAAGTAGTCAAAGCTATGACGCTTGAGGAGAAGGCCGCCCTTCTGGTGGGAGGCCAGAACCGTCAGATAAGCGGACAGGAAAATAAGTTCGGCAACCTGAATCAGCTTTGCCCGGGATCTGCAGGAGTTACGCAGGACATTGACCGCCTTGGCATCACACCAACAGCCTTGAGCGACGGCCCTGCCGGTATCCGCATCAGTCCCACACGTCAGGGGCAGGATGGCACATTCTATGCCACAGGATTTCCTGTGGGAACCGCTATGGCCTGCACCTGGAATACACCGCTCATTGAGCAGGTTGGCGCTGCCATGGGTCAGGAGGTGCTGGAGTACGGAACAGATGTGCTGCTGGCTCCGGGACTCAACATTCACCGCTCACCGCTCTGCGGCCGTAACTTTGAGTATTATTCAGAGGACCCTGTCGTAACAGGCAAGAGTGCCGCCGCATTCATCCGTGGCGTGCAGAGCAATGGAGTAGGCACCAGCGCGAAGCATTTTGCCGCAAACAATCAGGAGACCAACCGTATGGAGGTTGATGAGATAATTGACGCCCGTACTATGCGTGAGATTTACCTGAAAGGCTTTGAGATTGCCGTGAAAGAGGGCAATCCCTGGACAATAATGTCATCGTACAACAAGATTAACGGCAAATACACTCAGGCTCACAAAGAGCTGCTTACCACTGTTCTTCGTGACGAGTGGGGCTATGACGGACTTGTGATGACCGACTGGACCGGCCAGCGCAACACCGCGGAGCAGATTCAGGCAGGCAATGACCTGATGGAGCCGGGCAATGTATCGCAGAGCCAGGAGATAATAGATAAGGTGAAAAGCGGTGAGCTCTCAATGGACGATGTTGACATCTGCGTAAAGCGTATGCTCAAGTTCATTGTCAAGACTCCGCACTTCAAGGGATATAAGAACAGCAACAAGCCTGATCTGAAGGCTCACGCTGCTCTTACACGCGAGGCCGCCAACGAGGGTATGGTGCTTCTGAAGAACGAGAATGGCGCTCTGCCGTTTGGCGACAATGTAAAGAAAGTGGCTCTGTTTGGCGTTACATCGTACGACCTTATCGCAGGCGGTACAGGCTCTGGCGATGTGAACAAGGCGTACGTGATTTCTCTGGATAAGGGTCTGACAGATGCTGGTCTTCAGCTGAATCAGAACCTTGCCGATATGTACAAGGCATATAAGGAGTACGACAAGTCCATGAAGGCTGTCACCCGCAGCAACCGTGGCTGGGGCAGCACCGAGACCACAGCCGAGGTAGAGCTGTCAGCCGCTGCCATTGAGGCTCAGGCCCGCGAGGCCGATGTGGCCGTAATCACCATTGGCCGTCAGGCAGGCGAGGGTGGCGACCGTCATCTTGACAACTTTGACATCACTGATGTTGAGCGCAGGCTTATCGGCAACATCAGCCAGGCATTCCACATTGCCGGTAAGAAGGTTGTGGTAGTGCTGAATATGGGTAATGTCATTGAGACCGCATCGTGGAAGGGCCTGCCTGATGCCATTCTGATGGCTTGGCAGCCTGGTCAGGAGGCTGGCTACTCAATCGCCGATGTGCTTACCGGCAAGGCTAACCCGTCAGGTAAGCTTACTATGACATTCCCGATATCCGCAATGGATCATCCGTCTTCTGCCAACTTCCCGCTTAACGGTGAGACGGCTGCTGCCGGAGGCTTCGGAGGCTTCGGAGGCTTTGGCGGCCGCAACGCCGTTCGTCCGAACATTGACCGTGTTCTCTATAAGGAGGGCGTGAATGTAGGCTACCGCTATTTCACTACCGCAGGCAAGGAGGTCTCATATCCGTTCGGCTATGGTTTGAGCTACACCACATTTGAGTATTCCAAGCCGGTGGTAAAGGCTACGAAGGATGGCTTTACTGCTACCATTACAGTAAAGAATACCGGAGCGGTTGCAGGAAAGGAGGCTGTACAGCTTTATGTGTCAGCACCTAAGGGCACTATTTACAAGCCGTCTGATGAGTTGAAGGCATACGCCAAGACACGTCTTCTGGAGCCGGGTGAGAGCCAGACACTCACATTCAACGTCACCAACTACGACATAGCATCGTTCCACAATGACAGCCACAGCTGGATAAGCGACAAGGGCGCATATACCGTCAAGTTCGGCGCGTCAGTTCAGGATATCCGTGCCACAGCATCGTACAAACTCGCCAAGGATTACGTGAAGGTTGAGCACGAGGTGTTCGCCCCGACCATGAGCCTGGAGTAATTCCTCTGTACTAAACAACGGCTCCGTCAGATTATCTGGTCTGGCGGGGCCGTTGTAGTTATATAATGTTAATCCAGGTAAATGCTGACTGAAAAGTAGTATTTTTGTTGACAATAATAAAATGATGTATGATGTTTCAATTGCTTCAGACTGATATTCCTCCTGTGCTCAGCTTGTCCGACTCGCTGAGAGTAGCCACTGAAAGTATGGTGGCCAGCCTTAAGGATGATCCCGGGACATTCTTTCAGGAACTGGGCAAGGATGCCATACACTTCAGTATAAAGGTTGTGGCGGCGTTGCTTATCTTCATTGTAGGTATCTGGCTCATCCGTTGGGTAAAGAAGATGATGTCGCGCTCGTTCCAGAGAAAGAATACTGAGAAGACTGTAGCATCGTTCGTAACGTCAATTACGGGAATTTCGCTGACCGTCCTGCTCATAGTGATAGCTATCAGCACTCTCGGCATAAACACCACTTCGCTCGCGGCAGTTCTCGCAGCAGGCGGCGTGGCGATAGGCGTATCTATGAGCGGTACGTTGCAAAACTTTGCCGGCGGATTGATGGTGCTGATTTTCAAGCCGTTCAAGGTGGGAGACTATATTGACGCGCAAGGATGTTCCGGAACGGTTGCAGAGGTGACAATGGTCAATACCAAACTCCGTACTGTTGACAACAGGGTGATAGTAGTGCCTAACGGTTCCCTGATAAATGGAAATATAGACAACTACTCTGTTAATCCTGTGCGTCGTATTGACTGGAATATCAATGTTGAGTATGGCAGCGATGTGGATGTGTGCATGGATACGTTAACAGGTATTATTAAGGCCGATAGCAGGGTACTTGCCGCTGATGAGTCGTTGGGCTCGGACAATCCTTCGGTCTTTCTGTCCAGCCTGAACCACGATGACATATCGTTTACTCTTAGAGCCTGGACCAGATCTGGAGATTACTGGAATCTTCTGTACGACATCAATAAAGCGATATACAAAACACTTCCTCAGGCTGGAATATCGTTCGCCAGCAAGCGTCTTGACGTAACTGTCAGCAAGAAAGATTGAGGTAAATGAGAGTATCCCTGATACAGTGCAAGCCCTCAGGCGGTGGCCACGAGGCCACTCTGCGGAGTATAGAGTCTGTTATAGGCTCAGGCACTGGTGCCGACATCTATATCCTTCCTGAGATGTTTGCCACAGGACAGAGTCTTGAGCCCGCCTGCATAGCTCAGACTATGGACGGTCCCGTGGTGTCGTGGATGCGGCAGATGGCTGTTCGTCTTGATGCCGCAGTTGCCGGAAGTGTGGCAATATCGGAGAACGGACATTACTACAATCGTCTTTGTATGGCAAGACCGGATGGGGTTGTAGATGTGTATGACAAGCGGCACCTGTTCAGCTATTCCGGAGAGAATCTGCGCTTCTCGGCGGGAAAAGAGAGGGTGGTTGTTGAATTCCGTGGCTTGAGAATACTGCTTCAGGTGTGCTATGACCTGCGCTTCCCCGTTTTCAGCCGTAACCGTGATGATTACGATATGGCTATATATGTGGCAAACTGGCCTCTGAAAAGACAGAGCTCGTGGGATATCCTGTTGCGTGCCCGCGCAATGGAGAACCAGTGCTTTGTGGCCGGTGTGAACCGTGTCGGCGATGATGAGTATGGCCATTACGAGGGGCATTCCGTGCTGCTAAGTCCATACGGTGAGGCTCTGGCGGCTGCTGACAATGATGCGGTCCGGATGGTAACAGGAGATCTTGATATGGAGCACCTTCGCCATTTCCGTGCCAAGTTCCCTGTCCTTGACGATGCGGATCCTGTTCAATAAAAAAGCCTCGCGTTCAGCGGGGCTTTTTTTGAGGACTCATATTTCAACGCTGTCCCGCAGCAGAGGAAATTCGTCAGCCCCAACGAGTTCAAGAAACGCTTCAAGAAGTACTGCACCTTCAAGGGCTGCGTCTTCAATCCCCAGATGTATGACCCCATCACGCATCTCCCCCTCAAATACGACACTGACGGCCACCCCGTGACAGACGACAAGTCCGGCGGAGTTGAGTACTTCACCCTCGGCACGGATGGCACCATCCCCGCGACAAACGGGCAGGATGCCGATGACACGACCGACAACGAAACCGAAGACCCACCGTTCTGATGCGCCTCTACCAAGTAACAGTAAGCAGGATAGGAGAGACCTCCGACGTCTTCCTCTGGCTCTTCCTCAGCACCTGGACTATCCTCACCGGCTACAGCGATGAGGACAGGACCGCCACCTGCCTCTGCTCCGCCCGCACCCTCGCCTCCCTCCTTATGCTACACCTGCAGAATGAACTGGAGTGCGACATATTCTACCGTCCCATAAACAAGACCTCATGAGCACCGACTTCCGCATGTACCGCCTTGAACGCATATCCGACCTGGAGCGCTTCATAAGGTTCGACAAGGAGCGCTACCTCGCCTACAACGCCCGCCTGCAGGACACCCTCGACCGCCTCCCCACAGTCCGCACCCTCACCGCAGAGGACTATGCCCTCCCAAGACAGTATGACCTCTTCACCAAGCTCTGCTGCCTCAGATGCTTCATATCCCGAATGCCCGCCAACAACGACAAGCCCTTCACCTTTGAAATGCTCCCTGATTACTCGGGAATAAAAAAGGTTGCCCGGTAACCGGACAACCCAACATTATACCTAACCACCAATACTATAATTCATCCATATAACTCGTAGCCTCTACCACGCTATCCATATCAAAATAATCCAGAATTATATACCAATACAAATCTCCACCATTAGACCTCTCATAAATCTTCTCCAAACTTACACAAACCCTATTATCTCCTGTCCAACCATAACCATTAACAAGCACAACCGGCTCACCGTACTTACTCTCCAGCCTTTCCTTCATCAGATCATAAAACTCATAAGCCTCACCCTCATCCTCAAAATGATTCGAAAAATCTATGCTAAAGAACTTCCTGCCCTTAACCAGCATCCTCACACTAACGTCATCCCAACGAACTCCCCCTAACATAGCCTTGCTCAAATGCAGGAACTTGCTCTCCGAAGCCTTCTCAACATAGGAAAATACGTCTTGCGTCAACCCTATTTTCCTCTGCATCTGAGTCAGATTCAAAGAACAGCCTATTTTATAACCGAAAAACGTATCCTGAATATCCACGGCCCCTGCTCCCAGAGAGACACAAAGCATCAACAAAACAAATAAACTCTTCATCCTCATAATAAATTCCAACCTTAAAAAATCCATTTAAACCAATCAACTCTAATACGATTATCTTAAATCAACGAATAACAATATCGCTCCATTCCCAAGCCTTCTTCGTATGTTTCGCATTCGTATATTCCGTGATTTTAATACGATCACCCCTAACAACCCTATAAGGAAACCTGAATGTAACGTATGCAACTCCATCTACAAGAAAAGTCTTGTCGAATGGAATACTGCAATATTCCGCCACGTATTCCCTTCCATTTATCTCCAATGTCAGCTGAGAACTGATCTTATACCAGGAAGAATTTTCCTTCAGCAACAGAGTAACGTCAGAGCAATCACTAAAAGCCTCGATAGATGTCAGTTCAACATAACCTTCAGGAACATTCGTCGAGCCATATTTAGGGTGCACAAAGAAAAACGGGCTTTTGCTTCCGCCTGTGACCCATTTCTTGTAGAGGAAATCATTTTCTTCAATCCTATATGCGTCATTCACCTGCTTTCCATATGTACTAGTCGAACAATAAATCATATATGGAAACACATCGCGGAGTTTGTTATTTTGCCCGGAACTGGTAATTATGGTCTTGAATAGCATTTTGTGCTCCTCTCCGATATTGTCGTAACAATAAACCCCAATCTCCCTCAGATATTCATTTATGTGACGCTCTACATTAACCACATCTTTTATTCCATATGATGGGTTTACGTGTGTGCTGGTTGTTGTTGTGCTGTTCGAATAGACAGTACCGGAAGACGAGCCATATATGCTATTTCCTATGATGCTTGCGCTCCCAGAACTGAAACCAAGCGCATTTCCAGTTGTATTTGAACGAGTTGTTATTGATGATATTCCGGTTTCTCCCCATATTGGGACTGGAACAGTTGTATTGTAAGAGTTGTCATTAATCGAATAATCCAGCAACACGCACAACATGGCCTCCCTTTTGTCAAATATCCTTTTCGCCCCTTGTACCTCCAAAGCTTTCTCCAAGTAATCTGCATACTCCATAAACTCAAGGTCTGAAGACGCGACTTCATTCTTGGCAGACTCAATATAATATGTCAACCCATCCAAAGAAATGTTACCGTATGACTGGACATCACTGACATAAAAACTATCCCCGGCGGAATACACATACGGCGTACTGATGGCATCACTAAGCGAACCACATGACAAGAAGGCCACGATTACGGCATATAAATACAAGACAATAGATAATTTATTTGCTTTCATTTACACTCAAACTAACTGCTATATTCGGATAACCTACAGATTCCTATTCTATTTTATACAATGACTTCTTCCCCCCCCCTGACCCCCTTTCCAATAATGACATCAGAATGAACAAATGTACGCATTTTCTGATACAATCAAAGAGGAAAGGCGCAAAAAATCAGGCCCGGCCGTATATATATTCTTTTTTTTTCTCCTTCTCCTATAGAGTACCCTATATGAAATTCCCGTAGAAAACCGTGCAAGTGTACGGCAACCCCGTAACACCTATGATCCTCAGCCAACTAACCGCGTACAGAAAACGCACGGAAACGCGCACTTTGACCACTTGTCCACTTTTTGCAAAACCCCGTACAGATTGAAAACAAAACAGTACGCACCAAAGCACACCTTAACCAATTGATAATGAGTAGTGAAAACACCCCTCCCGTACAGTTGTACTGTTGTACTGTTTTTTTGCGTGCCTTCCCGCGTTCCTCAGTTGTAACAAAAGGTTAAACCTCTGATAATCAGTACAACGAGCCATAATTTTGAGTATCTTTAACCTATGTTCTCCTTCCGCTTCAACATAAGACCCTACCTGGCTGAGTACTGCTCCATCAAGTACTCCTGGCCCCATCGCTCCGCCTGCAAGATACCTCCCTCGTCAGAGCTGCACTACCTGTTCCGTGACCTCCTGACCAGACGCCCCGAGACCGCCGGCAGGGAGCAGGGCAACATAGAGTTCATCCTTCCCAACTCCGCATACGGCAAGCGCACCGTCACCTGCAACTACCTCTCCGGCCGCAGCCGCCAGAAGATCGAGCAGTACATCTATGTGATGTTCTGGGCCGAGTTCCACCGCTTCGCCGAGTACCAGATGCACGTGGTGGGTGAGTCACTGCTTATGAGCGTGCTCCTCTTCAAGAGCAAGTACCGCATCGAGAGCCTCTCGCAGGAGGCCTTCATCAAGAACTACCAGCGCTGGCGTGACCGTCAGAGCTATCAGCGCCGCGTCTACAAGACAAAGGGGAGGTATCTTCCCGAGATATAGATTTATTTTTGCATTTTTGTGAACGATTTTTCCAATACGCATCCTTTTAAGTCTCTGTGTGTCGGGATCCATCACATAGTACGTGATGGTCCACTCCTTGCCCTCGCAAAGAGTGCAATTCCTGTAGTCGCGGAATGGGATAGGTTTGAAGTAAGACATTTTTTTCTACCGAGAGCTGCATCAACACATCATAAATGCTGCACTCAGTAGAAAAATTATCATTTTGGGTACTGCCCCGATTTTGACCCGGTTCTCAGATGAGAAATGCTCTAACTCGCTATGAGTCAGAGCATTAGTCTCTTTTGCGGAAAGAGTGGGATTCAAACCCACGGAGCGGCTAGGCCGCTCGCCGGATTTCGAGTCCGGTCCATTCGATCACTCTGGCATCTTTCCGCTGCAAAGGTAGTGCTTTTTCGCGAAAGGAAGCAAGCAATAGGGCAAACTTTATGAAAAAAAGTCCGTGAGGTATTCAAGCATTCTCAGCAATGCGTTCTCTGCGGCGTTGCGGGTGTTTGCCTCACGGCCGTTATCCTCTGTCAGACAAAAAGTACGGACATCGCTGGCGGATCCCCAGGCTATCCATATGGTACCTGCCGGAATCGTTCCGTTGCCTGTATCGGCATAGCCGGTTGAGGCAATGGCGAAGTCTGTCTTGAAAAGACGGCAGGCTCCGGCTACCATTTGCACGGCCACCTGACGGCTTACTACATCGTATTTGTCGATATCCGTTGCTGAAACATCCAGAAACCTGCTCTTTAACTCATTCTGATAGGCTATCATTCCTCCCTGAAAGTAACCGGATGAGCCACTGACTGCTGTCAGCAGTGACGCGATCTGACCGCTGGTGCAACTCTCGGCAGTAGATAGTGTCTTGCCGTTTGATACCAGTATGTCCTTGATTCCGGCCGATATTTCCAGCATCTCCTGATGTGTCATAACCTTATTTATTTATCAACACTATTGCTTTATTTGCCGCAAAGATAAGGATTGTGCGCGTTTTTTAATTATGTTTGTGGAATTAAAGCTCATTTAACAATATGCGAAAGTTTTCATTACTTGTCATTATGGCTTTGTCCGCAATAGCGGCAGTGGCACAGGACGT
Source organism: uncultured Bacteroidales bacterium (assembly GCA_937898885.1). Lineage (GTDB taxonomy): Bacteria > Bacteroidota > Bacteroidia > Bacteroidales > Bacteroidaceae > Colenecus. Next base: position 84,294 of record CALDKD010000090.1, on the reverse strand, counting down.
GCAGGTCAAGGTTACTTATTACACCTCGAACATTGTAAGAATAGAGAAAACGAAAGGCGATTTCCGTACAAAACCGAGCGCTTGTGTGGTAAATCCACCTCAGGATGGCGCAAGGCCTGCCATCAAAGTGACAGTTGGTAAAGATGGAATAGTGACATTCGCAGACCCGAAAGGACGGAAGTTGCTTACTGAGGGACAGAGTAACTTTGAGCCTATCACATCTGGGCCAGACAAAGGTGAGTGGAAGGCTGGCCAAAGTTGGATTCTGGATGAGGACGAGCCTATTTATGGAGTAGGAATGCTTCAGAACAGAAAGATGAGCCAGCGAGGCGAGAACCGTACTATGATACAGTCCAATACCGAGGACTATGCCAACTTCTTCCAGTCAATCAAGGGATATGGCATATTCGTTGACAATTATTCGCCTACAGAGTGGCACGATGATGGTAAAGTGCTGAACATAACATCGCAGGTAGCCGAGGAGGTTGATTACTATTTCATTTACGGAGGCGATGCCGACGGTGTAGTATCCGGCCTGCGCTGGCTTACAGGCAAGGTGCCTATGGTGCCTCTATGGACATACGGTTTCCATCAGAGCCGCGAGCGTTACAAGAGCCAGAAGGAGCTTTTGGATGTGGTAAAGGGATATCGTGCCGCTAATGTTCCACTGGATGGCATCATTCAGGACTGGCAGTACTGGGGTAACAATTATCTGTGGAACGCTATGGAGTTCCTGAATGCGGATTTCCCGGATGCCAAGGGAATGATTGACCAGACTCACGCTATGAATGCGCATATGTCAATCTCCATCTGGCAGTCGTTCGGGCCTCAGACAAAGCCTTACCGTGAGTTGAAAGAGAAGAATCTGTTGCTTGATTTCCTTACCTGGCCTAACAGTGGCCTGGCCGAATACTGGCCGCCGCGTATGGATTATCCTTCAGGTGTGGTATGCTATGACGCATACAGCAAGGAGGCTCGTGATATTTACTGGAATCATCTTACTCGCCTTTATGACCTGGGCATTGATGCCTGGTGGATGGACTCAACCGACCCGGACCATAACTACAAGGAGGGCGATTTTGACCAGCCTACCGCTATGGGGTCACTTCATAGTGTGCGCAATATATATCCGCTGATGTGCGTTGAGGGCGTCTATGACCACCAGCGTGCCGTAAGCAGCGACAAACGTGTGTTCATACTTACCCGCTCATATTTTACTGGCCAGCAACGTACCGGAGCCAATACCTGGAGCGGCGATGTCCAGTCAACCTGGAACGATTTCCGCGCTCAGATTCCGCTCTGCTTGAACTACACTCTTACGGCAAGCCCGTACGTGAACAGCGACATAGGCGGATTCTTCCCGAGCGGCTACAACAGGCGTGGCCAGACTCAGACCTGCTCACAGAATCCTCTGTTCCAGGAATTATATGTCCGCTGGCTTCAGTTCGGCGTGTTCAACCCGATGATGCGCAGCCACGGTGAGTCTTCCAGACGCGAGATCTGGGAATTCGGCAAGAAGGGCGAGCCCATATATGATGCCATAGAGAAGGCCATAAGAATGCGCTATTCGCTGTTACCTTATATATATAGTACAGCCTGGCAGGTTTGCAGCAGTGACGATAGCTTTATGCGTGCGCTTATGATGGATTTCAAGGGCGACAAGAAGGTATGGGATATGAATGATGAGTTTATGTTCGGCCGCTCGCTGCTGGTGGCTCCTGTCACTCACGCTCTCTACACCAATGAGGAACGTCGCTGGAGTGATGAGAAGTTTGACTGGACTCAGGCCAAATCGATGGATGTATATCTTCCGGCCGGTGCCAAATGGTACAATTATTACGATAACAGGTTGTACAATGGCGGCAGGGAGGTCTCTGTTGACGCCTCAATAGACCATTGCCCGTTGTTCGTCCGTGCAGGCTCTATCCTGCCGATAGGTCCGGATGTGCAGTATGCGTCTGAGAAACCTTGGGATAACCTTGAGATTCGCGTATATGCCGGAGCGGATGGAAAGTTCACTCTCTATGAGGATGAGGGCGATAACTACAATTATGAGAAGGGACAGTATACAACTATCAGTTTCTCCTTGAAGGGAAACACACTGACAATCGGAAAACGTACAGGCAGGTACCCTGGTATGCTTCAGAACCGCCGTTTCAATATCACATATGTTGATGGCGGGAACATCAGGACAAAGAGCGTTGAGTATGATGGCAGCCAGCAGGTAATCAAGTTGTAAATACATTAATACAAACAATATGAAAATGAGTATCAAAAGAGGACAGAGCATTCTGATGATTTGTGCTGCCGCATTGGCTGGCACATTGCAGAATGTATCCGCAGCAAACGATGCTGATGCGAAAGTCGAGTATGAGTTCCACGGAGCCGGCAACCCTTATCTCCCGCTTTGGGAGCATGTGCCCGATGGCGAGCCGAGAGTTTTTGAGGATCCTGATAACCCAGGCAAGTTCCGCGCCTATATCATAGGCTCACACGATGTGCGTTTTGGCAGTTATTGCGGACCTGATATCCGTATGTGGTCCGCGCCTGTTGAGGATCTTGGCAACTGGCGTGACGAAGGTCCTATCTTTACCTATAATATCCAGAACCAGTGGGATGTAATGTACGCTCCTGATTTGGTAGAGGTAAACTATACCAATGGAACCCGTAAGTATTTCCTTTATCCTCACAGCCGTGGCGCAAACCGCGAGCCACTGGTATGCGTAGGTGACCGTCCTGATGGTCCGTTTGTTCCTGTAAATGCCACAGAGGATGGTACACGCACCCTTCCTGGCAGCTGCATTGGCTTTGACCCGTCTATTTTCGTAGAGCAGATTACAGATAAGAATGATCCTGATTACGAGATTGGCTTCCGTGCATACGGATTCTGGGGATTCCAGCACTCAACAGCGGCGCAGCTCGACCCGAATACAATGTACTCGGTTCGTCCTGGCACTGAGAGAATTGAGTTTTTCCTGCCGGCTAGTGCAAGCTACGGCCGTGTACGTGATCCGGAGGGTACTATATATCCTGCGCTTGCAGAAGGACAGAACCCTGGCGAGTTCAACTTCTTCGAGGCTTCATCCATCCGTCAGGTAGGCAACAAGTTCGTGATGATTTTCTCTGGCTATTCCGGTCCTGACTATGGCCTGGGTAGCACAAACTCAGCCTTGAGATACTGCTATGCTGACTCTCCGTTAGGCCCTTGGCGCAGCGGTGGCGTGGCTGTTGACTCACGTGGTGTTGTCCTGAACGAGGACGGTACGGCTCTTACCACTACCAACTCGGCACACAATACACACGGAAGTATCCAGAAGATTAATGATCAGTGGTACATTTTCTATCATCGTCCGCCACGTGGCTTCGGCAATGCCCGTCAGTCTGTTGTGGCTCCTGTCTCAATAGAGTGGGATGAGAAACCAGTATCAGAGGGCGGTAAGGTTGTTATCCGTGGATATGATCCGTACGCTGCCGACGGCAAGTGGACCGCAAAGGCATCGAATGGTGATGAATATACCGGCGCAGAGGTTACCTCAGAGGGCTTCTTTATGTATGGCCTTCCTCCATATCAGTATTATTCAGCTGGTTACGCCTGCTATCTCTCGGATCAGGGCTTGATGCAGGATACCTGGGACAACTGGGACAACAATATGGATATCACAAATATCAAGAACGGAAATATCATAGGCTATAAGTACTTCGGTTTTGAGGGCCTGAAGAAGGCCAGCAAGGGCATCAAGCCATTTGATGGCGCAAAGAAGGGCAACAAGACACAGCTTAACCTTTTCATTACTCCGCGTACCAGTCAGGCTTTCAAGATTATCGTTATGATGGACGGTCCTTGGGCAAACGATATCTGGAAGGGTGTAAAGCTCGGTGAGATTCAGGTGAGCGCAGGCTCTGCCAATGTGAGCACCAAGTATCTGCTTGATGTGGCACAGTATGTGGAGGGCATCAAGGGCAAGCATGCAATCTACTTTATCGCTGAGGGACCTGATGGCGAGTTGTTTGATATGCACGGAATTGGTTTCAGCTCAAAGAAGGTTGCCATATCTCGTCACATCGCTCCGAAGGTTGAGATTGCAGTTGATGGCAAGAGCGTTGAGATTCCGGCTATTCCGGTACGCTCAACCAATCAGAACGGTTTCGTAAACGTTGAGAACTATGTAATCAACCAGACTGTAGCCGCAGGCTCAACAATATCGGCAAAGGCAAATGATCCGGAAGTAGGTATTGAGGTCCTGCAGCCGGCAGATGCTCCCGCAAAGGTGATATGCACTTATAAGGGCCAGAGAAAAATTTACAATTTTGATCCTAGCCTGGTAGTGGTTGAGCGTCCACGTGGAATGTTCCGTCGTTAATGTAAGCAATGAGTAAGTCGTTATCAATATTGGCAGGGGCCCTTGTATGGGGGCTCCTGCTCTCGTCTTGTGGCGATACCTACAAGAATGTGAATAAAAGCCCTGAAAAGAGGGCAGCTGATCTGGTGAGCCGTCTTACACTTGAGCAAAAAGTGTCGCTTATGCAGAATTCCTCACCGGCTATACCTGAATTCGGAATCAAGGAATATGACTGGTGGAATGAGGCACTGCACGGGGTAGGGCGCGCCGGACTCGCCACAGTGTTCCCTCAGGCGATAGGTATGGCCGCATCGTTTGACGATGCGCTTTTGCTGGATGTGTTCAATGCCGTTTCCGATGAGGCCCGCGCCAAGTCCGCTGAGTTTGGCAAGGATGGCCTGCTTAAACGCTATCAAGGACTTACATTCTGGACGCCGAATGTCAACATCTTCCGTGACCCGCGCTGGGGACGTGGTCAGGAGACATACGGCGAGGATCCGTATCTGACAAGCCGTATGGGCGTGTCTGTGGTATGCGGACTTCAGGGGCCGGCTGACTCCAAATATGATAAGCTTCACGCCTGCGCCAAACATTATGCAGTGCACAGTGGACCGGAGTGGAACCGCCATGTGTTCAATGCCGAGGATATTGAGCCTCGCGATTTGTGGGAGACATATTTGCCAGCTTTCAAGGCTCTGGTTCAGGAAGCAGGAGTGAAGGAGGTGATGTGCGCGTATAACCGCTACGAGGATGAGCCTTGTTGCGGCAGCAACCGTCTGCTTCAACAGATTCTGCGTAACGAATGGGGATACAAAGGTATAATTCTTTCCGATTGCTGGGCAATTAACGATTTCTTCACGCCCGGACATCACAATACCGAGCCAGATGCCATGCACGCTACAACAAAAGCTGTACTTACAGGCACTGACCTTGAGTGCGGAAGCTCGTACGGGACACTTGTGGAGGCGGTTGAGGCTGGCTTGATAACGGAGGAGCAGATTGATAATTCCGTTGTCCGGCTGATGAAGGCACGCTTTGAGCTTGGTGAGATGGACAATGATGTTGAATGGAATAAAATTCCTTACAGCGTGGTAAATAGTGAAGAGCATCAGGCTCTGGCGCTGAAGATGGCTCAGGAGAGTATGGTACTTCTTCAGAACAACGGTGTACTGCCTCTCTCCAAAGATATAAAAGTAGCGGTTGTAGGCCCGAATGCCAACGACTCTGTGATGCAGTGGGGCAACTACAACGGAACACCTGGCAAGACCATCACGCTGTTGGATGGAATACGCGCATATATTCCGGAACAGAATATCATTTTTGCGGAAGGATGTGAGTATGCCGAGGGGTGCCTGCCGGTTAACAGCCTGTTCGGACAGTGCCATTCTGAGGGTACTATCGGTTTTGCGGCGAAGTATTGGAACAATGCGGATATGAATGGCGAGCCAGACGTGCTCAGACATTTGTCAACCCCATTCCGCCTGACAACAGGTGGCGCCACTGTTTTTGCTCCCAACGTAAGTCTGGAGAATTTCTCTTCTGAGTATGAGGCGACATTCCACGCTGAGGAGGATGGCGATGTGGCGTTCTTTATACAGAACAAGGGAGCCGCTACGCTGTCGGTTGACGGCAAACAGGTGGCTACAGCCAATAACCCTGACAAAAGCGGCAGGATATACACTCTCAATGCCAAGTCCGGACAGGATTATCAGATAAAGATTAACTTCGCCTGTGTGAGCGGTGAGGCTACTCTTGTGTTTGATATGGGTTATGAGATTGATACCAATATCGGCAATACCGTAAGGAAGGTGCAGGATGCGGATGTCGTAGTATTCGCCGGCGGCATATCCCCGTCGCTCGAGGGTGAGGAGATGCCGGTGAGCATTCCCGGATTCAAGGGCGGTGACCGCACTGCCATCGAATTGCCTCTGGTCCAGACAAACCTTGTCAGGGCTCTGAAGGATGCCGGTAAAAGGGTAGTGTTTGTTAATTTCTCAGGCTCCGCGATAGCCCTTACTGGTGTGGCGCCATATTGCGATGCCATTCTTCAGGCCTGGTATCCGGGGCAGGCTGGTGGAACAGCCATCGCCACAACATTGTTTGGCGATTATAATCCTGCGGGCCGCCTGCCTGTGACGTTCTACAAGAGCACTGCTCAGCTTCCCGACTTCGAGGACTACTCAATGAGAGGACGCACATACCGTTATATGACGGATCAGCCTCTGTTCCCATTCGGGTACGGACTGAGCTACACGACTTTCAGCTATGGTGACGCTGAACTGTCAGCAGCGGAGCTCAGTAAGGGTGGAGAGGCTACGTTGAGAGTACCGGTCACAAACACAGGCAGCCGTGATGGCGATGAGGTTGTGCAGCTGTATGTGTGCCGTCCTGGCGACGATGCCGGCCCGCAGCGTGCGTTGCGCGCCTTCAAGCGTGTGACGATACCCGCAGGAAAGACATCCGACGTGTTGTTTGAGCTTACTGCCGATACATTCCAGTGGTTCGATGTCAGCACGGGAACTATGCGTGCTATTCCGGGTACATACAATGTTATGTACGGCCCCTCGTCGGATCCGTCATCGCTTCATTCCATAGTTATTGAGGTGATGTAGCAGCGTGTCTGATAACACGTGGCTTTCGCCGTTATTCCCTGAGGCCTCATTCCGTTCATTTCATTATTTGAAACGAACGGGATGAGGCCTTGTCGTAATCATTTCAAATAATGAAATGAAACGGGCGGGACTACGCGGGATATACGATGTAATTACGTGGATTTTGCCGTAATTCTTAAAAAGTGTTTGATTGTTGAAATCTTGACGGATAAAATATGCCAATAAGCCAAATTGCTATGTAATTTTGCGCATTGAAACCTTTTAAACTATAGAAAATGGCAACAGGTAATGTCCGTCCGGCCGATATGGAGCGCATCACAACTCCTGAGTTGGCAGAGAAATTCATTGCAAAGCAGATTTCTGAGCTTCGTGCGCAGATTGGTGACAAGAAAGTGCTTCTTGCTCTTTCAGGAGGCGTTGACTCATCAGTAGTGGCCGCTCTTCTGATTAAGGCGGTTGGCAAGCAGTTGGTAAGCGTTCACGTAAATCACGGTCTTCTGCGCAAGGGTGAGGCAGAGCAGGTAGTGGATGTGTTCCGCAATCAGCTGAAGTCGAATCTGGTATATGTTGATGCTACAGACCGCTTCCTTGACAAGCTGGCAGGCGTGGCAGATCCTGAGCAGAAGCGTAAGATAATTGGCGGTGAGTTCATCCGCGTTTTCGAGGAGGAGGCCCGCAAGCTTGACGGTATCAGTTTCCTGGCACAGGGTACGATTTATCCGGATATCGTTGAGTCAGGTCCTGTAAAGTCACATCATAATGTAGGTGGCCTTCCTGACGACTTGCAGTTTGAGCTTGTAGAGCCAATCAAACTGCTCTTCAAAGATGAGGTCCGTGTAGTAGGCAAGGCTCTTGGCCTGCCTGATGGTATGGTATATCGTCAGCCGTTCCCAGGTCCGGGATTAGGTGTCCGCTGTACAGGTGCTATCACCCGTGATCGTCTGGAGGCTGTTCGTGAGTCCGATGCCATTCTTCGCGAGGAGTTCGCCAAGAACGGCCTTGAGGGTAAGGTTTGGCAGTACTTTACAGTGGTTCCGGATTTCAAGTCAACAGGCGTGAAGGACAATAAGCGCAGCTATGAGTGGCCGGTAATCATCCGTGCCGTCAATACCCGTGACGCTATGACCGCAACGGTTGAGAATGTTCCGTTTGAGCTCCTTCAGCATATAACATCGCGCATAGTGACCGAGGTAAAAGGCGTGAACCGTGTGCTGTTTGACCTCACTCCGAAACCAACCGGTACCATTGAGTGGGAATAATATAAATCTTTATTCATCAAATTGTGAAAAAGGTGTCCTGATTAGCGACACCTTTTCTATTTGTAGTTTGATGATTAAGCATTTTTTACTAACTTTATACTGCTATTGGTATATATGATGTATAAGTTTTCGTTATTTAAATACATTATATTGAACTGTAGCCATTTGACTGTTTATCCAAGAATACTGCGTAAATGGTGATAATGTTAAGGCTTCTTACGCGATAAGAAAAATATAATTATAATATTTGTTAATTTTAGTGTTAATTAATCAAAGTGTTTCTATGAAGAAATTAATGATGCTCTTTACCTTTTTCCTTATGGGAATCGGTATGGTAACGGCTCAGACTTCTAAGGTTACTGGTATTGTTACCAGTGCTTCGGATGGCGAGCCTGTAGTGGGTGCCACCATCGCTGTCAAGGAGGTTCCGACCCTTGGCGTAGCGACTGGACTTGATGGCCGTTTTACTCTCAGCAACCTTCCGGCTGCTGCTAAGACTCTTGTCGTATCATACATTGGTATGAATACACAGGAGGTTCGTATCACTCCTAATATGAAGATTGCTCTGGAGGAGGACTCTGAGGTTCTTGATGAGGTTGTAATCTCCATCGCTTATGGTGCTGCCAAGAAGTCAAGCCTTACCGGTGCCATTGCCAATGTGGGTGCCGACAAGATTGAGGCCCGTCCTACCTCAAGCGTAGTATCAGCCCTTGAGGGCGCAGTATCAGGTGTCCAGATGAACAGCACATATGGTGCTCCTGGTACAGATCCTGATATCCGCATCCGTGGCGTCGGTACTATCAATGGCTCATCCAGCCCTCTGTATGTAATCGACGGCGTTCCGTTTGGCGGAAACATCTCCGACCTCAACCCGGCCGATATTGAGAGCATGTCAGTCCTGAAGGATGCCGCTTCTGCATCTCTTTACGGTAACCGTGCCTCCAATGGTGTTATTCTTATCACCACAAAGCAGGGTAAGGCAGGCAAGATGCAGGTTAGTGTTGATGTCAAGCAGGGTACTTACAGCCGTGGTATCAAGGAGTATGAGCTCTGTAACCCATACGAGTTTATGGAGGCTACCTGGATGAATATGAAGAACCAGAGACTCTCTGCAGGTGATGATGCCGCCGCCGCAGCCGCATACGCAAGCAAGAACCTTGTCAGTGACTACCTCTATCTGAATATCTTCAACAAGGCTGACGATCAGCTGTTCGATGCCAATGGCAAGATGGTGGCAGATGCCACTATCCTACCAGGTTACACCAATGACCTTGACTGGTACAAGGATGCTATTCGCAACGGTTACCGTCAGGAGTACGTTCTCTCAGCAAGCGGTGCAAATGATAAGGCTGATTACTACTTCTCAACCAGCTATCTGGATGAGAACGGTTATCTTAAGGATTCTGGCTTTGAGCGCTTTACCGCCCGTACAGCTATCAATGTTCAGCCTGTTACCTGGTTCAAGACCGGTGTTAACCTGTCAGGCAGCTATCAGAAGTACAACAATACAAATGGTAACTCAGACGCCAGCTATACCAATGCGTTTATGTATTGCCGTAACATTGCTCCTATCTATCCTGTACATCTTCACAATCCGGCAAACGGCGAGTATGTATATGATGCAAATGGTGACTATCAGTATGACAGCGGTTACTTTACCGATGCTGATAATGTTACGTATTCTACAAGAAACCAGTACGCTGACCGTCACGTCATCTGGGAGAACGAGCTCAACTGGGATAGGACAACACGCTCAACATTGGAGGGTACTGTCTTTGCTGATTTATATTTCCTGAAGGATTTCGTATTCACAGTAAGAGGCAACCTCAATGTCCGCAGCAGCAAGAACGGCACATATAACTCAGGTGTCATTGGCGATGGCAAGGGTAATAACGGTCGTGCCAAGAGCGTTAACTACCTTTATAAGAATTATACTTTCCAGCAGCAGTTGCGTTGGTCACACTCATTTGGTGATCACAGTCTGAATGTCCTTCTCGGTCACGAGAACTACAGCTACAACTACGATTACCAGTATGGTTACAAGACCAGCCAGGTATTCCCGAACAACGGTGCTCTTCAGAACTTCACAAGCATCACAGACCTCTATGGCTGGGAGAGTAACTATCGTACAGAGAGCTACCTTGGCCGTATCCGTTACAACTACGCTGACAAATATAACGTTGAGGCTTCTTTCCGTCGTGACGGAAGCTCTCGTTTCTATAAGGACAACCGTTGGGGCAACTTCTTCAGTGTAGGTGCCAACTGGATAATCAGTAACGAGGACTTTATGAAGGATGTCAAGTGGGTTAACAGCTTGAAACTCCGTGCTGACTGGGGTCAGGTTGGTAATGATGCCGGTGCCGGTTACTATGGCTATATGGCACTTTACACCTCTGACCAGAATGCAAACAAGGGTGCTTACTATCTTGCACAGAATGCAAACAACGATCTGAAATGGGAGACTGGTGAGTCTTGGGGCGTAGGTATTGACGCGCGTCTGTTCAATCGTCTGAACCTTACTCTTGATTACTTCGACAAGAGAAACAAGGACCTGCTGTTCGATGTATATCTGCCGCTATCCGCAGGTGCTACATCTTCAGGCTCTGCAGAGGCTGTCGTAACAAAGAACCTTGGTGTCATCTCTAACCGCGGTTTGGAGATTGAGGCTGACGTCGATGTCGTAAGGACACGTAACTGGAGAGTCAACATCGGTGCCAACGCGACTGTTCTGAAGAATAAGGTTGTTACTCTTCCTGATCAGAACAAGGACGGTATCATTGACGGTACCAAGAAGATTATGGAGGGTATGGACCGTTATGCTTTCTATATGTACACATTCGAGGGCGTAGATCAGATGACTGGCCAGTCAGTATATAAGTTCAACGACGAGAACTACTATATCACATCTGACAATACCGCAGACGGTGAGGTCCTTTTTGGCTCTTTGACAAGAGAGGTTACCGATTCAGAGGGTAATGTGACAACTGTTGACAACACTCTTATGGCTGCCGGTGATTATACTATGATTAACGGCGTTCCTTACGTTAACAATACTACTTATGCAAAGCGCGAGTTCCACGGATCTGCTCTTCCAGATGTTTATGGAAGCTTCTCTCTGGGCGTAAGCTACAAGTCACTCTCTCTGAACGCTCTGTTCACATATTCACTTGGTGGCTACACTTACGATGGCGTTTATGCTGGTCTGCTCTATACAGTAAGCTCACCTAACTCACTACACAAGGATGTTCTGAAGTCTTGGAACGGTGCTCCTGATGGTATGACAGAGGATTCACCAAACCGTATTGATCCGAACGGTCTGCCTGAGCTCAACTCAACGACATACAATCTGAACAACGCTACATCATCACGTTTCCTGACTAGCGCCAACTATCTGGTTCTTAAGAACATCTCTCTCAGCTATCAGCTCCCGAAGGCTTGGGTAACCCCACTTAAGCTCTCATCGGTCACTTTAAGCGCAACATGCGAGAACTTGTTCACACTGACTGCTCGTCAGGGTATGAACCCACAGCAGACATTCTCAGGTACACAGTCCAACTATCTTGTAACTCCTAGAGTATTCTCTGCAGCACTGAATATCAAGTTCTAATCTTTAAGAATAACGAATATGAAAAATATAATAAAAGGTATTGCTCTCACAGGCGTCGCAGCGCTTGCATTAACGGCTTGCCAGAAGGAGTATCTTGATACAAAACCAGAGGACTCCGTAGCTCCGGCAACAATTTTTGAGACAACAGAGAATGCTAAGCTGGCCATCAACGGTATTGCCAAGATGATGACAAGCCAGTATCTTGGCAGTCAGGGTATGAATGGCGAGGGTACCATCAAGACTTGGTACGGAAACTATCCTGGCAACGATTTCCAGAAGTGCAACCTTACCGGTTGGTCAAGCATTATCAATGGTGCGGACAACTATCGTAAGAGTGCTACAACCTCATACGGCGTTTATCCTTGGTTCTACTACTACAAGCTTATCGGTAACGTCAACACTATCATTGTCAATATTGATAATGCAGCCGGAAGTGAGGCTGAGAAGGCATTTATCAAGGCTCAGGCTTTGACATATCGTGCATACAGCTATTTTATGCTGTCTCAGCTTTATTGCCGCCGTTGGGTTGACACCAACAATGGTGAGGATAAGGATGGTCTGCCACTGCGTCTTGACAACAGCACTGGTGACCTTGCCCTGTCAACCGTAGGTCAGGTGTATGGCCGTATCTATACTGATCTTGACAGCGCTATCATTCTGTTCAATGAGAGTAAAATGGATCGTGGCGCAGACGAGTTCTATCTGCCGAACATTGATGTCGCAAACGCTGTTTATGCTCGTGCTGCTCTTACACGCGAGGATTGGGCAACTGCTGCCGAAAAGGCTAAGGCAGCCCGCGCGAATTATTCTCTCATGAGCAGTGCTCAGTATCATTCAGGTTTCAATACACCTAACGACGAGTGGATCTGGGGTGTATATGAGGCTGATGACCAGACTCTGTACTACTACTCATACTTTGCATATCAGGGAGCTAACTCATCAGCAAGTATCTGCCGTAGCTATCCTTGCGCAATCAGCAAGGAACTGTATGATCAGATTCCGGATACTGATACACGTAAGGACCTGTTCCTTGCTCCTACAGCAGAGGAACTTGCAGATTCAAAGTATACCGCCAGCTCAGGACGCAGCACTGGTCTGCTTTACAACCGCGCATTTGCGGAGTATGGAAACAAACTTTATGAGACAAGCTACGTGTTCGCATACATGCAGTTCAAGCAGCTTGCAAGCTTTATGCCTGGCGGCGGCTGTTTCCATCTGTTCCGTGCCGCTGAGATGTATCTGACAGAGGCTGAGGCTGACTGCCACCTTGGCAAGGATGCTGAGGCGCAGAAACTTCTCCAGCAGGTAAATGCAAATCACGACGCATCATATACTTGTGCAAAGACTGGCGCGGCTCTTCTTGAGGAGGTTAAGTTGTATCGTCGCTTCGATCTTTGGGGCGAGGGTAACGACTGGTACGATTACAAGCGCTGGAACCAGCCAATCGTACGTAAGTCTGCTGCCAACGGCGGAAGCTTCCATCAGACATTCGCCATCACTGTTGGCCTGAAGGACAGCAATGAGTGGAGATGGACTATCCCGCAGAAGGAGACCGATTACAACAAGCTGATTGTAAGATAATCGGTTAGTATCTATATTTAAGGTATCCCCGGATGTGTAGCACCCGGGGATATTTTTTTTACATTTTTCTTTTAATGACTCTGCTTGAGGCTCACTTTGTTTTGGATTTGTCTATTTTTTCTTTCAAAAAGGTGGCTTGTTAACAATTATTCATTATTTTTGCTAGATAATTTTGGTTTCTTAAGAGAAGTTGTTTGTGGGACGATTTGGAAATGGGATGAATGCTAATTATTTATTATATAACCTTTAAGTAAAACTTATGAAAAGAAAATTGACGATGTTATTGACTTATTTCCTGATAGGGATAAGTACGATAACTGCTCAGGTTGCCAAAGTGACTGGTATAGTTACCAGTGCTTCGGATGGTGAGCCTGTGGTCGGTGCAGCGGTTGCTGTCAAGGAAGTTCCTACTCTTGGCGTTGCTACCGATCTGGAAGGAAAGTTTACATTTACTAACCTTCCGAAAGAGGCAAAGACTCTAGTTGTGTCCTATATGGGTATGATTACCCAGGAGGCGCGTGTCTCTGCTAACATGAGAATCGTGCTTCAAGAGGATGCTGAGCTACTTGAGGACGTAATGATTGTTGCTTATGGTACAACAAAGAGAGAGGCAAAGACTGGTTCTATCGTTACCGTTGCCAGCGATCAGATAGCTGAGATTCCCGCATCTTCAATAGATAAGATGCTGGCTGGTAAACTTGCTGGTGTTCAGATTACATCCAGCTCAGGTCAGCCTGGCTCAAACTCTCAGATCCGTATCCGTGGTACCTCGTCCATCAACTCAGGTAATGAGCCTTTGTATGTAGTTGATGGTATTCCTGTTATGGATGGTGACCAGTCTTCATTCACAAATACCAACAACCCTATCGCTATGATCAGCCCTGAGGATATTGAGAGTATCACTGTCCTGAAGGATGCTGCATCAGCAAGCGTTTATGGATCACGTGCGGCTAATGGTGTTATCCTTATCACTACAAAGAGTGGAAAAGAAGGTAAGAGCACAATCACAGCCCGTGCCAAGTTCGGTATGTCAGCTCTTGCTAATGACAATAATTATGGCGTGATGAATGCTCAGGAACTTCTCGCATATCAGCGCGATGCCATTATTAATGCAGGTAAGGATCCGGATGATCCGGCAGGATCGTACTATCGTCCATATTCACTCCTCACAAAGCCTCTGACCAATTGGATGGATCACTTCACCCGTCTTGGACAGATGCAGGAGTATGAGGTTACAATGAGTGGAGGTAACCAGAAAACAAAGTATTATAGCTCAGTGTCATATCATAAGAATGACGGTGTTTTCTACGGCGTTACCTTCAATAAGTTCCAGGCTCGTATCAATGCCGACCATCAGATTAATAAGGTACTTAGCACAGGCGTCAGAATCAATGCCGGTACAATGTATAATGAGGATGTACCAATGCAGGATCTTTATTATTCAAACCCTGCATTTGCCGGCGTTACAATCCTTCCTTGGTCACCAGCATACAACGAGGATGGCACACATTCAATAGAGATACCTGAAAACAGCTATACTAACCCTCGTGCTACTGCTGAGTACGATAACCAGTGGGAGAAGCAGTACAGGTTCAATGGCAGTATGTATCTTGAGCTGAAGCCAATGAAGGGACTTTCAATCAAGACAACCAACGCTGCCGAGATGTCATTCAACGAAGGCCGTCGCTACTGGTCTCCACTGTCTGGTAAGGATCAGTCTCCAACACTTCAGACAACACAGGTTCAGTATCGTCTGCTTACCACTTCAAACACTATCACATACGAGAATACGTTCGGCAAGAATTATGTTCGCGGTCTGATTGGTCAGGAGGCTACCGCTCGCGATTTTGAGGAGAATTATCAGTATTCATACGAGTTGAATCCGGATATTCCTTATCACGTTGCTGGTAACAGTACAAATGACTTGGATTATTCTGTCAATCGCAGAACCTTGATGTCATTCTTCGGTATCTTTGATTACAACTACGACTCACGTTATTATCTGCAGGCTTCTATTCGTGGTGATGGAAGCTCTCTGTTCGGCGAGAAGTCACGTTGGGGCCTCTTCTATTCAGTAGGTCTCAGCTGGAACATCCACAATGAGAAGTTCATGCAGAACGCAGCTGCTGTTGATCTCCTGAAGATTCGTGTATCATACGGTCTGAATGGTAATAACAGTATCTCTCCATATCAGCAGTACGGTCTCTATTCAACTGTTACATACAACGGTTACACAGGTATGTATCCTTCTTCTCCTGCAAACGAGAACCTTTCCTGGGAGAAGAACTATGCTTGGAATGCCGGTATTGATTTCCGCTTCTTCAAGAAACTTTATGGAAGCATTGATTTGTACAAGCGTACTACAAAGGACATGCTGCTTGAAAAATCACTGTCAAGAACTTCTGGATTCACCAGTGCTCTCCAGAACATCGGTTCTATGAGCAATAAGGGTATTGAGTTCCAGTTGGATTATGATGTGATTTCTACAAAGGATTGGAACTGGACCATCGGATTCAACATCGCACATAACAAGACTGAGATCCTTGATCTTGGTGATGATGAGATGCTGAGTTATTCTGGCGACAGCCGCCTTAAGCACATTGTAGGCAATAGCCTCTTTACATACTATTTGAAGGATTATTATGGTGTGAATCCTGTTAATGGTGACGCTTTGTTCGTGGCAGAGGACGGCTCTCTTACAAACGATTACAACAAGGCACGCTATATTGAGGCTGGAAGCCCTGAGGCTAAATTCACAGGTGGCGTAAGCACGTCTCTCAGCTGGAAGGGACTTTCACTCAGCGTTGTAGGTGAGTTCAAGGGCGGTAACAACGTTCTTATTGTAGAGAACCGTTATCTGCAGTCTGACGGAAACCAGATGTCAATGAACCAGGCAAAGTCTGCTATGAATTATTGGAAGAAGCCGGGTGATACAGCTTGCAATCCAAAACCGATTGCCGGTAATTCCAGCAATTCCTACAGCTTCTCTACCGACAGATATATTGAGAGAGGTGATTATTTCCGTATAAAGGATATTACTCTTTCTTACGATATGCCACAGAGTATAATCAGTAAGGCAAAAATGAGTACTCTCCGCGTTTATCTGAGTGCATTGAACCTCTACACATTCCACGATGTGAACTATTGGGATCCTGAGCGTGGCGTTGACGGTATGGGATATGGTATCTATCCTATCACAAAGTCATTCGTTGTAGGTCTGGACATTGCGTTTTAATTAATTTAAATGGAATTCAATATGAAAAAGATAGCAATATGTCTTTCAGTTCTGGCTCTCGCCTCGACAGCCTGTACTGACTTCCTCACAGAGGAACCGAAGCTCTCTCAAAGTAAAGAGCTGACGCTGTCAAAATTCAGTGGTCTTGATGACGCTGCGGCAGGTACATATCTGTATCTGCAGAGTAATGCCTGGTTTGGCTGCCAATATGTGCTCAATAATGAGCTTATGGCCGGTAATGCTACAAACCCAGTCTCTCTTCCTGGATCAGGACGTTACAGAGAGGCTGAACCTTGGAGTTTTACTGAGTCATCCACTTGGTCAACCTGGACTTACGCATACCTGACTATAGCTGCAGCCAATAATGTTATTAACAATCTTGAAGGAAAGACCAGCAATGAGGTCTCACAGAAGGATATTGACAATGTTATGGCAGAGGCTCTGTTTATGCGCGCATTCTGTCATTTCCAGCTTGTGAACATCTACGCTCAGCCATATCTCAATGGTGCCAATAAAGACATGCTTGGTGTTCCTTATATGAAGGAGGCTGTTATCAGTCAGCCCGCCCGTAATACAATAGGTGAGGTTTATGACGCTATAGTAGCTGATTTGACTAATGCAGAGTCGTTGATGTCGGATGATTATCAGCGTAGCGGTGTTGTTGACGCTTTGGCAACTGTTACAAAGCCTGCTATTCAGGCTCTCCTCTCACGCGTTTATCTTTATATGGGCAAATGGCAGGAGTGTGCGGATTATGCTACAAAGGTTATCAACAGTGACAAATTCTCACTGTATGACGCTGAGGCATATTTGGATATGTGGTCACTTAATACGGCAGCTGCCGGTGGCGAGATTATTTTTGAGGTATATTCCTCAAAGAAGAATGACTCCTGGGACGATTCCGGTTGGACAATGCTTCCTTACGTGACAAGCATAAACGGTTCTGCGGATGTCTGTGCGACAGAGGATCTTTTCAATATGTATGAGCCGGGTGACGTTCGCTCACAGTTGTTCGATGTCAACGTCAATGATCACTTTATGACGAAGTACATTGGAAAGACCGGCTCAGTTGATCCAAAGGAGAGCAATATTCCTGTGTTACGTCTCGCTGAGATGTATCTGAATCGTGCTGAGGCTCTCGCCAGAGGCGCACAGATTCAGGGAGCAACCGCTCAGAAGGATTTGGATGCTATAACAACCGCCCGCGGAGCCTCTTCAGTCACCGAGGCATCTACCTCTGCGATTTTTGACGAGCGCAGAAAGGAACTCGCATTTGAGGGCCATATCTGGTTTGACTACAAGCGTCTTGGCAAGAGCATCACTCGTACTGATTTCCGTGCCACACAGAATCAGAACATTAACTTCCCAGGCAATATATGGGCTATGCCTATTCCAAAGGCAGAGTTGGATGCTAATCCTAATATGGAGCAGAATCCTTATTGATAATTTAATGTGAGAAAGTTTATGAAAACGAATAAAATAGTACTTGGACTTTTGACAGGAGGATTCCTGCTTAGTGCTTGTAATGTTAATGAGCTTCCGTCATTCAATGACGATGACGCGTTTGTATCATTTACAACCACATCTATGAGTATAGATGAGAATGTTAATGACAGTCTTGTTCTTGAGGTTCTTTGCACTTCCTTGAATGGTGTTTCATGCAAGGCCACAATCTCTGTTGTGGACAGCGGTGCAAATGATGCCAAGAATGGTGTGAACTTTACATACTACACTACTTCCGGCTCTGATGAGATGAGTTTTGACAGCGAGACAATATCTCACAAGGTGATTATCAAACCTATTGACAATGCAATTTTCACGGGTGATAAGTCGTTCGCTATCAATTTGTCAGTTGAGGGTGCCAATACAGGCAGCGACAAGACTTGTAATATAATAGTTGCAGACGATGAGCATCCACTTGCATTCATCCTCGGCTCATTCACAGCATCTGGCGAGTCATACTTCAATGGCCCGACTGAGTGGGATATTGCTATTACCAAAGATGCAGAGGATTTGAGCAAGGTATGGATTTCAAATCTTGTTCCAGATGGTACAAGCCTTAAGGTTTATGGTACAGTCAATGATGAGAAGAATGAGATTCGTATTCCGGTTCTGCAGGAAATCTATTCGAGCTCAAGCTATCCGCATATTCTTCTTGAAGGCTTCTACGATGCCGAGTTGAACGAGGAGATTGAGGGTGGTGGATACATTACAGGCAAGATTGCCGCAGATGGTACAATCACTATTGAGAATGGGTTCGGCTCATGTGTTTATACAGACGCCGCAGCTACACAGAGTGCCGGCTGGTATAATATTATGCTACCGCCTGTAGTCTTTACAAAATAATAATTAATGTACAGGAAAATGAAAAAAGTATTTTATTGCATATCAGCGCTGCTTGCAATAGGTATGGCAGCCTGCACAAGCTTTGAGAAGCCTGTCAGTGAGGATTATGGCGTAGGTCCTGAGATTCAGGCAAAAGTCAGTGCCTCAGATAGTTCCGCTACTTTCATTCTAACAATTGACACACTTAACACAAACTATTTCTCGTGTGCCATCGCTATGTCTGGCGGCGCTACTCCAGATAAGGAGACCCTTCTGAAGGGTGGCAATCTCCACAATATTAAGGATTTGAAGGAAGGCAGCAATACATTTTCTTTGACTGCGTCTCTCATCCCTAATATGGAATACGATTTCTTTGCTGTAGCAGCATCAAAGATGGGAGTCATTGGTGAGGTGGTTACAGTTACTTTCAAGACTACAGACAATACAAGTCCTGAGCTCGTTGCTGTTGCAAAAGATGGTTCTGTCAAGTTGCAGTTCTCCGAGAATGTAGAAAGAGGTGAGGGTGCCATTAAGATGGAATATCTTCAGCCTTATGGCGATCTTTCCCAGACAATTGAGATCTCCTCTTTCCACGTTGATGTATTAGGCCCGCTTGTAGAGATTTATAGCGATGAGGCTCCTGCCGGTGCAATCGTTCTGGTATCACTTGAGGCAGGTGCGTTTGTTGATATGGCAGGCCACAACTCTAACGCGGTGCAGTCTGCTCTTGATATGAAAACCGGAAAGATCTCAGGCCTGTATTATATGGTAGAGAATGCTCCTTTCAATCCGGCAGATTGCGCAGAGATTGAGAATTTCGGTGAGGCATTCACAGCCTGGGATGAGTTTATTGGAACTATCAAGTTTGACAAGGACATCTATCCATACGAGGGCGATGACGCTTCAGAAGAAGGATTCGGAAAAGTAATTTATTCTTCTCCATCATCAGTTTCTTATATTAAGGTCTCTACGTATATAGTATCTGATTCCTCAGTCACCTTCGTGTTGCCAAAGAGTCCGGATTATGGTGATGTAGTAGGTTTCATTATGAACGGGAACTTCATTTGCGACGTATTCGGAAATCCGAATGAGGAATTTGAGGAAATGTATGCATGGCAGTACAGTTATGGCCTTGACGCCTCTGATGTTACCGGAAAGTGGGATTTGACATATTTTAGCGGCGCGTATGAGGATCTGAATACCGAGACAATTCTCATTACTCCGGATTACGCAACTGAGAACGGTGTTGTCATCTCCAACCTGTTTGCGGCAGGAACAACTATTGAAGGTACATTCGATGGTGATAAGGGTATTCTGTCAATACCTGATTACCAGTTGCTGACTACCATTTCCGGCTCTAACATTTATTTCGTTTCCGCAGATGGCTCAGAGGAGGTGGAATTCCAGTACGATCCGTCAAGTAATTCATTATCGTCTGTCTCATCTGAGTACCCATTCGGATATTATGTCGAGTCTGCTGATGGCTCAGAGGGCTGGTTTGATTACTCTGTCGCGAATGCTGTTCTCTCATTCTCAGAGAATCAGGACTATGGTTTGTCTCGTGACATTCTCATTGGCTACTATAACTGGATGTATTATTCATATATTGACGAGGTGAATTATATGTTGCCGTTGAGCATTGAGGCTGATCCTGAGGAAGAGAACGGACTTATTATTAAGAATCTGTTTATTGATGGATCCGAGATTTACGCATCGTTTAACACTGCTAAAGGTCAGTTAGTAATACCTGATTGGCAGGCACTTGGAATGTATGGCCCATATTTGGCAATGAACAGTACCTACGATTTGGATGATATCACTTTTGATATTTCTGCCGATGGTAATGGCAAGGCCGATTCAAATGCATCAGAAGAGGGTAGTCTCTGGGGCGTGTATGCTGTTGATCCAGCTAGCGGAGGTGAATTAGGTTGGCTTGAACTCTCAATGGGTGACATACTTCTTAACAAGATTCCTGAGAATGCAAAAGCTCCTATGAGAAATGGTGTAGCAAGAGACTATACTCTCCATAAGAGCGAGAAGACTCATTCTCCTAAGACCATTCAGTTTATTGACGGTCCGAAAAGATAATCTTAATTAACCGATAAGTGGTCATCCCTTGCCCTCAGGCAATGGGGGTGACCACTTTTTCTTTATAAAGCCGTATTAGATGAAAAAACTCTACTTGATTCCATTATTCCTTTTGTCTGTTCTCATATCGCAGGCGTCCCCTGTGAGCCGTGAGCGCGCACATCGGTTTGTAGATGAGAATATCTTACAGATTATGCCAATAGGTACTTCGGTTGATGCCATTGAGCCTGTTGTCTATAATTCAGATTGCGTGTATTATGTTATCAATATGAAGCCAGAGGGCTGGGCCATTGTATCGGCATCGGATGCCGTTCAGCCGCTTATCGCATATAGTACAACCGGTAAGTACGACATAACTCCTGATATGAGCAATGCCAACTGGTGGATGGAGCGATATAAACGCGAGATAAGTCAGGCAATCAAGGATGGCGACGCACCATTGGCTGAATGGACATATAAAGTAAAGCCTGTCACGCGCGGTAAGTCAGATGTGGTTGACCCAATCATTCAGGTGCATTGGAACCAAGGTAAGCCTTATAATCAGTTCTGTCCGTCTGATGCGGAAGGAACCGCCGTTGTGGGTTGTGTGGCAGTGGGTATGGCTCAGGCTATGTCTGTGGCTAAATGGCCTGCAAGACCGAACGGACAGTATCAATATCGTAGCAATAGATATGGGATATTGGCTATTGACTATGACCTGGAGGAACCGTACGATTGGAAAGTCCTTACGGACAAGGATGCGGAAAACCATAAATTAGCCGCAGCTCATCTTCTATATCATTGCGGTATATCTGTTAATATGGATTATGGACCTGATGGCTCAGGAGCCATTTCCTCAGCTATTGTGACTGCCCTTAAACGCAATTTCTCATATCCTGATTGCGTAAGGCATCTTGATAGGGAAGGTTATAGCGAGAGTGAGTGGAACGACATTATGGTTAATGAACTGAAAGAAGGGCGTGCCATTGTTTACCACGGTCATGATACCAAGGGCAATTATGGTCATTGTTTCAATATTGACGGGTATGATGGTAACTCACATTTTCACGTCAACTGGGGATGGGGCGGCTCCGGCGATGCCTATTTCGCCTTATATGCACTACGTGACAGTCATATGAATATGAATTATGATGCGAATTTAGGAGCAATCATAGGCGTAAGGGCACCTTCATCAAAGCCTACAGATTTTACATTGTCATCTACAGAAGTTCAGGCCAATGTCCCGTCTGGCACGTTTGTAGCTTCAATCCGTGTATCCAGCGAGGTGGAGAACAGTTACAGATACAAGATAACCGGCCCGTATAATATTGTGAAGAAGAAGTATGAGTCCGTACCTTTCAAGTTTGATCTTTTAGGTAATCTGGTTACAACTGAGACGTTAAAGGCGGGCGAGCAGTATGAGGTTATCATTACTGTTACTCCTATCTCATCTCCTGGTGATGCTCTTGTTAAGAATTTCGTGCTTACAGTTGTTAATGAGACATCTGTCAATCAGATTGTAGATGAGTCTTCCATACTGGTGTCAGAGGAGTTCTATTCCCTTGATGGCAGGAAACGTGAATATAGCGATATTCAGTCAGGCATCTATCTTTCGGTAAAGATGTTCGCTGATGGAAAGAAGAGTGTTACCAAATGTTTCAAGTGATGAGAAGGATTTGTTCGTTTTTGTTGTTGCTGACAATCTGTCTGTCAACGTTTGCTGATGACTATGTGCCATCAACAATGTGGCCATATTTGTTTGAGGATTTCGAGGAGGGCTTAATCTGCTATAAGAATGGCGACAAGGCTTCGGCTCATATTAATATACACCTACTGTATGGTGATTTACATTATCTGAAGTACGAGGAGATAAGGACTGTTGACCCGGCAACCATTGGTTATGTCGAAATTGGCTCAGATAAATATGTAGTGGCAGATAACAAGATTATGCGGGTAATAGCAGAGTTGCCGGAAACTGAGAGCTATGTTCTGGAAAGTAAAATGGGTGATTTTGATGCTATCTTTGTAGGAAACGGCGCATATGGCTCCAGTGCTAATACTCAGGCAGTCCGCAACCTCTCATCTGTTGAGATTGGTGGTATCAACATAACCAATCACGCCAAATTGCTGCAGGAGAAACTGGAAGATAACGGTAAGGAGGTTTCCATTAAGGAAAAGTATTATTTAAAGGTTGGAGAAATCTTCTCTGAGGCCGCTCAAAAGGATGTAGAGAAGGCATTCATCTCTGACGATAAGTCTGCCGGATGGAAATCTTTTCTGAAAAGCGAGAAAATTAAATGGCGTAAGCCTGATGATCTTCTGAAAGTGCTTAAATATATCCAGCAATAAAAAAAGAAAGCCGCCCGAAAGGCGGCTTTCTTTATATCGTTACAGGCTTGTGTAAGACGGCGAGAATGTGTCGCCCTGATTAATATCGCCTGTAGTAAGTCCTTTCTTTAACCAGCGCGAGCGCTGTGCTGAGGTACCGTGGTTGAATGATTCAGGCATTGTGCGGCCGTACGCTTTCTTCTGCAGGTAGTCATCTCCAATCTTTGATGCGACTGCCATACCTTCGTCAACATCGCCCTCCTCAAGTGAGCCGAACATCAGATTGTCATTGCACGCCCATACTCCGGCATAAAAATCGGCCTGAAGCTCCAGACGCACGCTAATCTGGTTGCTTTCCCTCTCGCTGACGCGCTGCATCTGCTGATGTGCTGCCTGAAGTGTGCCAAGCAGGTATTGCACATGGTGTCCAACCTCGTGGGCAATAACGTATGCGTAGGCAAAGTCTCCGTCTGCGCCAATTTCTTTTTTCATAGATGTGAAGAACGACAGGTCAATATATACGCATTGGTCGGCGCTGTTGTAGAACGGGCCCATATCGGACGATGCGGTGCCGCTTCCTGTCTGAACCATTCCGTTGTACAATACCAGACGCGGTGGCACGTATGTCTTGCCGTATTGTCTGAAAACCTTTGTCCATACATCTTCCGTACCGGCCAGAATCTGCTTTGAGAACTTTGCAAGCTCTTCCTCCTCGGCAGTGGGGGTGTATGTCGATGTGGCTCCGATACCTCCCATCTGTCCGGCTGCCATCTCAATAACATCGCTTGGGTTGCCTCCCATAAGCAAGGCAATCAAACCAACAATAATGGCGCCGCCTATGCCCAGACCTCCTGCCATTTTCCCCGTTGACATACCTCTGCGGTCATCAACATTTGTACTTTCTCTTCTTCCGTCAAGTCTCATATTATAAGTGTTTGTATTTGCTATGCGAAAGTAGCATTAATTTTATGCCGGTGCAAGTTTTCTTTTTTTCAAAATTTATCCAACAAACGTATTTTATTGCTAAATTCGTGGGTCTGCAAAAGACGATATTGTAAAACCTTATTAAATATTAAGCAATGGCTACATTAAGTGACATTCTTCTTCAGCAGGTTAAATCGGCTGCTGGTGGTGTGGAGATTCCATCAAATCTTAAAGACAAAGTGTTCAGCGGCATCTCAGAGTCCGTAATAGGAAGTCTTACGCAGACTGCTGCAAAACCAGGCGGTATAGACCAGATTACCCAGCTTCTGACTGGCAAGGCAAATGCTGCTGCCAGTCCTATCACTGCACTGGCAGGGAGCCTTTTCAAAAATAACGTTGCCAGCAAGCTTGGTCTTGGAGCACCTGCTACAAATGCTGTGACCGGACTGCTCCCTGGCGTTCTGGGCAAGCTGTCAGGTTTCATCAAAGACCAGGATGGTGATGGTGATATTGACCTTCAGGACATACTTATCGCATTGAAGGGCGGTGGTCAGAGCAATAAGACCGCCTCTGTTCTTGGTATCGCAGGCAGCCTTCTTGGCGGTTTCCTGAAAAAGTAATTTTATGCTGTTTGATAAACAGACATACGTCAGTCGTAGAAAGGAGCTTGCCGAAAGAGTAGGGAACGGCATCATTGTTTTTATTGGCAATAACGACGCACCTTGCAATTATCCTGCAAATGGATATAAATTCCGGCAGGACAGTTCCTTTCTATACTATTTCGGCCAACATCGCGACGGGCTGGCCGGCGTGATTGATGTTGATGAGAGCAAAGAGTATCTTCTGGGTGACGACATTGATATAGAGGACATAATCTGGACCGGTTTCGTGCCTTCCGTCAGCGATATGGCAGAGGAGACAGGTATAGATCTTACTGCTCCAATAAGCGGGTTGAAAGAACTTGTTGACAAAGCAAAGTCTCTGGGCCGCACGGTGCATTATCTTCCTCCATATCGTCACGACACAATGATTCAACTTGGCGATTTGCTTGGCATTCATCCTCTTAAAACACGCGAGAACGCATCTTTAAGCCTGATAAAGGCTGTTGTGGATATGCGCTCTGTTAAGAGCGATGCCGAGATTGCCGAGATTGAGCGTGCCATGGCCATTGGCTACGAGATGCACACCACCGCAATGAAGGCTTGTCGTCCCGGTGTCACGGAGAAGTACATCGGCGGATTGCTTGACGGTATTGCAAGCAGTTATGGCTGCAAAGTGTCATTCAACAATATCGTGTCGATGCACGGCGAGATATTCCACGGAGATCCATCGCTACGTCCACTGGAGTCCGGAAGGCTTATGCTGTGCGACGCAGGTGCCGAGACTGTCAACAACTATTGCTCGGACAACACGCGGGTAACTCCGGTAAGTGGACGTTTCACAGAGAAACAACGTGATATCTATTCAATAGTGGAGGCTTGCCACGATCTGGTAATTGAGAAGGCTCATCCTGGAATGAAGTGGCTGGATATGCATCTGGACGTATGCCGTCTTATGACAGACCGTCTGAAAGACCTTGGCTTGATGAAAGGCAACACAGAGGATGCCGTTCAGGCCGGTGCACACGCAATGTTCCTACAGCACGGCCTCGGACACATGATGGGTATGGACGTACACGATATGGAGAGCCTTGGCCAGATATATGTCGGCTTTGACGAAGAGGTAAGGCCATCCACACAGTTTGGTACAAACTGCCTGCGTTGCGGACGCCGCATCCAGCCTGGCTGGGTACTTACCGATGAGCCCGGAATTTACTTTATTCCTGCTCTGATTGACAAATGGAAAGGCGAGGGGATGCACCGCGACTATATCTGTTATGACAAACTTGAGGAGTATCGTGACTTTGGCGGAATCCGTCTGGAGGACGACATTCTGATAACAGACACCGGTTGCCGCGTGCTTGGAGAGAAGATCATTCCGTATCACTCCCACGATGTGGAGGATTTCATAGCAAGATAAGAATAGTTCTTGTAACAGCAGAAATAGAACCGGGGCACTATGGCAGTGCTCCGGTTCTTATTTTGAGATTATAATAAAAGATGCTCTGCCAAAATCTTTAGTCCGATGCAGATTAGGACAGCTCCTCCGGCAATGCCAGCCCCCTTGTGAAATCTGGAACCTAGGAATGAGCCTGTTTTCAATCCGACAATTGACAATACGAATGTAGTGATTCCAATAATGGATATGGCCAGCCAGATGTCTGTATCTGTGAAGGCAAACGACACCCCGCAGGCCAGCGCGTCAATGCTGGTGGCTATTGCCAGAATCAGCATTGTCTTGAAACTGAAAGAGCCATCAACATTGTCGTCATCACCTTTAATGGCCTCACGAATCATATTTGCTCCTATCAGGAGCAGAAGGCCGAAAGCTATCCAGTGATCAACGCTCTCAACTATTGACGAGAAGCTTTCTCCAACCAGATATCCTATGAGTGGCATCAGTGCCTGAAATCCACCGAACCACAGGCCTACACTCAACGCGTGACGCAAATTCGTCTTTCCAACCGACAGACCCTTACCAACAGATACGGCGAAAGCATCCATAGAGAGTCCTATGCCAATCAGTAACAGTTCCAGCCAGCCCATTAATTACAGAGAGTATATAAGATACCCCATATAGACTATCTCTATCAGCAGCAAGAATACTCCTTCAGCGCGGTCCAGCATTCCTTTTTTGTTGGTAAATGAGCTGATCAGCAGTAATAATGCGCAAAGGAAGACCGCGGCATAGTCCGTAAGCGCGATGCCGTTCATATCCAACGGATTAATGAGCGATGCGCCGCCAAGTATAAGTAATATGTTGGATGTGTTGGAGCCTATTATGTTTCCAAGCGCCAACTGTCCCTTGCCTTTAGCCGCTGCTACCACGCTTGTGGCAAGTTCCGGCAGTGATGTTCCGGCCGCCAATACGGTGATGGCAATAAACTTGTCGCTCCATCCTAGCATCTTGGCTATCTGCTCTGCATTACCCACAAACAGGCGCCCTCCGAAAATTAAGGCAGCCAGTCCGCCAAGAATGAAAATCAAAGCCTTGATTACGCTGAATTTCCTTGTGTCATCGTCTAGCTCTTCATCCTGGCCGGATTTGAATGATGTGAGCATATACCAGATAAAGACTGCGATGAATATCGCACCTTCTATGCGGTTGATGCCATTTCTGCCAATACCCAGCCAAGTCTGTCGTAAACCAAAGAATATCAGGGCAGAGGTAACAAGGATGTTTACCGGTATGTCACGCTTTATGTGTGTGCGGGTAATCGCGATTGGGCATATCACAGCTGACAAGCCAAGAATCAATGCGGTGTTGAAGATATTCGAGCCGATAATGTTTCCTACGGCCATATCCGAGTTGCCCTCAATGGCGGAGATGAAACTTACCACCATCTCTGGCGCTGATGTGCCAAGAGCTACAATTGTAAGCCCGATTACGAATTCGCTTACTCCCCATTTACGTGCAAGCGCCGAAGCTCCGTCAACGAGAGCGTCCGCACCGACAAGAACAAGCGCCAGACCAACAAACAACAATATGAGATAACTCCACATATAAAGACAATTAATTGGGAACAATCAGATTAATAGCATTTGGAATGATATCCACCGTGAAATTTCTGCCGGGCAACATCTCACCATCAAGGCAAAGCTCTGTATCATTCTCAGAATGAATCTCCACGTGTCTTACCTGTCTGTACTTGATGACTCTCATACAATATGGATTGTCAAGATGGAGCCCCTTGGCATATTTAGGAATCATAACTAAGAAGCGAAGCAGTGATATTGGTCTTACCAGACACAAATCTATCAGGCCGTCATCGTTTCTCGCACGTGGCGCGCATAAAAACTCACCTCCTACATAATGGTTGTTGGCTAAGGTGCATAACAGCATTCTGCGTCTGTTGAGCCTTTCGTTATCGGCGGTAATAGTGATTTTGTTGTATCTGTGAGACAGAAGGGATTTTACTACCCCTTTCCTATATGCGTTTTTCTCTCCTTTGGCAGAGAGCCTGTTCGCTATACTGCAGACTGCAGCCTCAAAACCAATATTGCATACATTGATGGAATAGTGACTGCCGTTGACACGCAGCAGGTCAATTTTGCGGTTTGTGCCGTTTACAATGCCGTCAACAGAACGGAAGTTCCTGTCACTGTAGTATTTGACGAAATCATTGCCGGTACCCATTGCCATTATGGCCAATGACTTGTTGTTGTGACCCGCGATACCGGATACAACCTCATTTATGGTACCATCACCTCCACAGGCCACATAGCATATCTCATCATCAGGATGACTCTCACAGTGTCCTTTTACGAAGAAAGTCGCGTCTCCAGCCTCCCGTGTGACGTACATCTCATATTTGTTGGCAATTGCTGAGTTCTTAAGCATTTCCTGGAGTTCCCCGTTGATGCCTTTTTTGTCGGATCTGCCATTTGCTACGAAAATATACCTCATCAGAGTTCAGCTGTCTATTATTACTGCAAAGTTAACGCTTGCTTTACGAATGACAAAATTTGTTGTTGATAAAAGAGTGAGGGCCCTCTATCTTCACAGACTGAGGGCTCTCCGAAAGTATTAATCTACCAATACAATTGCTCCAATAATGACATTAACCATTTAAATCCAGAGTCTATATTAATTGCCTGAATACACAAGGGAGTCTTTTTGTGTATTTCAGCCGGTAGCCGTCTCTAATATCTCAAGGAGAAGGCCTTGGCCTTTCTCCTTGAGATCAAGATGTTTCCACGGTTATAGGTTCTAATCGTAATACTAATACTAATGAATACAAAATACCAAGTCACACTCATCGCTATGAGCCGTTTCTTGAACCGATGCAAAGGTAATGCTCTCCAATAGAATCTTAATTGAACTGATGTGGAAGAATTCATCCCAATGTTCGCAAATATGCGCCATTCGTCACATTACGACATTTATATGCGCAATTTAGTCATTATTATGTAAATATGACGTATTAGAACATTAGATAGAATATAAAGAACACTGCTTCCTTTTTTGTATGTGCTCTCTTTTTTTGTGAACATATTACTTCAAGACGGCAACTTTGTGTATATTTGAACTCTGAGAACCATAGTCTGCAATCATAATTAAGGTATTTAGGCATAAAGGTATGAAAAGGTTGTTATTATTAATCGCAATGATGGCGCTTAGCCTTTCCTCATATTCCGAAAACAAGGCGATAAACGCAAGTCAGTTGCCTGCAAAGTCTTTGGAGTTTGTTCATAAGTGGTTCCCTGATGCTGAGATAGTGAAGGCTAAGATGGAGAAACGTGCCAGCTTGTCGCAATACGAGATAAAGCTTGACAATGGCTCCAAGCTTCAGTTTGATACCCACGGCTCATGTACTGAGGTGGACTGTATTAATAAGGAGGTCCCTGCCGGCATTGTACCATCCAGAATATCCGAATATGTCAAATCCTCATACCCTGATGCGATTATTGTAAAAATTGAGCACGATACCAAGCTGTACGAGGTTGATCTGGATAATGGCTATGAGCTTACATTCAATGCCTCACTCAGACTGGTTGACATAGATACTGACGTAGATTGATAAAGAATGCGATTTCCCGGATTTCATAAAATATACATAGTGCTGACGGCCGTGCTGCTGTCCGTGTTCTCATCGTGCTGTGAAAAGGGCACCGATGTTACTATTGACAGGACTATGCTGGTATATATTGCCGGTGATAACAACCTTTCCATATATATAAATGGAAACATCAATGATATGACGGGGTGTATGGATGCCGAGGTCTCAGGACACAACAATCTGCTGGCGTTCGTAGATAAACCGTATAATAACTCGTTCCTGTTGAGGATACATGACCAGAAGGTTGATACTGTCAGAATGTGGGATATTAATCTGAACTCCTCATCGCCGGAAGTACTGTCGATGGTCATAGACTATGTCGTCAAGGAGTACCCTGCTGAGTCATACGGTCTCCTGCTCTGGTCTCACGGTACGGGCTGGGCTCCGTCATCGGCACATAGGTATATAGATGAGCGTCAGCTTCGGGTACCGGAACGTACCGGCTCGTCTGATATGAATGATTTATCCGGAATCCGAAGACCGTTTGACACAACCAGGGCTTTGTTGGCAGATGAGGGCTCCGGCAATATGGATTGGATGGATATTGACGAGTTGCCGCAGGCTATTCCAGACAGTCTGTTTGATTTCATTATGTTTGATGCGTGCCTGATGTCCTCAGCTGAGGTGGTGTATGGATTGCAGAGAAAGGCAAAATGGATAATCGCGTCGGCAGTGGAGATAATGGCCAACGGATTTCCTTATTGGCTGGTTACGCCATATTTCTTCAACGCTGATTACGTATCTCTTTGCCGCGAGTATTACGATTACTATAACTCTCAGAGCGGTATTTACAAAACAGCAGGTATCGCCCTTATTGAGACGGCTCAGTTTCATCTTGTAACTGAGGCTTTCAGAAATGTCGTAGATAATGCGACTGTCAGCGTGTCAGACATAGATTTATGGCAATTGCAACGTTGTGACCGTTTCAGACGTCCGGTAATGTTTGATATGATGAGTGTTGCCGAAGCATTGAGACCAGGCGTTGATGCATTGGTCAGGTTAAACGATGCTCTTGACCATTGCCTGAGATATCTGGCCAATACGGAATATGTAGTGAGTGAGTTGCGGCTGAATGAATATTGCGGGTTTAACTGCTTTGCTCCAATTGCCGCATACGACGGAGTGCTTAATCCGTTGTTTGCGGAAACGGGATGGAATAGGGCGACAGGCCTTCTTAAAATTGACTAACCGAAAAAAGAATAAAAATGAAAAGAGACTTTTTGATTACAGGAGGGACCATATTGTTCGCTGTGGCTATGCTGGCCTGCGGCGGCAAGGACTCTACTCTTGCCCGTGACAGACATCAGTCCAGGCTTGATGGCAATGAGGCACAGATAACCGAAATTATCAGCAAGATGACTCTTGAGGAGAAGGTTGCCATGCTTCACGGCAAGCATATGTTCACATCCGAGGGTGTAGCTGCTCAGAGCATACCGGATATGATATATGCAGACGGCCCGTTCGGAATTCGCGAGGAAATGGAGCCTCACTCCTGGAATTCCCTGCATCTTACAAACGATTCAGCAACGTTTTTCCCTACTGGCTCAGCTCTGGCCGCCACGTGGGATGAGGAGACTGCTTACGAATACGGAAAAGGAATGGGCATAGAGGCAAGGCTTCGCGGAAAGGATATGATGCTGGGTCCGGCAATCAACATCCAGCGTATTCCTACCGGCGGACGCACATACGAGTATCTCAGTGAGGATCCTTTCCTCAGCTCGCGTCTGTCTGTTGGTTACACAAAAGGTATGCAGGATCAGGGTGTTGCGGTATGCCTGAAACACTATGCGCTTAACAATCAGGAAAGTAATCGTGGTACTGTCAATGTAATCGCCAGCCCGCGTGCCATACGCGAGATTTATCTGCCTCCGTTTGAGGCTGCTATCGTTGAGGGCGATGCCTTCGGCGTTATGTCCGCATATAATAAGGTGAACGGCTACTGGTGCGGCGAGAATGAGTTCCTGCTGGATCAGGTTCTTAGAAAGGACTGGGGCTTCAAGGGATTCGTGATATCAGACTGGGGCGGCACACACAGCACTGTCCTCTCTGTGAAGGCTGGCTTGAATGTTGAGATGCCAGGCGAGAACTGGCACGGACAGGCTCTGCTTGACTCTGTTAAGGCCGGTGCGATATCAGAGGATGTAATTGACCAGAGAGTTCGTGAGATTCTGCGTGTAAGACTTGTCATTGACGCTATTCCTGAGGACAATGCCAATACCGTTATGACTTGCCAGCCGGAGCAGGCGAGGATTGCGTACAATGTAGCTCTCAAATCAATTGTGCTTCTCAAGAATGAGGGTAGTATCCTGCCTTTGAATCTGGATAATGCCGGCAAGATTGCCGTTATTGGAGATAATGCCGATAAGAAAATGTCACAGGGTGGAGTAGGAGCCGGCGTTAAGGCTCTCTATGAGATTACTCCTCTTCAAGGCCTGCGCAACCGCATAGGTGATAAGGCTGAGATTGTATATGCTCAGGGATATACCTCACAACAGAACCGTGGCGGCTGGGGTGGCTTTGGTGGTTTCGGTCCCCGTCCGGGAGGCCGTCGTGGCGGTTTCCCAGGATTTCCTGGAGCACCTGCACAGCCGGACAACACGGCAGAGAAGCTGATTGATGAGGCAGTCAAGGTTGCTGCCGACGCAGATGTGGTGCTTTTCATAGGCGGCGATAACCGTCAGTGGGAGACAGAGGGCAGCGACCGTCAGTCAATGATGTTGCCATACAATCAGGAGAAGGTAGTTGAGGCAATTGCAAAAGTAAACCCGAATATTGTCTTCGTTGCTGTCGCCGGCGCGCCGGTTGACCTGAACATTGTAAATGCCAATGCTCCTGCCATTGTTCAGTCCTGGTTTAACGGAACTGAGGGCGGAAATGCCCTTGCTGACATCCTGCTTGGAAATGTGGCTCCTTCCGGTCATCTCCCGTTCACATATCCTATTCATCTGGAGGACTCTCCCGCATACGCGCTGGGTAACTTCCCGCAGACCGATGCTCCTATAGGCGAGGATGTGTTCGTATCACTGGTCGGTAATAAGAGCGCGGAGGAACTTCAGAATGGTTCGGACAGCCGCAACACAGCAGTCTATTCCGAGGATTTGCTTGTTGGCTACCGTTGGTTTGATACTAAGGAGAAACCGGTTCTCTATCCGTTCGGATATGGCTTGTCATACACTACATTCGGCTACGATGATATGACCACCAGCAAGGACAAGTACTCAGCCAAAGAGGCTATCGAGGTTACATTCAATCTGAGGAACGAAGGCAATGTGGCGGCCGATGAGGTGGCCCAGCTCTATGTACATCGCATAGATGCTACTGTGGAATGGCCGTACAAGGAGCTGAAGGCATTCAAGAGAGTGTCTCTTTCAGCCGGAGAAAGCAAAAGCGTTACGCTTTCCATTCCTGTTGAGCAGTTGAAATACTGGAATGAGGAGGCTCACGACTGGGCTTTGGAGCATGGCAAGGTTGAGCTTTTGCTCGGCGCCAACGCCGGTGACATTCGTTTGAGTAAGATAGTGGAGATTTAATTTTTTTTTTTAATAATATGGATAACAACGAGAACAACAAAGGACAGCTTCAGATAGAGGTGAAGCCCGACATCGCGTGTGGCAGCTACTCGAATCTTGCAATAATATCGCATTCACACAGTGAGTTCATTCTTGATTTCGCAACAATGCTTCCGGGCACGCCAAAGGCACTTGTAAGCAACCGCATAGTGATGACTCCGGAGAATGCCAAGCGTCTGCTTATGGCGCTACAGGACAATATGAACAAGTTCGAGAAGAACTTCGGTCTTGTTGACCTTGGCGACAGAAAAGGTACTTATGTGATGGGATTCGGTGAGCAGGCTAAATCTTGATAAGTTATGAATCTGGCATTAGGATATCCAGAGCTGGAGCGGTTCGTGCGTGAGGCATCTGGAACGGAACTGAAATTCGGCTATGAGTCATCTGACTCCCTGCGTGTGAGCTATCCTGTAAAAGTACTTGGTATGACTACCGATGTGGGTATGAGTCTGCGTGTATTGGGCGTGTCTGGAAATGACCTTCGCCTGGCTATTGATGGCGGTGGCGCAATGATGAATATGGCACTTGGAATGGCAGGCAATTTTGTCAGGGAGAGACTGGCCGGTGTAGCTACTTTCGGAAATGACAATAACGTGACAATTCATCTTGACAATATACCGAAAATGAAACCGGTACTTGAGAAACTTCAGCTGTCTGACATCTCGTTTAACCAGCAGGCTGCGAATGTGTTTCTTGATATGAGGTGAATAATCTTAAAAACGGTTCTAAGACTGGAATGCTCCGATAATGAGAGCCCAGCAGATAAATCGTCCTGCTTTTCCCACGAGAAGCAGGACGATTGTCCATAATGGACGCGCCTTGTAGAAACCCAGAGCAAGTGCCAGAACATCACCAATGAAAGGCACCCAGCTGAGCAGTGCAAGCCAGACTCCATATTTATCTACTTTGGCTTTCTGACGTTCCAGAGTCTCCGGCTTCACTTTGAAGTACTTCTCAATCCATTCCCATCGTCCAAGCCTTCCCATATAGTAGGTTACTATGCCGCCGAGCCAGTTGCCGGCAGAGCCTACAAGAATACAGGATACAGGGTCTCCAATAGCAGCCAACGCGCCGATAAACAGCGCGTCGGAGCTAAAAGGGAAGATTGTCGCGGACAGGAACGTTCCGAGGAACAGTCCCCAAAGTCCCAGAGTCTCCAGATTCATCAGCTATGGGCAGTCTTCTTTAGTTTCCCAGATGGAAATCCAATGTGTATGTTACACCTATGCTGGCCTCAAACGGCTGGTCATCATTCAGTCTTACAAAATAATCGAGTTCTGAGCAATCGCAGTAGCTCAATGCTGCGTGAAGTCGCAGTGACTCGATGGGGAAGTACTCAACAACCGCGCCGAAGACAGGAGCCTTTGCACTCTTCAGACCAACAGTAGCCTGAATGGAGACTTTATCGCTTGGGTTGTAGCCACCTCTGAGGTAGAAATCTGAATACTCCATATCGTACAGCTTGCAATCAAACAGATGCAGGTAGGCATCAAACTCCATATTCCATTTGTCGTTGAACTCAAATCTGTTGCCAAGTCCGATATTCAGATTGGTGGTCTTTGAGAGTGGGGCATCCTCATCATCCTCATCCTCAGGCTCGGCGTATGATCTGAAAGCGTTCACAGCCCAGGCTGTGCTGTATCGTCCCATCTCGCCTCTCCAGGCAAGACTATACGCATACTGCATATCCTTAAAGCTCTCCATATATGGAGCGGTGGTGAACTGTGCCTCGAAAGAGTGGTTCTCCCACGGAGTCAGACGGAATGTCAGACCATACTGGTATGAGTTGAACTCAAACCAGTTGAATGGTATCAGCCCTGAATAGCAGTCAACATCGTCCAACTCATTTGTCATACCGCCAAAGTTAAGCAATAACTTTCCCAGGTCAATTCCCCAGAAATCGCGGTTGTATGAAATGTAAGCCATATCAACCCAGGTGCCGTTCAGACAGGGGGAGTCATAATTGTACAGACTCTTCGGGTCGGCCGACAGGAAATGCAGGGAGGCATAATAGGAAAAACTGTCCGATATATCTCCCTCAAGGAAAGAATAGAGTGATGACATTCCGAAACCAAAATCCTCCTTGTTGAAAATACTGTTGTAGGCACCTTCAAGACGCGGCCTGATAGTGATGTCCGCTCCTGCGCTGAATGCTGATACCGACATTGTAATTGCAACAATGCTGACTAAGAGTCTTCTTTTCATTTCTTTTTTTGAATTAAAAAAGTTAGTAATAAATTGTTGATAAGAACCCGTTGCTTCGGGCTGTGCTGTCTATGATTTGTAATAATCACGTAGAATGTTCACAAATACGCCTCCTGGAAGTATGCGTTTCAGCAGAACGGAGAGCCGCTGCTCAAGATTCGCCACAACATAACGAAGGCGCGGCTTCCTGCAATCCACTATAGTTGCAATCTGCTGCGCCAGCTTTTCCGGCTTGAGACCACCGTTCTCCTCTTCCTCAATGATGCTGAGGCTGCGGCGGAACACCGGGCCGTAGTCCTTGTCGCTCATAGAAGCCTCTGAGTTCTTACGGCTTGCCGTGAAGTTAGTGGCGAAATCGCCTGGCTCAACAATTGATACGCTTATACCAAAACGTTTGACCTCAGCGCTGAGAGCCTCAGAGAAACCTTCGATGGCGAATTTAGACGCGCTGTAGAAACCCTGGTAGGGC
The DNA here is from genome assembly GCA_937898885.1 of uncultured Bacteroidales bacterium. Taxonomy (GTDB): domain Bacteria; phylum Bacteroidota; class Bacteroidia; order Bacteroidales; family Bacteroidaceae; genus Colenecus. Next base: position 48,114 of record CALDKD010000090.1, on the reverse strand, counting down.
AGACCCATAAGTCCGCCAATTGAGCTGAGGTTGATTATGCGTCCCTCCCTGCGCTCACGCATATAAGGGAGCACCGCACGGCAAAGGTTCACACAACCCATGAAGTTGGTATTCATCTGCTGTGATATCTCGTCAGTGGTGGCTAACTCAAGAGAACCGCCGATGCCCATACCTGCGTTGTTTATCAGAACATCAATGTGACCCTCCTTTGCAATAATCTGACGTATTGCAGACTGGATAGCCTCAAAGTCGCGTACATCGCCCTTAAGATACTCAATCTGTGCGTGCTGCATCTCGCGGCGGGCTATGCCATAGACCTTGTGTCCTTTAGAGGCCAGCAGCTCAGCCGTAGCTTTTCCAAAGCCCGACGAAGCGCCTGTTATCACAATAATCCTGCTCATTTCCCAGTACTAAACAGAAATTCGGGCGCAAAGTTAAGAAACTGAATGGAACTGCAATTAATTAAAGACCAATATCACTGATAAATTCATTAATTTTGCCGTATAAGTGTTAATTCTATGGGATACGATATTCAATTGAGACTTGGTGAGGGTTGGAAAATCCACGTTGAGAATATTAAGGATGATGCCGGTATGGATATGACTCATCTTGAGGCGGCCGGAAGGAACGGCGCTTTCGTTGACATCACCATTGGCGCCATGCCTGATGGCGAGAACGCGCAAGATCAGGCTTTTGCCAATTATGTGGAGACCGTGGGCTTCAGCGACGATGATCCAGAGGGCTTCAATCCTATTGCCAGACTGATGTTCGATGGCAAGGCGGCATGGGGTTTTGACGCTTATTGCGAGGACGACGCGCCGATGCGTCTCATCACACAGGAAATCCGTTCAGGCGTTCTGGCAATAATCGTGTTCAGCGCCCCTGACCGTGATTCGCTGGTAGAGCTGCACCGGCAGATTGAGCATACTCTACGGGTTAGAAAATAACTGCTATCTCTTGCTTCTGGCTATCTCCATACTGTTTATGAGATTCTGCCAGACTATGTATGCCGCAGGCACCACAGAGGCCAGTGGCATAAGGAATGAGATAGTCATCCAGATACCGATGCCGGTATTCTTCTGACCCATCATCTGGCGTACCGCCACCATATCGCCATATCTTATGCCTGCCTTGCGGCCAATCCAGAACAGGGTTATGCAAAGTATCAGTGAGCTTGCCGCCATTATTATCTCCAGCGTGACATCGGGATTATCATCAGTCATTATGGAGTGAATTGTGCTTCCTATGAGAATCATCATACACAACGCCCACAAATAGAAAGAGGTGTACTTGCATCCTCTCACATATTCGTGCGCCTTTGGCGTGAACTTTCCCATAAGCCAGGTTATGATGAGCGGCACCACAAGCAGCAGCACTGTCTTCTTTATTATGTGCAGAAATGATAGCCAGAAGGAGATGTCGCTGCCTGGATTGATATAGGTGAAGAAGAGTGGGGCAAGTACGGCCGCCGTTATGTTGCTGAGCAGGACGTATGTCGTCATCAGAGTCACATCCGCGCCAAGCAGTGCTCCCACTACGGGTGATGCGGTTGCCACCGGTGTGAAGACGCATATCATCAGACCTTGTGCAAGCGGCTCATTTATGCCACGCAGCAAAAAGTAGATGCCTGCGCCTCCAAAGACCTGCACGCACAGGAGCATTATGTGAATAGGACGTACTCTCATTTGCGAGATTGATGTTCTGGAACAGGTGAAGAACATCATCAGAGCCAGCAACAATGGCGTTACCGGGTACAGGGAGTATATGAAATTGTGAAAGAGAAACCCGCAGCAGATTGCTACAGGCAGTGTCCAGTTCCTGAGTTTTTTTTCTGAGATCCTCTTCATATTCAGCTTAATGTTACCATCTTCTGTGTCCGCCACGGTGATGGTCCTCGTACTCCTCATCCTCTTCCTCAACCATCTTGCCATTGAACAGGTTCAGACGATATACAAAGTGTACCAGGAAATACTGGTTGATGGAGTTGTATTGTGTATCACTCTTGCTTGAAGCCGACATATTGCGTGAGTAGTTCTTGCGCTGGCCCAGAATATCAAATGCCTGCACTGAAATCATAGCCGCCTTGTTCTTGAGGAAACTCTTTGATACCTGCATGTTCCAAATCAGCTCATTCGTGTTGAAGGAGGCATCGCTGTAACCACGGCGGGCACTCAGAAGCAGGTCGGCGAAGATGCGGATATCCCACGGAAGCGTAATGTTGCCGCTCGGTCCTACCGAGAAGTTCCAGGTGTCCATATTGCCGTTCACCCTGATGTCGTTGCGGGAGTGATTCCAGCTCGCGTTGCCCGATAAGGTAAGCTCAACCTTCTCGTCGCGGAAGGCGGCGTTACAGTTGAAATTCGGAGCCAGAGTCTTTGTGGTACTCTTCTGAGTCTGCTGGTTCTGGAACAGATAGCCAACCTGATTGGAGTAGTTCACGCTAGGATAGAGGCTGAATGTGAATCGGGTATCCTTGAGAGCTATGTTGCCTCCAATCATATAATAGACATTCCAGTTTCCGTCAATGTTCTCCGGCTTGGTTATTGAGCCGCCGGTAGTCTCGTTGTACTCAACCCTGTTGCTTATGCTGTTCCTCGTAACGCGGTAGTTGCCACGGGTCACGAATCCGCTCTGCTTGTCTGAGTTGAAAGCGTGGTACTCAAAGTTGAGGTTGTTCGAGAACGAGGGCTTCAAATCCGGATTACCCATTGTGATATACAGCGGGTTCGTATTGTCAGTGATAGGCAGCAGGTTGGTCATCGACGGCTGTGAGCTGTTGCCGTTGTATCTCAGACGCAGCTGCTTCTGCTTGGTGAAGTTGTAGCGGAAGTCGAATGTGGGGTTGATGTCGTAAAGGTGCTTTGTGATATCGTAGCTCTCGCCTTGTGTGTATTCCAGACGGGTGGTGTAGGGCTGATAGCGTACACCGACATTCAGGTTGAACTTCTCGTGAACCCAACGTATGCTGGTCTGTATCTCGTGCCTCATTGTAGTATATTTGGCATATTTGCTGAGGCTCATATCCCTGTACTCCTGCCAATTGTCCGGACGCTCGTCAAATCCGTACTGAGGCATATTGTCAAAGGCGTATGTCTGACGGTCGCTGGTATTGACGTTGTGGCTGAAGCGGTAGCTTGTCTGCCAGAACACAGACTTGAGAATAGGCTCAGTGTATAACAACTGAAGATTGTAGTTCCAACTGTCAGAAGGGGTGCTGGTAAAACGGTTGCGTATGTTCAGGGAGTCACCACCCTGAATGTTCCTGAAACGGAAGTAATCTGTAGTGTTGTACGATGTGTTCTCGTTGCCGTTGTTGTTGAAACCGCCGTTGGCGCGGAATGTTATGTTGCGCCCCTTGTCGTTCAGCTTGCGGTTGGCCTGCAGGTTGAAGCTGCCGTTCATACCGTTGCCGTTGCTGCCGGAGCGTCCGGTATTGTAGTTGGTAAGAATAGAGTCCTCATCGTGAGTGCGGAAATCGTCAATCTCTGCCAGCGGGTCGGTCATATACAGATAAGGATCTGCGCTGAATGTGGCCGATGCGCTCTCTGAGCTGCCTTCTGACTTGGATGTGTTGAAGTTGGGGCGGAAAATAATGTTGGTCATCGTGTCCGGCTTCCACTCAAAGTAAAGGTTGGCACGGAAAGATGTGTTTGAGTTCTTGCTGGAGTTCCTGCTGTTGGAGAATGTACTGGTGGCGCCGTAGAAATACTCCGAGGTGCTGGTCTGCCGGAAACCGCTCTCATAGTGGCTCACTCCGAAGTTGCTGTTTATCTCCAGTTTGTCGCTCTCGTAGCTGTATGTTCCGAACAGGTCCTGACGGGTGTTCTGCCCACGGTTGTTACCCCACTGGCGTCCACCGTTTCCTACGCCCTGGTCAATGACGTTGCTGGCATTGGCAAATACCTGAAAGCGGTTCATGTCAGTGAAGCGGTTCACCATAACACGCCCGTTGTACAGATTTGATGAGCCGTATGCCAGATCAACGTTGCTGATGAGTCCGCCCATCATCTCCTTCTTTATCTGAAGGTCGAAAACCGTCTGCTCCTCACCGTCATCAATACCGGTTATACGTGCCAGGTCGCTCTTGCGCTCATATGTCTTCAAACGGTCAACCATATTGGCCGGCAGGTTCTTGAGCAGTGTCTCAAGGTCATCGCTCATATACTCCTTGCCGTTGATGAGAATCTGAGTCACCTCCTTGCCATTGACAGTCATTGAGCCATCCTCGTTGACCTCCACGCCGGGCAGTTTCTTAATCAGCTCCTGAATGCTGGATCCCTCTGCCACACGGTAGGCGGCGCTGTTGAATACCAGCGTGTCCTCAACTGCCTGCACCTTTGGAACCTCGGCCACGATTACCGCCTCCTCAAGAAGCTTTGAGTCTGGGTTAATCTGTATCTGCCTCAAGTCTATTGTAGCGCCGGATCCGGAATCGGCGTTTATTGAGGTCAGATTATTGCGGTAGCCTACGAATGATATTCTCAGAGCATATTTGCCGTCCCTCACTCCTGTGATGCTGAAACGGCCGTCCGTATCTGTCACCACGCCCTTAACCTGATTGCTGTCCGGGAGCGACAGAAGCTGCACTGCCGCCATGGAAATGGTCTCGCCATTCTCCTTGTCAACAGCCTGTCCTTTTATTGTATGTGTATTCTGTGCCAACGCAGGCATAATTGCCATAGCACATAAAACAGTAAACGCAAAGAATCTCTTCATTGTGCCGTGAATGCTTGATTCGGTTAGTAAATCCGGGGCTTGGCCCCTTGTAGGTTTTCAATGTGCGAAGTTAGCCTTTTTTTATGTTATCTCAGTGCCTTTTGAGCCTCATAACAGTTCATTTTACCTTATTTTAATAGTAACGGTTGAAAATGTTGTCAAAAAGGCTTAACTTCGCGAAAAATCAAGATAAATAGTATGGAACTGGAGAAACTTACCGATGCTATCGTGGCAGGAAATATGCCCGGAGCAACAGCTTTGGTGAACGAGGCAGTGGCCGCAGGTATTGCGCCTCAGACAATAATAAGTGAGTATCTGATTAAGGGAATGGAGATAATTGGAGCCCGTTTCGGTGCCGGTCAGGCATTCGTTCCGAATCTTCTTATGTCGGCACGCGCCATGAAGGGATGTCTGGAGATACTTAAGCCGCTTCTGAAAGGCGATACCAGCATCTCATACGGCAAGATCGTGATAGGCACTGTAAAGGGAGACCTGCACGACATAGGCAAGAATCTGGTCGCATCAATGTTCGAGGGCTCCGGCTTCGATGTCATCAACCTTGGAATAGACATTTCCGCCGATAAGTTCGTAAATGCAATTAAGGAGAACAATGCCGACATCCTTGTGCTGTCGGCTCTGCTCACCACCACAATGAACTATATGCGCGATGTCATCACCGCAGTCCAGGAGGCCGGCCTTCGCGATAAGGTCAGGATAATGGTAGGTGGCGCTCCTCTCAATGCTGAGTTTGCCGCCGAGATAGGTGCCGATGCATATACGCAAGATGCAAACGAGGCCGTTCTCGTGGCCAAGAGACTCCTTGGCAAGGCATCGTAATAATTGGCTCTTACCTGAAAAGTATGTTTAAGAGAGTATTGCGCCTGCTTTCTGTCTCTGTGCTTATATGTGTGGCCGGAGTTCAGAATACTTATGCGGAGCCGGACCCGGATTTCCATATATTCCTCTGTATTGGCCAATCGAATATGGTGGGGCAGGGAATGATAGAGGCTCAGGACAAAGTAGTTCCGGAGCGTTTCCTTATGATGTCTCCGGTGGGCTGCGACAATCATCCCAAGCAACAGTGGTCAGTGGCGGTTCCGCCGTTGTGCCGGTGCGATACCAAGCTCGGTCCTGTTGATTATTTCGGACGTACCCTGCTGACATATCTTCCTGACAGCGCAAGGGTAGGGGTGATAGTGGTTGGCGTTGACGGAACGGCAATTGACTTGTTTCATCCAAAAAAGTACAAAGCGTATATAGATAAGGTAAACAGCACAATTAGCCTGAATTACCAGGTGGCTCAGATAAACGCTTACTATCACAGCAACCCTTTGGAGGCTCTGCTTACGTGTGCCCGTCTGGCACAGCAGGATGGCGTGATTAAAGGTGTTATCCTGCATCAGGGTGAGACCGACGCGCAGGATGGCAATCTCTATTGGCGCAAGGATGTGAAGGAGGTTTACGAGAACATCTTGAACGAGCTTGGCCTGAGCGCCGACAGTGTGCCGTTGCTGGCAGGCGAGGCTGTGCGTGGAGACTCCAAGCGCAAAGGACAGTGCGCAGGTGCCAACAGAAGTATTGGCAAGCTTCCGCAGGTTATCCCTACCGCACACATTGTATCGTCCGAGGGATGCCCCTGCCAGAGTGATTATCTTCATTTCAACTCCGCAGGATACCGTATGTTGGGCCAGCGTTACGCAGAGGTGTATCTTACCGAGTGCCTTGGTGTTGACATAACAAAAGTAACGCCACATTCTGCCGGCAAGTTGTCTGATGGCTATATCTACAACACCAGTGGCGAGAGGCTTGAGACTCTGCAACACGGTGCCATAAACATCATCAACGGCAAGAAATACTGGATAGAATAATTCCGGTATAGAAAATTTGCCTGCCAAAGTGTGATTTCCCACCAAAAATCACTACCTTCGCGCCGTCAAAAACAAAAACCATCGCCGAAATAGCTCAGTTGGTAGAGCAACGCATTCGTAATGCGTAGGTCGCGGGTTCGAGTCCCGCCTTCGGCTCTTGGATGATGGTTGCGTAAAACACTAACAATCAACAAACTGCACTCATTTTCAATTGGTTACGGAGCCGCATTGCAAGTTTAGTTAACTGAACTGAGAGTGTTTTTAACCGTAATTAACAATGTTTGCTCTACCAGACTTCCAATTTGGTAGAGCAGGCGGTAGAGCAGGAAAATGGGTATGGGAAAATGGACAGTGAAGGCGGTGTTTGACAGGAAGCACCAGGCCGTTCCCGGCGGTGCGGGAAAAATCGAGATTCTTGTATATTTCGGAGAGCTCAGGAGAAGCATGTACCTGGGCACCGACGTGGCGGTGACGTCAAGACAGTGGGATGCGGAGCGCGGCCTGGTGTGCAGGCACGGTGACGCGAACCGCCTGAACTGCTCGCTGCTCGGCACCATCAGGCACGTCAACGCTGTGCTCCTGCAGGTGACGGAAGACGGACGCACGCCATCGCCGGAGGCGCTGAGGGCGGTTCTTGACAACGAGCGGCAGGGCTCCGGCTCGGACTTCTTCCTGTTCGCGCTGAGGGAGATGGAGGGCAGGCACCTGCGTCCATCGACGGAGCGGGCCCACCGCTGCGCGCTGGAAGCGCTGCGTGACAGCGGGCTCGTGAGGACGGTGCGCGACCTAACGCCAGAGAACATACAGGCGTTCGACAACTGGCTCCGTAAGACCGGACCGGAGAGGGAGCAGACCACGCTGCACAACTACCACAAGAGGATCAAGCCGTACGTGAACGCGGCGCTCAGGCAGGGACTGATACAGGACACGCCATACCGCGTGTTCCAGGACAAGCACGGGAGGCACAAGCCGCGCGTGCCGCTGACGGAGCCGGAGCTGATGAGGATACGCGGCCTGGAGATAGCGGACGCCACGGCGGCGATGGTGCGTGACCTGTTCGTGTTCCAGTGCTACACCGGACTGGCGTGGGCCGACCTTGACGCTTTCGACTTTGAGCGCGACTGCGTGAGGAGGGGAGACATGTATTACATAGACGGCACGAGGGTCAAGACAGGCACCAGGTTCTACGCTCCGGTGCTGCGGCCGGCGATGGAGGTGCTGGAGAGATACGGCTTCCGGCTCACCGTGCCGGACAACCAGCACTACAACAGGATACTGAAGGGCATCGGCATAGCGGCGGGGCTGAGGAGGTCGCTGAGCAGCCACATAGCGCGTCACACGTTCGCCACGACGGTGACGCTGGCTAACGACGTGTCCATGCCGACGCTGGCGCGTATGCTGGGCCACACCAACATACGCGAGACGCAGATCTACGCGAAGGTGCTGAACACCTCGATAGAGAGGCAGGCGGAGATGTTGAACAAGATGCTGTGATATGGACGCCAAGCGTCCGCTCACGCAGCTTGACGTGGAGAACAGCGCGCGTGAGGTTCTTGTGGAGAATATGGTCAGCCGATGTTCAAGTCCCTGAAGGTTTACAACAGCCCTTCCGTGAAGATGACGGGAAGGGACGGCGAAGAGTTTGACTATTCCGTCACCATGGATGACGTGTGCTTCATAATCAGCATACCGTTGCGCGACGGGTATCTGGAGGCTCACAAGGAGATAAAGTGAGACGGACTCTTGTTTTTGTGGCGCCGAAAGCCTAACTTTACAGCCTAATTTTTAAAATCTGGAACATTTTCAAAATTAGGAGCGGTGTGAGTTCGTCTTGCGCCGCTCTTGCTGTAGATACGGCCGCATAGCGTACACAGAGATAAACACAACAAGTAAGATTGTCTTGATTATCCGTGAAATTACGAATTCTGGCGTGTGAACCCAGACAAGCGGAACAACAACCGGTATGATGGCGCAAGGACCTACGACTGACAATTCCCTTATATCATTCTTGATGTCGTAGCCGAATAAGTTTACCGCAAACACAAGCAATATGCATATCAATCCGATGATAAGCGGCTCGAATGCAGCTATCCATGTCCATAAATCGGCTCCCTCAGGGATGCCTGTTAATGACAAAGCCCACCATCCTATTAGTGCAGCTCCCTTGATTACGTCAGACATAGTTGCTATTTGAATTCTTCGCTTTTGAAAACGGCAGACACAATTGCTCCGAATATGCACAGCGCAGATATTGATATGCTGATTGCAATTATAACGGGAATCGCATTGTACGGTATGTCAAGCAACCAGGGAAGCCTGGCGGAGGAGAAGCAGTGAAAGAGAAACGGAATGCTTATCAACACCTTTGCGGCAGCGCTCGTGTTCTTCAGTAGCATAAACACTGGAGTGGCAATAATAGCCGCGGCAGATATGAGCAAGCCCACGATTATTGGCTCAAATACCAAAACCAGCAAGAGCAGTTTCCATATAGTGCTGAAAGACATAACTAAGGGGGTCAGCCAGTGAAACAGCAGCCAGATGAGATACGATGCCAGGACGGCATAGACGAACGCTCCGATAATTTTCAATAATTTCATACTTGTATATTTGTTAGGGTAATTTGTTGTAGTAGGGGCTGGTGTAGCGATGCTTCTTGAACAGCACGCGCTGGCGCTTCAGGGCGGTATGGCTGATGCTGTCTATCAGGGCCGCGCTCGCCGGATCAACGCACTGCGAGCAGAAGTCTGTGTAATCCGAGGACAACAGGAACTCCTGAGATACCGGTATGCCTGAGTAGGCGGCCTTGTCTATGTCGAGCTGGCGCAGTACGGGGCAGCTGTCGGTAATGTGTATGCAGCGGCTCCTGTCTATGATGAAATACTTCGGAAGCCTGTCGCAGTATTGATAAGGCTTTGTCGTTTGCCTGCTTACGAATAATATGAAAACCGTTAGTACCACAATGATTATACCCATAGGAAACAAGAATTCCAGAATAGCCGACTTTTTCTTGGCGGATTTCTCAGACATACGGTTTATTTATCATCAAACAATTTTGTCAATAAACGCTCAATTTGCTGGTCTTTACTTCTTAGACGTTCGTCCTGACTTTTAATAACATCTATCAGTTCGCGCTGCTGAGTATTCACGTTGATACCCTGTATGTTGCTACCGTTTTCATTAATTTGGTTAAATAGGGCGTTATTTGTACGAAACATTTCGCCTTCGTCAAGCAGCAACCAGTCTGGAGATATATCTGGATATGTCTTCAACAGTGCGATGACGGTATTGACAGACACCTGATTGGCACCCGAAATCTGTCCTGATAATGTTCTTGTAGACAATCCTGTTAATTTGCAAAAATGTGCATTCGTATCTTTGTGTATCTTGATAACGATGCTAATCTTTTGATTTAATGTTTGTTCCATAGTTTGCTTTTTTAGAACTCTTCTAAATTGTACAACATTAGTAATAAAGCGAGCAATATATTGCGTGTTTTGGCAATAATTAGCTTATTTTGCTTCCGAAATGGGTAAGCAAATGTATTCGCAAATACGCAAGATGCGAAGGTATGCAAAAAAACGCTTATCTCAGAGGTTGCGAGTAGCGAAAAGTTGAAAACTTTTGAGTAATGCTGACGGAGGTTGACATAGAGCGGATTGCCGCAAGAATAACAGGTCTTTTTGAGGCCCGGAATGAGGACGTCTGGACAGAGACCAAGGCGGCCCAGTATCTGGAAATATCAGTGCCGACACTGAGGAAGCGCGTGGGCCAGGGCGAGATACCCTGTCATCAGCGTGGAGGCAAGAACTATTTCTTCAAGAGAGAGATTGACAGCTACATAATCGGAGGATGATATGTGTTTCAGGAAAATCAACAATCTTATATCCGGATTGCGGCTATGGACAGCGTGGATACGTTATGTGTACGAGAAGCGTAAGGATTGGGATGAGCTGAGTGATTTCCTCCTCGGTGACAGAAGGTGATATGTATTGTATTAGCGACAGGGACAGGGACGCGCTCGTCAGGGCCATCGGGCTGCTGAGGGAGGGTAAGGGCATGAGCCTGCGCGAGCAGAACATCGTGAGGATGGGCAGGCTGGCGGCGCACCGGCTGGAGCGAAAGGGAAGGATAGCGGCTCCCAAGCGTGGGGGTTGAGAATGTTTGCAGAACTTGTGTTTATATGTTGACAAAACGGATCTGGCGGTCCGTGAGGATAGCCGGATTTTAAAGAAAGAGTTGTTTAACCTTTAAATATCAAATGAGATGGAAGAAGAGAGAAAAGTGAAGTGTATCATCCGCGCCAACCGCGCGGGAGTGTTCTACGGCTACGTTGAGAGCCGTCGGGGCGATGAGGCCGTGCTTACCGACGTGCGCAGGGTATGGAAATGGGACGGAGCCGCCTCACTGTCACAGCTGGCCGTGGAGGGTATCTGCGCGAAGCGCCGGAGCAGTGGAGACAACAGGTTCACGGTGACGGTGCCGAGGATGACGGTGCTGGGAGTGATAGAGGTCATACCTTGCACCCGCGAGGCTATGGAGGTCCTTGATGCCATGCCAGTATGGAGAATATGAGTCTTGACGAGAGGATACGCCTGTTCCTGATGGTTGGCTCTGGCTCTGGCTCTGGCTCTGGCTCTGGCTCTGGCTCTGGCTCTGGCTCTGGCGATGGCTATGGCGATGGCTCTGGCTCTGGCGATGGCTATGGCTCTGGCTATGGCTATGGCTCTGGCTCTGGCGATGGCGATGGCTATGGCTATGGCTCTGGCTATGGCGATGGCTCTGGCTATGGCTCTGGCTCTGGCTATGGCGATGGCTATGGCTCTGGCTCTGGCGATATAAAGGAGCTTAACGGCAAGGCTGTGTATTACATTGACGACATTCCCACCATCATTACGGGCGTGACTCGCGGAAGGTACGCCCGCGGCTACACCCTGCGCGGTGACATGACCCTGGCCCCCTGCTATCTGGCCAGGGCCGGCGGATATCTGGCTCACGGCGATAGCCTGCGCGAGGCAGTGCGTGACGCCGAGGCCAAGCGCGTCATGGCCGCTCCTATAGGTGAGAGGGTGGCGGCGGCCATCGCGAGGTACGGCACCGACGCCAAGGTGCCGGCGGCCGAGCTGTTCGTGCTGCACAACATCCTAACCGGCAGCTGCGAGATGGGCCGCAGGGAGTGGTGTCGCTCGCGGGGCATAGACGTGGAGAGGGACAGCTACACGCTGCGCGAGTTCTGTGAGATGTGCGTGGGCTCCTTCGGAGGTGACAACATCAGGCTACTGCTTGAGAGTATTAACGAAACGACTAAGGACAATGACGAGGATTGAGGAGGTTGCCCGCAGCAACAAGCCGCTCAAGTATAATGAGTGGGGTATGATCAACAGCCTGGCGGAGGAGTGCGGCGTCAGCCGGAACACGGTGCGCAAGGCCGTGTGCGGGCTGTGGATAGGCGAGCCCACCGAGACGATGGTTAGGGTGCGCCTGCAGGCGATACAGTATCACAACGCAAGCTGGTGAGAGATGAGGGACGAGTTCGTGTGGCAGGTTGTGCTCGTGTCGCTGTGGGTGGCGTGCTGCGCCGCGACCGCGGTGTGGAACATGTGCCACCACCAGACGTGGTGGCCGTACGCGGCGTTCTGCGTGGTGAGCGTGTGGGTCCTCGTGAGGACGGTTAAGGATTTTAAAGACGGTAAGTGATGGATGTCTGGGGTATTTGGGTGTTGATTGCGGCCTTTGCCGTGTTGGCGGCCGTGGTGATTGTGTTGGTAAGGGTGACGGACGCGCCGGATGCCGGCGCGGGCTCGCCGGGTGAAGGACAGCGGCGCGGGCTCGCCGTGGAGGAGCCGGAGGAGACTGCGGTCGGAGCGCGCTCCGCGCTGAGACACAGGCTGCTCAGTGACGCGGAGGACAGCGCGAGGGTCAGCGGGCTGGCCGCGAGCCTGCTGACCGCCGCGTCGGCGGGTGAGCTGCGTGACGTCTATGCCATGCTTGAGGATGGTGACAGGCGGCTGCCGGCGGTGGAGGACGCCTTGCGAGGGGTGACAGAGAGGTTCCGTAACCTGCAGGAGACCGGGCCGGTCTGGCTGAGGGACGCCTGCGCCGCCCGGCGTGAGTGGCTGGAGGACATAGAGTCGTATTTTACGACGCTGAAACCCTGCCCCCTGCGGTTCTTTGAGGATACGCACGAGTACTGGGACCCCGCGGACGGGAGGCTGTACTCCGGCATAACGGGAAGGATACGCTCGCGCCTCTGCCCCGACGAGTACCGGCACGTGCCGGAGGATGTGCTGGCCGCCGCCCGCGCCGGTGGCGTGAGGGCGCACGACGGATGCCAGCTGTGGGACGAGACGGGCATATATGACGGCTCCAGGGAGGTGGCTGACTACATACGCCTGTGCCGCGAGCGCGGACTGAGGCATATGTGCTCGGAGTGGCTGGTGAGCGACAGGAACACGTACGGCATCTACGCCAGCAGGATAGACAAGGTCTTCCACGCCGGCAGGGACAAGGTGGTGATAGCGGACATCAAGCGCACGTGCAAGGTGAACATACCGTACGTGACGGCGCAGGTCAACGTCTATAAGATGCTTCTCGAGCTGGAGAACCCGGGGGTCGAGGTGGTGGGCCTCGTGTGCATCCACCTGACCAAGAGCTGCTCGGCGGAGCCGAGCGAGGTGATTGACCTGGAGATGTGGGACAAGGACTACGTGAGCGCCCTGCTGTACGGCACGGTGTGACGGGATGATGACAAGACAATTATTGTATTACTAACGGACAAGGATTATGGAGAGTCAGGTTACGTCCCTCGAGCTGAAGGGAAAGATAATCGCGGTGATGGAGCCGCGCAGCGGAGTGGGCCAGGGTGGCCGCAGGTGGATGGCGCAGGAGTTCGTGCTGGAAACGGCGGAGAGGTATCCGCAGCGCGTGTGCTTCTCGCTCAGGGGTGAGGACGCTATAGGGAAGGCCGCGATACGGGAGGGCTTCCCCTACAGGGTGACGTTCTCCGTTGACGCGCGCGAGTACAACGGACGCTGGATTAACGAGGTGAGGGCCTACCGTGTGGAGCCTCTTGACAACACGCTGTTCGGGGAGTGAGGCTATGGACGGCATGATGGTGATATACGGCGAGGTGCCGTCGAAGAGCAACTGCTACCGCATAGTGGAGAGGGACGGGCACGGCACGCTGTGCAAGCAGGCCAGGCTGGAGGAGTACGAGAACGCCTTCTACATGCAGTGCAGCCTGAGGGGCCGCGGCATAAGCCGTCTCTTTCGCCTGGACTGCGACGTGTACTTCACCAGTATGAGGCACGACCTGGACAACGCTTTCAAGATAATTCTGGACTGCCTGCAGATGTGCGGGGCCATAAGGAACGACAACCTGTGCGTGGCTATAAACGCGAGGAAGTTTACGGACAAGAGGAATCCGAGGATTGAGTACAGGATCACTGAGGTTACTGGCGATGGGAGGTAGGAGAAAGAGTGTTGATGAGCCATGCTTTCACGTCTATTACTGGATGGCGGAGCTTGGGATAAGAGGTGAGGAGCTGCTGGTGTACGCGCTCATATACAGCCTGACGGAGGAGTGCGGAAGGTGCGACCTGTCACAGGCCAGGCTGTCGCAGCTCACCGGCGCGTCTCTGAGGACCGTAGGCTACATCCTCAGGAGACTGACGGACCGTGGGCTGATAGCGCAGCCGGTGGCCGCGAGAGGCAGAGGCAAGGCCTGTGGCTATGTGGCCGTGGCGGATACCGTAAAATATGCAAAAATTGCCGATTTTTCCGAAATCAACGAAAATACGCAAAAATTGCAGGTTTTACCGTCTGGAAAATACGCAAAAATTGCAGGTTTTATAACTGATGACAAAATCGTACAGAATGTTGGTGACCAGTGTATTACGGGGGTTCCGGGCGTGGAGGGGAACGCGGATGACGATGCCGTCTCTCCTGTTCCCGCGCGCGTTAATGTCAACGTCAGTAATACTCCCTCTTTTATAGATATTGCAGTTAATGATAACGTTAAGAATAATATATCACCGGATAGTAATACGCAGGCGCGCGCGACGGCTATGATAACCAACGACAGGGCTGTGGATATACTGTGCCGGCAGCAGATATGGATGGAGGCCGTGGCGAAAAAGCACCGCATATCCCTGGATGAGACAAGGCGGCGGCTGGATGAGTTCGCGCTGAGCAACGAGGTGCGGGGCGTTGACACCCACAACGGGCTGCGTGATCTTAAGAGCCACTTCGACAGCTGGCTGACGAGCGTGCTGAGGACGGAGAGACGTGACGCGGCGGCCAAGGCGCAGCCGTCGCAGTTTCAGGAGCGGATGTCGGAGCTTATGAGCGACACGCGGGCCCTGGAGGAGAGGGTGCGACGTAACAGGAAACAATATAACGCACAGGGTATATGAGAATGCTGGACGAGTATCTGGATGCGGCCGCCGACGGCCCCAGATGGGGGTTGTTGACGGTGTCGGACAAGCACGACGAGCTGGAGCTGCTGGTGAAGCACGCGATGGTGATGCGCGGTCAGGCGATAGGCCAGATGGACACGAGGGACTGGATAACGGAGTTGATGGGCTTCTGCAACAGGCGCTACAACCATCTGACGGTGACTGAGATGCGGCTGGCGTTCGACAAGGGCTGCAGGGGCGAGTACGGCAACAAGGACACATTTGTGAACATGGCGGTGCTGGAGCGGTGGCTGGACCTGTATGACGAGCTTCCGGAGAGACGCGACGCGCTTGAGGAGGAGCGCAGGCTGCGCGCGGAGGACGGCGAGTCGGAGGAGTGCCGGGCGAGGGCGGCCAGGAGAAACAGGGCTTTTTTTGCCACACGTCCTCAGGAGTTGTACGCCTTCGTGTGCGAGCACGGGCGCATATGGTACAGGCGTGAGGACGGCGAGGACAGGCGCGGTCTGGCGGCCGACGGCATGGCGGCGGTGATATATGACCTGCTGGAGCGGCGGGGCAAGCTCTCGGGCCTGAGCGACGCCACCAGGCGGGACGTGGAGCGCGAGATGACGCGCTGGTATGAGGAGGGCATGCGCAGGCTGGCGCACGAGGCGCGCGCGGACGAGGTGCTGGGCTCCGCTGCGGAGGATCACCGCAAGGCCCTCCTGCTGGAGCGTTACATGATGGCGCTGGCGGCTGCCGGCGAGTATCTGGTGTACGAGGTTGACGGATATACAGACTGAGGTATGGCGGGCAGGAGCATGGGGACAAGCGTGCGGGTGCGCGTGACGTGTGAGGAGACCGGACAGGTATGGGAGAGGAAGACGGACTGGCTGAGGGAGATGCACGATACGGGTGGGTTTCCGTACCACGTGCTCAAGCACGCGCTGCGCTACGGCCAGCCGCTGTCCGGAAGACATTACGAGGAGAGGCGCGACACTGACTGCAGGGTGACGTGCGAGCAGGTTGAGAGTGCGAGATACAGAGCTTTTGGTTATGAAAATGACGGTGATTGACGATATTGACGAGTTTTTCCGCTATATTGACGAGCTGGAACAGGATGTGAGTGTGCGGGGCGCGAGGGTGTACGACGCGGACGGCAGGCTGCTGCTGTCCTACGGCGGGGCGATGAGGAACGACAGGACCTACGAGATGGTCAGGGAGAGGCTGCTGGGAGTGGCGGCCGCAGCCAGCGGCTGCACCCGCGAGGAACTGCTCAGCGCGAGCCGGGAGGAGCGTATGGTACAGGGGCGTTTCCTGGTGATGTATTACCTCAACGTGCGGTACGGGTACGGACCGACGATGTCAGGCAGGGCGGTGGACAGGAACCACTCGACTGTGGCGCATGCGGTGAGGGTGGTCAGGGAGGCTATGGCGGACCCGCGGCGCGCCAGGCGGATGTTCGAGATGCTGTGCAGGTTCGAGGAGCTGCTCTCAGCTACGGATGTTGACAACTAACAACAAAAAATATTTGGGTTATGGTAAATTTGTTTTCACACAATTCATGGAGCTATCTGCCGGTGACGCGCTGGTGGATGCGGCCGTTCAGGTTCATTGACAGGTGTCAGCGTGAGGATGTCTTCACGCAGGTGTTCATTCACGACGTGAGGGGGCTTGACCTCAGGGTAAGGTTTGACCGTCACGGCAAGCCTTACCTGTGCCACGGCCTCGCCAGGTATGAGGGTGACGTGTTCAAAGAGATGGAGCTGGTGCGTGAGCTGTCGCTGACAGACGGGCCGGTGTGGGTACGTGTCCTGCTGGAGCTCACTCCTCTCACGCGCGACCGCAGGTGGCAGAAGGCGTGCTTCGTGGAGCTCTGCCGCAAGCTGGATGAGAGATATCACGGGGTGCTGTTCTGGGGCGGCTGGTCAAGGGACAAGTGGGGCAGGCGGCTGTATGACTTCAAACGCAGGGAGCCCCGGGTAGACGAGAGATACTCGTCGGTGACGGGACACTGGCTGGACGGGCTGCACCCGTGGGCTTACGCGCGGGACAACAACGCCCCTATCCTGGCCCGCGGGACGGACAAGGAGTTCCTGATGATCGACTTCGTGGACTGGAGAAAATGATGAGGACGCCAATCACGTATTACGGCGGCAAGCAGCTTATGGCGGAGCGGATAGTGGCCATGATGCCGTCGCACAGGATATATTGCGAGCCTTTCTTCGGAGGCGGCGCGGTGTTCTTCGTCAAGCCTAAGGGATGGCTGGAGGTCATCAACGACACCAATGACAGGCTCATCACGTTCTATGACCAGTGCGTGCGCAACTTTGACGCGCTGAGGGAGCGGATTGACGGCACCCTCGACTCGGAGAGGCTGTATGACAAGGCCCGCAGGATATACAACCGCCCGCGTGGGTACAGCAAGCTGGACGTGGCGTGGGCCGTCTGGATGGTGACGAATATGTCATACTCCGGCTCGCCGCGAGGCGGCTGGAAATGGTGCAACGGCACGGCCGGGAGCCATACGGGAGTGTTCATGCGCGGCAAGCGCGAGAGCTTCACGGATGCCGTCCGTGAGAGGCTCGCCGAGGTTCAGATATCCTGCCGCAGCGCCAATGACGTGATAAGGCAGAGGGACTCGTCAGAGACGTTCTTTTATCTGGATCCGCCGTACGTGGGCTGTGACCAGAAACACTACAGCGGATTCAAGATGTCGGATCTTGCGGAGCTGCTGGACGTGCTGGAGAATGTAAGGGGACGTTTCATACTCTCCCACTACGACAATGCCCTGATTCAGGAGTACGTGGCGCGTAACGGGTGGAATACGGAGTATGTCAACCTGCCTCTGATGGTGTCCAACCTGACAAAAGGGCGCAGGAAGAATGAGATGCTGATTTATAACTACAAGATTGAGCCGACGCTCTTTGACTGACTGTGATGTGGTGTGTGTTTGACGAGAGGGAGTCCTGCAACCTGCAATAGGTATTGCCCGTTCGCGCTGCCGGCCGCTGCCGGCTACTATTGCGGTAAAAGGCTCGGGGGTGGGCGTAATGAGGACTGTGAGAGAGAATAAAGTGGAATTTAGATGCGGTTATTATGGAGATTGTACCGGAGTTGAGAGGGTTTTCCAGTGATAAGGGCAGCGTGGAGCTTCACGCTGAGAGTCAGAGGGAGTATAAGATGATCGGCCAGTACCGGCGCGTTCCCGGACACACGCTGTTCGAGTATGACCAGCTGACGTGTGAGATAAGGCCTGCGTGCGTAAGCACCAAGGTGGTCTTGGGTAATGACGGCCAGCCGGCGTATAAGAGCGAGGTTGTCTGGAAGGACGGGTGCGTGTATATCCAGGCGCTGAATGCGAGAAACGCGCTGCGGAAGCTCGGTAAGATCCTGGACTGATATGGGTAATATTCCTTGCCCGGTGTGGGCTGGCACATACGTTGGAGAGAACTGTGATTATTGTACTGCTTACTGCGAGTATCATGACCGCGCAAGTACGAGTTCAGAACAAAAAGGTAATTAATGATGGCAAAGGTCGATCAAGACCCGTTCAGCAACGGGGAGTCGTTTGACTGGTGGAACGAGCATAACTGTGAGAGGTGCGTCAAAGCATCGCGCTACAAGGGCGAGACATTGGCAGGCGATGAATACACGAAATGCAGATGTGCCATACAGCGCGACATCTACACGCGATTGTGTTGTAATGACCCTATATCACAGAGGACTATCGACGTGTGCCAGATGGACGATTGCCCATATCGCAAGGAGCACTACACGAAAAGAAAGCCGAAGAAGGTAACGGGTATGCAGGACCTGTTTATTCATGATTAAATCATATAGATGAGTAATTCTTCATCTGAAAGAAAATATCGCAGGAGAGCGAAAGGAATCAATTAAAATAAAAAATAAAAGAGGATATGGTACGATATGAAACATTAAAGAAGTTCTGTTCTACAGATATTCTGAGAGTATCCGTTTGAGTCAGCCAACGAAAGGCTCGTAAGGGAACTCTTCACAAAATATCCCTCGCTTAAAGGCAGACATGATATAGTAATTATGGATTAAAGATATAAGACATGAGTGAAGATAAATATATAATCAGCCGTACAGGAAAGGACAATTTTAATCTGCTGAAATTTTTTGAGTATGTAATGAGCTATCCGGATTTCTGGGCTTGGATGCGGTTCGTCTGGGTGGCGAGTCATTCAAGGCTGTACGCGAGCAGATTGAGAGAGAAAAACGATTTGGCAAAGCAAACAATTAATAAAAGAAAAATGATGTTATACTACATAGACTTATTTTGTGGGGCAGGCGGCGTAACTACTGGAGTTGAAGAGGCGATGTTCAGGGAACAAAAATGCGCTAAGGTTATCGCTTGCGTCAATCACGACCCTCACGCAATAGCATCACATCTTGCAAATCATCCTGAGTGCATTCACTTTACCGAGGACATTAGGACATTAGATGTTTCTCCAATAGTGTGTCTTGTGAAAACAGTTCGCAAACAAAAGAATGCAATTGTAGTTCTTTGGGCCAGCTGCGAATGTACCAACTATTCAAGGGCGAAGGGAGGGCAGCCTCGTGACGCGGATTCCCGCACCCTGCCTGAGCATTTGTTCAGATACATAGAGGCGATAAGACCCGATTATATACAGATGGAGAATGTCGAGGAGTTTATGTGCTGGGGAGACCTGGATGAGAACGGTCGCCCTATCAGCAAGGACAAGGGCCGCCTCTACCTGCGTTGGGTCGACAATGTGAAAAAGTATGGATATGAGTATGACTATCGTATCCTAAACGCCGCAGACTATGGGGCCTACACATCGCGTCGTAGGTATTTTGGCATTTTCGCTAAGAAACCTTTTCCGATAGCCTTTCCGGAACCCACGCACGCTCGTAAGCCCCAGGACGGATTGCCGGGCTGCCTGAAGCCTTGGAAACCTGTCAGAGAGGTCCTGTGCCTCGAGGATGAGGGCGAGAGTATCTTCACCAGAAGCAAGCCGCTCTGCGATGCCACTCTCAAGCGCATTATGGCCGGTCTGGAGAAGTTCGTTGTGAAGGGAGACAGCAACTTCCTAATCAAGTACAACTCAATGAGTCAGCGAGGCAAGTACATCCCACCGAGCATTAATGAGCCGTGTCCGACCGTATGCACGCAGTCCAGGCTCGGAGTCGTGAAAGCGAGGTTCCTGATGAAGAACTTCTCCGGTGATGACAAGTCCAAGTGTATCTCCATCGAGAAACCTGCCGGGACAATTACCTGCAAGGATCATCACAGCTTTGTGACGATATATAACGGCAAGGGCAATAATGTCGGCATAGACGGTCCAGCTCCGACCGTGACGACTAAGGGCCGTATGGGTCTGGTGAATGTGACTCACTTCATCGACCAGCAGTATGGGCAAGGCGTGCCGGCTTCCGTTGAGCGGCCCTGTGGTGCGGTTACAGCCAATCCGAAGCAGAATCTCGTCAGCGCATTTCTGATGAATCCTCAGTATGGTTGGCCTATGTACAAGACCGATCGTCCGAGTCCGACGATCATTGCCAGACAGGATAAGAGACCAATGTATGCCGTGTTCACGGAGAACGGTCCCTCATATCTTGAATCCGCCAATGACGACTCCGCCACGATGAAGGCGATGAAGAGGTTCTGCATAGAGCACGGAATCGCTGACATCAAGATGCGTATGCTCCGTATTGACGAACTGCTCTCAATTATGGGGTTCCCGAGGGATTATGCCTTGCTTGGCACAAAGAGCGAGAATAAGAAGTACATCGGCAATGCCGTGGAGTGCGGGATGGCTCGTCAACTCTGTGAGGCATTATATGCGGCATGTGCCGTTTGAATTATTAGCAATGATATGAAAACAAATCTCGTTGGACTTAAAAAGTTCTTTTGGAGAAAGAATCTCAGAGGATTCTTTGTTTACAATGGCAGGAAGTTGTCTGATGCTGAGGTCAGGCGTGTCGTTGAGTATGGCATCAGCAAAGGTTACAGAACCGAAGCCGACATTCCTGATGATGATGTAGAAGAATTGTTGAAGTAAAAAAACAAAGAGTATGACAAAAGAAAAATATGAAAGAGTGGTGGCTATCAATAACAGAATAGCGGAACTAAAAGAGACGCTTGAAAAGATTAAGGATACAAAAGAACATAGACTTTATTATGCCTATAGAACTTGCAGTGGTGACTATCGTACTTGTCCTGATTGGGCTATGCATCCAATTTCTAAGATTCTTGACAAGCACGACATCGCAATTCGCAAAGAAATACAGGAGGAAATTGAGTTATTAACGAAGGAAATTGAGCAACTATGACACAGGAAGAATCCAGTATGGCCAAGGAAATCTAAAAAATGATGTGATATGGAGAATAAAAGAGTTCCTGTCGGAAAAGTATTTTGACATATTGAAATTGATAATTGAGGGATACATGTTACGGTTGATCCTGATTGCAGAGGTAATCTTAGTGCAAGATACTTTGAAAGCGGTAATTACCTCAGTACTCAAAAAGCAGCAGAAATAGTAGCGAATAAACTTAACGCAGTTTTCAAAGGTGCTGATGTAGTTCTCTGTCCTCATAACGCAGAGTTTGAAGATTGGTGTGGCGATTATTGTGCTAATCATTCAGTTCTGTCTCAGAGTGAACTTGAGGTAGTCATGGAAAAATAAGGGAGAAGGTTGCCCTTCTCCCTCCAGTGCGTCCCGGCCGTGCGGTTTCACAACCCCGGTCGGGATTCTTTTTATAAACCCTTAAAATTTACACACTGTTATTCTTCAGGACTTCAACGGCCAGAGGGAATTTCCCTCTGATTCCCTCTGCGCGTCAGTCCGGCGTGAGAGAATGGCAGGACTGACGTGAACTGTTAATCACTGCCTGTATTGGGTGTGGGCGCGTGTGGCGGCAGGCTATGTTTCTATTAAAAAAGCAAAAACCGTACGTGTCGCGATATTGATTTGCTCCAGTTAATCAAAAGCATGAGGGATTATGATCGGAGCTATCATCGGCGGTGTCGCGAGTCTGGCATCGTCCATCATCGGAGGAGTGCAATCCAAGAAGGCGGCTCAGGCCGCGGAGAATGAGCTGGCCAAGCGTCAGCAAAGAAACGAGGCCTGGTACGACAGGCGCTACAATGAGGACTACCTGCAGACGGCCGAGGCTCAGGCGGCGCTCACCGAGGCCCGCAATATGGCACGCGAGCAAATGAGCGCGGCGCGCGGCACGGCCGCCGTAATGGGTGACAGCACGGGTGCGGGCGTGGCCCGTGCTCAGGAGGCCGCCAACAGGATGGTGTCTGACACCGTGAGGGGCATAGCGGCTCAGGGCACGGCCCGCAAGGATGCCGTGGAGAGCCAGTATATGCAGAACGCCGACAGTATTGGCAACGCCTATCAGAGCATCTACAACCAGAGGGCTGCGAATTCCGCTGCCGCGGCAAGCTCGGGCATGCAGGCGGGCATGGGTATGATCAACGCCGACATCCAGAGCTATCTTGACTCGGGACGCGGCCTTTTCAGTAACATCTTCAAGAAAAAGGAGGAGCAGTCATGAGCACACCTATCGCGATGAGACAGCCGACGGAATACGAGAGGCTGATGGGGCTGGCGCAAGGCATAAGAAAGCCAGAGGTGAGTGTTTCGAAAGATGTGACGCTGCCTGAGGGAGCGGAGGCTGCGACCCTGCGCCCGAAGAGGGCTGAGGACACGTCCGGCGGGACCGGCGCTCAGGGGGCGGGAGCTCCGCCTGAAGGTGGTGTGGACTTCTACAACTATATGAGCGGCCTGGTGACTCCGGTGAGCGCGCAGGAGCAGGAGAGACGCGAGCGTGGGGCGCGCACGGCTCAGGCCATAGGTCATCTGGGCAACGCGTTCAGCGCGCTGTCCAACCTCATCTTCACAGGTCAGGGCGCCGTGCCGCAGCGGCTGCCCGAGGTGGCGGATCCGAACGTCAGTGAATGGCAGGAGCGTCTGGACGAGCAACGGGCGAGATATGCCGAGGCTGGTCTCGCGGCGAGTCAGGCGGCCGCCAGGCAGGAGTATGATAACTGGAAGCGCAGGAACGACTACGAGCAGCAGCTGCTGGAGAATAGGATGGCGCAGGATGCGGCGCGGCAGAAGCAGGAGATGTTCGAGTTTGAGAGAGAGCAGGCTCGCATAGACAATGAGCAGAAAGAGGCGGCTCTGAATGAGACGATACGCTCCCACAAGGCCGGTGAGGCTATTGACGCGCGTGAGGCTGCCACCAGGGAGCAGACTGCGGAGCTGAATGCCGCGGTAAGACAGCAGCAAGCTCTGGCGCGTATGGGCTACAGCATAGGCGCGGACGGGAAGCCTGTGCCAAAGACCGGTGTCATGCAGGGCTATGACGGCAAGTACTATGACTACAATGAGGCGCAGCTTATATCGATACTGGGGCAGCTGTATCAGCTGGTGCCTCCTGAGAGCAGGACGCTCGTCACGACGGAGCGCGCCGATGACCGTGACGTGATAATGATGCAGGATGTTCTGGCTGCTGCCCAGCAAAAACCGGAGGTCATGCAACAGCTGGAGAATGCCGGAATAGCCGTGGCGAGACAGCCGGCGGGCAAGCCAAACCTCTTTGACGATAATACGAGCCAGAAACCAAATCTTTTCTAATATAGTATGTCTGACATAAATAAAGTATATGACGCGCTGAGTGCGAAATATAATGTGGGCACTCTCGAGGAGTTTCAGAAGCGCATCGCGAACGACAGTGACAGGAGAAAGGCTTATGACGCTTTGAGTGAGGATTATGATGTGGGGGATTACGACAGCTTCTCGTCCCGTCTGGGCTATGGCGGTACCGGCAGTCAGTCAGGCACGGTAACGACGGGGGACGGCCGTGAGTACCGGCGTGACGTGCGCGCGGACGCGAGGGAGGCTGCCAGGGCCGCAGGCTCCGGGCAGGATGGTGACTCCCGTATGTTGCACGTGTCTATGCGTGAGGCGAGAAGGCTGCAGCGTGAGGCGGCCGGGGCTTTTCCCGGTGACAGCGTGGCTCAGGCTGCCTATATGGCCGAGCATCGCGGTGAGCATACACGTCAGGCTGTGGCTGACAGACAGTATGAGGAGGAGCGGCAGCGCAGGGAGATGGCGTCTGAGCTCCAGCCGGCGGCCGATGAGCTGAGGAGCGGGGCGCGTGAGGCCCGGCGCGAGTTGCGTGAGAGGCAGAGAAGACAGCAGCGCGTGCTGCTTGATGCGACGCGCGCTGCCAACAGGTCTGGCTTCGAGAATGGCAGCCCTGAGTGGCTGGAGGTATTCAACCAATATAAGGAAAAGAACCTTCCGGAGGGGGTGGACATAGACCTGCGTAACGAGCGCAGTCTGGTGCGTTATGCCGACAGGCAGGCCCGCGAGGCGTCGAGGCTCGTGCGTGACGCCATGAGGGTGCAGAGCGGTCAGCCGATACGCAACGTAGTGCGTGGTCTGTTCGGACAGGCCTCCAGTGCGTCAACGTACACCGGAGGCCTGTCCGATCTTGCGGACGCCGCCGTGATGGCGCGGCTGCCGGGTATAGTGGACAAGGTGGAGAGCGGCGAGGAACTGTCATATCCGGAGCAGGCGGCTCTGGATGCCGCGTACATCAATCAGATGGCGGAACAGACGCTTTCCTCCATGATGCCCCACGGATACAAGGCGGGGCAGACTACGGCGGCCATGGCTCCGTTCATGGCGCAGATGGTCGTCAACCCGCTGTCCGGAATGGGCAAGGCCGCGGCCAGAGCCGCAGCGCGCAGCACCATGCAGGCGCTCGGAAGGACAGGGCAGGCCGTGAGAGCTGCCCGTGCGGCCGCCAACGGGGCGAGGGTAGGCGGCGATATCGTGTCATCCATATTCCTGAGCAACACCCTGCAGCTCGGCACTACGCTGAAGGACTACGAGGAGCGTCTCCATGGTCAGCTGCAGTTTGATCCGGAGAACGGCTCGTATCAGTTCGCGGGGGGAGACGAGAATGCCGTCCGCGCATTTCTGAAGGCTGAGACGGCTCAGGGGATAGAGAACTTCACGGAGATGATGGGTGAGTATGGTCTTCTGAAGAAGTTGACATCAGGTGTCGGCAAGGGTGTTGAGAGACTCAGCGACAAGGGTCTTGACTTCCTGCGTCTGAACCGTGTCAACGAGCTTGTGAGGAAGATGGGCTCCACTGACTTCGCGCGTGGCCTGGATGAGTTCCTCAAGAAGACCAGATGGGACGGCATCCTGGATGAGTGGGGTGAGGAGCAGTACGGCATCCTGCTTAACTCGGCTCTCGTGGGAGACCAGAAGCTCAGCGACCTGTTTGACCCCGAGCAGCAGATTGACATACTTCTCGGCGTGGGTCTGTTCGGCGGTGTGGTCTCTGCGATGAAGACTGTGGATTATCCTATCGCGGTGCATCGTGCCAAGGGCAGACTGGATGAGCTGACAGAGGCCAACAGCTCTGCGATAGAGGGATGGGATGTGATGCAGGAGGCCATAGACAAGGCTGATGACGCGACACTGAACGACTACGCCTACAACGCCTGGCTCAACATACAAAAGGGAAAGGAGACCGGTACTCCCGACGCTGTCGCGCAGGGTGTGTTCGACTACATCACCGGACTGCAGCGTTACCGCGGCCTGTGCATAGGCGCGCAGCTGGGACACCGCGATGAGATGAGACAGAGGGCGGCCGAGTCTGTGGAGGAGGGCTACAACCTGCCACTGTCTGGGTACAGGAGCGTCAATCAGTCGGTTGAGCGTACCGGTAAGGTGCTCGACGCGCTGCACGAGAGGGAGGAGAATAGCGAGAACTTGAAAGACGTGGCGGACGGATGGCTGGAGCGCGAGAGCGCCGGCGGGGACGTGGGCGTTGACATGGAGCGGTACCGCACCGGGCTTGACGTGGCCCACTGGGACGCCTTGGAGGCCTACTACAACGCCAGGAAGGTGCAGGAGGGTATCTATGCCGGTCTGGAGGACCGTACAAAGACGGCGGTTGACCGCTTTGAGAGGGATATGCTTCCTGTCATGACAAGGGAGGCGGACGGCCGTGAGATGATAACGACCGCCACGTATAACGGCGAGCCTGTCTATGTCGTTGATCAGGACGTGAACACGTCCGTCGTCGTTGACGCGTCGGGAGAGCGCAGGACGGTTGCCAGTATGGCTCTGTCTGACATCTACACCACTGACGCGCGGCGCGTGGTGGACGCATACCGCTACAACGCGCAGACGGAGAGCGAGCGTGAGGCAGACTTCGCGATGAGGCACAACCCGCAGACAAGGATGCCTGAGAACGGTATGGTGCTGCATACCGCCGACAACACATATATAGTGACGGACGCCGGTCTGGAGAACGGCGTGGTGACTGTGGCCGAGGCGGCCTTCGACAAGGACGGCAACCTTGCCGTCAGGTCTGGCGCGCAGCCGGTGGAGCTGGCTACGTCTCAGGCCCTGCAGATACAGGATGACTACTACGACAGCCTGGAGGAGCAGGAAGAGGGAGGCGGTGACGCGGATGAGCGGCAGGAGGATGCCGGAGCGGAGACTGCACGGGAGGAAGAAGTGCCGGATATGGAGGCTCCGGCTCCCGGCAATGCCGTTGAGGGCGGTAATGTGGTAGAGGAGCCGCAGCCGCTTTCTCCGGAGGAGCAGACGGAGCGGGATATAGCAGACGCTTACGAGATGTCGGAGAACGGCGATGACGATTATCTTGCGGATAATCTGCGCGAGGCCCAGAGGGCTCTCAGGAAGGTCTCCGGGCGAAAACCCAAGGCTACCGAGAAAGCCGCGCGTCTGGAGGAGCTGAGGGCGATAAAGGCGAAGAGGGAGGCGGCTCAGGCCGTCGTTGACAGATGGCAGAGGGCCATCGACGCCAAGACGGAGCGCGAGAGGGCTGACGCCGGTACTTCGGCATCATACTGGACGGTGAGCGATGAGGAGGTACGCGCATCCATGAGCGCCAAGACAGACAGTGACAGGACGCTTGAGGAGATTGTGACCGCCAGCCTCGGCAGGGGCGGCGGTATATCCATAGAGGATTTTGAGAGACAGACGGGGCTGAAGGCCGCTGACCGCAAGCGTATGGTGGGCTGGTACAGGTCTGAGGCGAACGGAGGACGCACTCTTGCCGACATAGCTCATAACATATGGCAGAATATGACACCTGAGCAGCAAGGCCTGTATGACGACACTGATGTGGCAAACACGCTGATAGAGATACTGTCCTCAGCGCAGAGTCCGAGCGACATCACGAGGATGGCGGAGAATGCCGAGCGCAAGAGACTGCAGGATATGAGGGATGCGGAGCGGGCACAGGCCGACGCGTACGCGCGTGGCTACAACTTCGACAACCTGGATGACATGGAGGCGTATTACGCCATGCTGGCGGGTCAGCGCAGACAAATATACGAGACACCTGAGCAACTTCAGGAAAAATACAGTACATTAGCAAACGAATACGAGAAGGAAGATGGACAAAGAATTGGACAAGGAGGTGAGGGCGTACCTGGCGTCGATACCGGAGGAGGAGTATCTGGACAGGGCGGCGCAGGCGGTAGCGTACTGCAGGGAGCACAGGCTGTGGATGAAATGGGACAAGCCCCGCTTCTTCAGCAAGGAGGGCAAGCTGGTGAACGCGGAGCTGCTGGCATCGTCGGCGCTGGTACGGGAGTTCCTGCACAGGAAGGGACTGGGCCCGCATCCAGAGACGGAGCAGCAGGAGCAGAGCTAACAGTCATTTTCAATAATGTTCTTGCAGCCCAGAAGCTGTGGAACACCAAACTTAGAAAACAGGCAAGAGCAAGGCTTGGCGACAGTTTTGCCTATGTAGATAACGCCATTGCGGAGGCCGGCACCTATGCTAAGAACGGCAGGTGGGATAATGAAGTGTTCCAGCGTTATTCTGATGCAATCAAGCAGGTTCCCGAACTTTCGCGTTCATTGAATGCCGGCAGTTCCAAGGAAGAGTATTCACCGGTGACAGCTGAAGAATCAGCAGACACCAATCTAAGCAGCGAGGTTGATGAAAACGGCATTCCGTTTGTCAAGTCATCCGACGGCTCTACGATATTCGGGAATATCAATTCCGGACTGGTGATTCCGAGCGCACCTATCAAGCTCAGCAATGGAATAATAACAGATCCATCTACAAAAGACGGATACGGATTGCTGCACATCGAAGCGAGGCACGGTGATGAAATAAGAAAGGCGGGATTCAGGACCGTTGAGGAATTCGTTGAATACGTTGGGAAAAACTACGACCCCAACAGAATTCTTATCGGAAAAGAAAGCAAGACAGGAAATGGTACATACCTTATTCAGGTAAGGGACGGACACAATAACACTCTGTATATCGAGCTGTCTTCTGATGGAAGCTACTGGAATGTGAACAGCGGTGGAGTGTTCAGTGAAAGATACGGGAAGAATTATAAAAGTGTTCAGCCTGCATCCGCCCAGCAGGATAAGGAATCG
The DNA here is from genome assembly GCA_937898885.1 of uncultured Bacteroidales bacterium. Taxonomy (GTDB): domain Bacteria; phylum Bacteroidota; class Bacteroidia; order Bacteroidales; family Bacteroidaceae; genus Colenecus. Next base: position 19,679 of record CALDKD010000090.1, on the reverse strand, counting down.
GTTCCTGACAACACTTTGCGAGCCGATACCAATGCCGATAATTCAACGGCTCCCAACGGTAACGTGTCAGACACTTTCAATGGCAAAGATACACAATCTTCCGAATCTGCAAGCAATCAGCAGGAAGAATCAGCAGAGGACGTTGAACTTAACGGTCAGCTGTACAACATTGCAGACCTGGAGCGTCAGTTCCGTGACGACATTGAGATGACGCTCAGTGACAACGGCATTGACGCCGAGATTGTCGGAGTCAGGCTCATCGGGTCCCGCATCGACGGCTCGCCGCGTACCGACAGCGACCTTGACCTGCTTGTCGAGTATAAGGGTGACTACCCGGAGGATTCCCTGTTCAATCTTCTCAACGGCGAGGAGTTTAACATAAACGGCGTCAGGCTTGACATAAACCCCATCACGAGGGGCAAGTCCGGCACGATAGAGCAATTCGTCAACAGAAATGCAGGTTACAGTAAGGAGAGTGAGGTGTCCGCGGCGGTGCAGGCTGCCAGGGAGCAGGTTGACACAGAGCCGACAGAGGCGCAGAAGAAGGCTGGCAACTACAGGATGGGCCACGTCAGCATTGACGGTTATGACATCACGCTGGAGAACCCCAGAGGTTCCGTGAGGAGAGGCAGGGACGAGAGCGGCAGGGAGTGGCAGACCGAGATGCGCAACGACTACGGCTATATCCGCGGCACGGAGGGCGTGGACGGTGACCATATCGACGTGTTCCTGTCGGACATTCCCGAACAAGGAAACGTGTATGTGGTGGACCAGGTGAACCCGAATACCGGCGAGTTTGACGAGCACAAGGTCATGTACGGCTTCGCTTCCGAGGAGGAGGCGCGCGCGGCGTACCTGTCAAACTACAGCGAGGGATGGCAGGGCCTTGGCGGCATCACGCCTGTGAGCAAGGATGAGTTTAGAAAGTGGATTAAGTCCTCTCATCGCAAGACAAAGCCGTTCGCGGAGTATGCCGGTGTGAGAAGGCTGGTGGAAAACACTGACGCCCCTGTGACGAGGCGCATCGCGTACTGGCGGGAGAGGCTTGGGGCGCCTGTTGTCGGTGTCGGCAGCTATGCCGACATAACGGAGGAGGCCGCGCGTACACAGATCCAGGCGGCTGAGAGACAGGGTAAGGGCTGGTATGCCTTCTATGAGCCTGTGTCGGGTAAGGTGTACCTGAACCTCGCGCTTGTGAGTAACCCGAGGCTTGTCGATGCCAAGGTCATGCACGAGGTAGTGGCTCACAAGGGCGTGAGGGAGATGCTGGGTGAGGAGCGTTACAACGCGCTGCTTGACGAGCTGTTCCCGCTCATCCCGCAGGAGGACCTGCAGGGCCTTGTCGCGACATACAGAGGCGTGAGAGGCTATGATGTTGATACCGAAAGAGGCCGCAGGGCCATCGCGGATGAGTACATAGCGCACATCGCGGAGCGTATGGATACCTCTGAGCGCGCTCTGGCCATGGGTGAGGAGTCTGATGCCGCGCGTCAGAGACAGACATTGTGGCGGAGGTTCGTGGAGCTGCTGCGCAAGGCGTTCGGTCTTGACGATGTGTCTGAGGACGCGGACGGGAAGCCTCTCTCGCTGCAGGAGATTGGCACGCTGCTGAGACAGTCGCTAAGACGCTATGAGCAGATGCAGAGAGAAAGCGCTGACGAAGGAAAGCCATCACAAGAAGAACCATTGAAAGATATTGACAGGCCAGCTGATGCTGATGTTGAGAGATGGCTTGAGGAGGACAATGAGCGTTCTGTCAAGCTTACAGACGGCAGGGTTGAGACTCTGCAGGAATATTTGGAAAGGGTTGATGATGCTGTCAATCCAAGCGCGGTCGCTCAGAGAGCTTACATATACGACAAGTACGGAGAGAATGTTCCGGCCGGGGTTGAGGATGGGTATCCTGACATCATCACAAAGGACAACGCCGCATCGACAGCCAGAAGCCTTGTCAAGGATCAGTTCAATGTTGATGACTGTCCAGCCATTCTTGGAGGAATACTGAGGGCTAAGGACGAGGCTGTCGTTCCGTTCCTTGATGAGCTGGAGAAAATCCGCAAGGAGAACAACGAAACTCAGTCTTCGGGAACCGGAGAGAGTAACTACGCGCCGGTCATCCAGCGCGCGAGAGACTGGGAGAGCAGGACAGGAGTCAAGGTCAAAATGCTCTTTGACGAGTCAGGCCTCACAAACCAGACAATCAGGAAGGCGGTTCTGAGAGAGCAGGCTGCAGGATGGTTCAACACCAAAACCGGCGAGGTCTGTCTGTACCTCCCCAATCTGGCTGCGACGCGGGATCCGATGCGCGAGGTGGACACCACCTTCCTGCACGAGGTGGTGTCGCACAAGGGACTTCGCCTGCTTCTCGGTGACGGGAAGTACGACAAGCTGTGCGACACCGTCTGGGATATGATGGACAAGGCGCAGCGCGACAAATGGCTGGACTACGTCAGTTATATAAACGGTGACGAAAAGACTCTGCAGAGGGCTGCGGCCGATGAGTACATAGCCAGCATAGCTGAGAACATGACGCCGGAGAATCAGAATATCTGGCAGAAGTTTGTGGCGGAGGTGAAACGAGTGCTCGCGGAGCTCGGCCTGATGAGTGACATCAGCGAGGAGGACCTGTCAACTCTTCTCCTGGCATCATACAATAACCTTGTCAAGCAAGGCAGGGCGGAGCGTGAGGCTCAGAGCAAACGTGCCGAGACTGACAAGAAGGTACGTGGGAAGTACAGCGACATGGCAAATATCGGCAAGGAGATGTCTGTCTCTGACGCAAGCGAGGCTGTGGCACCTGGGCAGACGACTCCGAAAGAGAAGATATCTGATGTGGGAGAGAAAATCGGAGGAGCCAAGAAAGACCTGGTGCGCGAGGTTGCCGATAAGATCAACGTCAACGGAGAGACATTCGCGAAGATATTCCCGAAGTTTGACTTCAAGAGGCTCATAGACAGAGGCCTTGACCCGAGAATTGCCGCAGGCTTGAAGTTCGTCACCGACCATGCCAGGAAGGAGTTCAAGAGCCAGAAGAAGAGAAACGGCGAGACAAGGGCGTTGAACGCCGCGCGTTTCATAGCCAACTACGCGAAGGGCTTCCTTCTGGGAGACACGTCGGTGGACTACACCGGCAACGGATGGGAGTTCACCGATTACGGCAAGCTGTACTACTCTTTCAATATCAAGCTGTTCGGAAAACTGTATGACGCTATGGGAGAGCCGTTGTTTGAGATTGACATGTCTGACAGCGACGTGGACATAGTCATGAACAGCGGGGAGCTCGCGGCCGCGAGGGCACGCGGACAGAATGTGTCCTCATACCAGTACTACAGGGACGGGAAGCCGTTCCCGGCAAGATATGTGGTAAGGGTCGGAGGCTCATCCCGGGAGGTGTTCTCAGAGGATGAGAAAGACAAGGCTGTTGATGCGTTCATCAAGAGGGTAGCCAAATCCGTTGATTACGACAAGTCTCATCCGTACAAACTCGGAGTGTACTACAAGCCGGGAGTGAGAAACTCGTACTATATTGGAGTGAAAATCGGTAATAATGTAGTCGCGCTTACACCGGAAGGTTCCGAGTTCACGCATAAATACATTGAGGAGCACAACGAGGAGCTGCAGGCTCTCGCGGCAAGAAAGGCCGAGGAGCAGAAGGACAGGAGCAAGGCGGCCAGGAAGATTGCAGGCATCGAGGTCGTCAGATACAGGGAGTCGGTGAATGGCGAGCTGGTGAATGTCTATCGCATCGAGACGAAGACGGGCGACAGGTATGTCCCCGTGACATCCGTCGAGTTCGCTCCTGAGAAGCCGGGTGACTATTCATCGCTGTCCCGCGCGAATAAATACCTGGAAGAGCACCGTGACGAGCTGCAGCAGGCAGCGCAGCGGATACTGGACAACTACCTGCAGGAGCAGGAGGAGCGCAAGGGCTGGAAACCTGAGATGAACATAGGCAAGCTGCGCCCCCGCGTCGGGCTTGAACACAGGAACGGCAAGGATGTGTCGGCGGATACGCTCATGGGCACTTTCGGGTTCCGTGGCATTGAGTTCGGCAACTATGTCTCACAGAAGGAGAGACAGAGGTACATCAACGAGGTGTTTGACGCGCTTATGGATATGGCCGGTATCCTCGGGCTGTCTCCAAGGGCTATGTCAATCAACGGCAAGCTCGCCCTTGCCATCGGCGCGCGCGGCGGATCCGGCGCCAAGGCTCACTATGAGCCTGGGAAGAACGTTATCAACCTGACAAAGAACAACGGCTGGGGAGCTCTGGCTCATGAGTGGTGGCACGCCGTTGACTTCTATTTCGGAGACAAGACCAAGCCATCTACCGCCGCGTCATACGACACGAAGACACGTGGGGAGGTCCGCAAGGCGATAGAGGGGCTGATGAGCGCCATCAATGGAACGGATTACGCCAACCGCTCAAAGAATCTCGATGACTATCTGAACAAGAGGTACTACTCCACAGAGACCGAGCTTGCCGCAAGGGCATTCCAGGACTATATCACGCAGAAGCTGATGGAGCGCTCTCAGGTGAATGACTTCCTGTCGCATTTCACCGGAGCCGCGGAATGGAACGGGAAGGGTGAATGCTACCCATATCCGCTGGCAGGTGAGGCCGATGCGATACACGAGGCATTTGAGAATGTATTCAGCACCATACAGGAGAGGACCGATGAGGATGGTGGGGTAGTGCTGTTCAGTAAGGACAGACAGAGACAGCAGGATATTGATGCCGTTGATGAAGAGATGCGGTCTATCAAGGACGCCGCTGTGGCCGACGGCACGTTCATGAAGGCGCCGAACGGACAGCCCACCAAACTGGATGAGCGCCGATGGCTGCTGGTGCGGACTGAGGCTTTCAAGAAATGGTTCGGAGATTGGGAGTTGGCAGCCAAAGTGACACAAGTGGTACCTGCTTCTATAAACCATGGATTTACCAGCCTTAAAGATGCGACACAATGGGCAAAAGAGAATATTCTCAGAACTTATTCAAACAATGAGACAGGCGGAAAAGGTGAAATAACGATTAATACGCAGACTATAAATAAATTCGTCTCTAACGATGCCGTGTCAAAGAGTGAGTCCAGGGATATCCATTACGCTGTTTTGAAACAGATTCCTAATCTTCTTAGGGAAAGTATCGATGTTGAACAGCATCCTGATTACAGGAAGGTTGACGGAGTAAGAAAAGTAGAGAATGGAATAAATGACGGAATAACCATTCATCGTCTGTTTGGTGCAGCATCTATTGAGGGAAAGACGTATCGCGTTAAGATAACTCTCAAGGAAAATACCGGCATAAGTACGACGAAAGCCTATAGTTATGAAGCGACAAAAATCGAGCTACTGGCTGGTCAAAGTGATGAAGCCGTAGCAGCATCCCGCAATTCCAATAACTCGATTTCACTTGCAAAGCTACTTAATGGAATTGACAAATCCTACAACGAAGACAGAAAACTCATCGACTTCTCAAAAGTTGTGGATGAGAATGGCGAGCCTCTGGTTGTTTATCATGGAACACAAAACGATGGTTTCACCATATTCGACCATTCCAAGAAACGCAAGGATTATGATTATGGGACAACCACGTTTATGTTCTCCGACACGAAAGAGATAGCAGAGAATTATGCTGGCGAGAATCCGGATAATGTTTTCAGCGTGTTCCTCAATGTAGTCAATCCTAAACGTAAGGACTATAAAGGTTCTGCTTGGAATGGAATGAAAAACCATACAGGAAAGTTTCAAATAGTTCCTATGTATGATGAGACATACTCGTCAAGGGAAGAGGCTGAAACCGCACTTCAAAAGATCCTTGATGAGAATTATCCAAATGACAAGGAAAAGCAGGAGGAGCAAAGGCATTATATGTATGTCTTTGAGAAAATGGATACTCCAAAAGAGGAGGAGAATACCAATACCTTCTCAAGGCAGATAACGGAATCGGATGAGTATGACGGTGGGATTGCTACTAATGTGGTCGACTATTATGATGTGCCAAATGACGAGGAACTTAAAAAAATTGTCCTTGCACCACATACGGACTACTTTGTAAAGAACCCTGGCCAGATCAAGTCCGCCGACCCTGTCACCTATGACGACGACGGCAACGTAATTCCGCTGTCGCAGAGATTCCAAGAGGGCAATGATGATATCCGTTTCTCGAAAGCCATAAAGTCCGCCGACCCGTTCTACAGCAACGCCGCCAAGGCTCTTGAGGGTATCAGGCAGGATAAGGCTACCGCCGAACAGTGGCTGGCCATGATGCAGAAGAACGGAGGCCTGAAAGCCGAGGAGGACAAGTGGCTCGGACTGTCTGACTGGCTCAGGCTGCAGATGGCTCAGGCCACGCTCGCACTGCGTGACAAGTCTGTCAGCAAGGCTGAGATTGAGCGGTACATCGCCGATAATGCCGTCAAGGTGGAGGAAGTGAGATACGCGGAATATCCGGAAGGAGGCGTGGAGCTTGATGCTGTGGTTCTTGACGAATGGAGAAAGGCCGGCGGCAGCAACTATGACAAGGCGGAGCAGGTACAGAAAGCACTTGCAGAACGTTACGGCGAGAGGTTCGGCGATGCCGTTGACATATGGTATGACGGCAGCATCCGCATAAAGAACCAGCGCACCTACGATGAGCTGTTCAACGATGGAGCAAAAACGACATACTCCACACGCCTCAACTATACCACCGAGGGGCTTGACAACAAGCGCGAGATCGCGCTCACTGTTCCGACCATAGAGCCATATAACGAGGAGGATGAGCTTCACTTCGGCGATGCCGGAGAGGGCCGTGCGGTAGCTTGGATAAGGTTTGGAGATACTGATGCCTTCCTGCCGGAGGATTCCAGGGTCGACGACGCTCAAATACAAAAACGCGAGGATGCCAAGAAAGCCGTAAAACGCTACGAGGACAGTATATATGATAAGTACGGAATACCCAATGACGGCTCTGATGATAGTTTCGAGAAGTTTGTTCTCTCAATGACAGATGAGGAGAACAATGAGTGGAACAGGCTATGTATGATTCAGGAGGAAGCGGAAAGACGTATTATTGATTATACCCGTCAGCGCGTCCTTGTCATTGACGAGATCCAGAGTAAGCGCCATCAGGAAGGACGTGAGAACGGATATTTCCTCAAAGTAACCAATCCGTATGTAGGTGAATACAAACTCGATGAAACTAAAAAATGGAGCACTGCTGATATCTTCAACGAAGATGGAACAAAGATTGGCACCATGTTTACGGAAGATGGTGAATACTGGGCAGGGACCGGAGATATTATGACATTGTCTGAGACGAATGAAGAAGCAGTACTTAGACGATTACCCAATATCATAGCGTTCCAGGGCGTTCCTGGCGTTCCTGACGCTCCATTCCGCAAGAACTGGCACGAGCTGGCCATGAAGCGCATGCTCCGTCTGGCTGCCGAGGAAGGCTACGACAAGATAGCATGGACCAATGGTGAGATGCAGGCTGACAGGTACAATATTGGCAATGTATTTGACGCCATCCGCAGAGTAGGAAACGACTTCACCTTATTCGGTGGTTCTGAGGGTCAGGTTACAATATCTGTTGACAGCGACTACAAGGTTACAGGCTCTACGCTTTGGGGTGTATCAAAAGGTGCCCCGCTATCAGATGTTGTTGGCAAGGAACTTGCTGCACGTATGGTAGATATGCGGGAAAACGATACCCTTGAACTTGGAGGAAAGCGTATCGGTGGCGAAGGTATGAAGGGCTTCTACGACCAGATTCTCCCTGCCTTCATGAACAAGTACGGCAAGAAATGGGGCGTCAAGGTTCAGGACCTCAGCCTGCCGGGTCTGCAGAACGAGGAAGGATGGCACTCCGTTGACGTCACTCCCGAGATGAGGGAGTCCGTGATGGAGGGACAGCCGATGTTCAGAAAAAGATCTGGCAAATCGGAAGAAAATACCTATATTTGCAAGGATAATAGTGTAGTAAGCTATGAGCCGTTGCTGCAAGAAGCCAAAACCGAGGCCGTACGAGATTCCGGAGGCGAAGCCGATGATGCTGTCACCGGATCCGATGGTGTACGAAGGAAAGGAGATTCCGGTAGAAAGTCACCGGTTGACTTCGGGCTGAGAAGCCTGAAGCCGGGAGAGTTCTGCTCCGTTGAGCGCAAATACACCGAGAACAAGCGCTACAGCCTCACATCCAGAAGAAACAGGATATCCAGCTACGAGGATGTGGCGTATATCTTCAAGACGCTGCAGGACTCAGCCGTGGAGCACGCCTTCGCTGTACTCGTCAAGGACGGTATGCCCACTGTCATCCACATGTCTATAGGCGGTTTCGCGGAGACTACAATGGATTTGAGAGTCATTGTCCCTGCCGTCAACGAGATAAATCCAGATTCCATATATATGGTGCATAACCATCCGAGCGGCAACCTCAGGCCCTCGTTCGCCGACAGGAATATGCTGAAGAAATTCCGGGATGCTTTCGGCAGCAAGGTTGAGCCAGGCATGATAATAGACTCCTTCAAGGGTGAGTTCGGAATGTTTGACTCCGGGAGCGGCGAGTATGAGGAGCAGATGCCTGATGGTACAGGGAAGGATAGGAAAGTAAAGGTGTATTCCTTCGACAAGCAGGAGTACATAAAGAACAACCCGACAACGAGAATCAACGGCGCTGACAATGTCGCCTCGTTCGTCATGACGGAAAGGCTTGGCGTGAGGGAGAAGATAGGCGCGCTTATTTTAGGCTCAAGCGCGGAGGTGTTCGGCAACGTGTATCTTCCGTACAACTCCATAGAAGGAAACGCAGAGGCCATAGCAAAGGAGGTAAGCGACCTTACTATAAGAATGGGAGGTGTAGCGGCTCTTCTTTACGGAAACAACCTTGACGTGAGGAATGCCGGAAAGGTGGCGCGGCAAACCGAGGTATATAGCGTGAGGCTCTTGGATGCAGTCAACATCAACAGCGAGGTAAAGAACTTCCCGTACTACGAGTACACCAGCGCGGCCAACGAGGGACTGATGGAGAGCAATCCTGTATATCAGAGAGTTGTCAGTGACGCGGAGCGACCGGAGCTCGCCGACGCGCAGGTGGAGGAGCTTAACGGACGCTTCTCGCTGGTGGGCGTGCGGGCGGCGCACAACGCGCTGGACGCGAGACTGGCGGAGGGCGAGGACATGCTAGCGTCGCTGGAGACTGCCAGGGCGGCTGAGGAGCGGGGATACGCCGCGGACCGCATCAAGATTGTGACGGGATGGGAGCACGGCAAGGACGGGCTCTGGAGGTACGAGATACCCGATATCGAGACGTCGGACATCGAGAGGGGGCTCAGGAATGACGGAGACTCGGTGACGCGGCATCTGTCGGACTATCCGGATTTCGCCAAATATTACCCGAAGCGGGATGTGGCCATCAATGTCACGCTGCGCCGGGAGTCAGAGACCAGAGGTACGTACAACGATGGCGAGAATCGCATTGACATCGTTGTCGGCGATACCGGAGAGCTGCGCGCCGCCCTTGCCCACGAGTTGCAGCATTTCATACAGCACCGTGAGGGATTTCCCACAGGAGCCACCCCGGGCAGGTATATGATGGGCTTTGACGGCAGGAGGGTGAGGTTTATCAATGATATGGTCTGGCTCGCCACGCAGGGTGGCGTGAGGATGACCGACGGCGATGTCCTGAGCGGAAAGACCCTGTCCGACAAGCTGGACGGCAGGATGCCGGATGGCGGTACCTACAGGGAGAGATATGCGCGGGAGCTTGCGAATGCCGCCCGCGACCTCGGCTTCAGGGGAGTGGATGAGATGACGGACTGGCTGGAAAGCGCGCAGAAGGCGTTCACCGACTACAGGCGCACGGCGGGTGAGGTGGAGGCCCGGGCCGTGGCGCGCCGTGTGGCGATGACGCCGGCTGAGCGCGTGAGCACGCTTGTTGAGGACGTGATGGCTGCGGATGTCCCGGAGGATATGCGCATCTATGCCGCACACAAGGCGATGGACGCTTACGGGGCGCTGCTTGACGCTGAGGACGCCGGTACCGACGGACGCTTCTCGCTCACTCCGGCGGAGCGTGAGGACTCCTACCGGAGGATAGAGCGTGAAATTGGCCTGGCCGCCGCGGAGTATGAGCGCGCCATGGACCGTGCGGGCGTGAGGTTCTCGGAGACCATGCAGGACTCCATGCGCGGGCTTCTGGAGTTGCAGAGGGCCGTGGAGAAGGAGACCGGCAGACGCATAGAGGACCACGAGAACGCCTATATGTACGAGAACCGAATGTCATCGGCCAACCTGGAGCAGATAGAGCATTACAAGCGGCAGCTGTACGACCCGCTGCTGGATGAGGTGGAACGGATGGTTAGGGACGAGGGCGTTAGCCACGATGACCTGAACATCTATCTGGTGGCGAGGCACGGACTGGAGCGCAACGACGTGTTCGCCAAGCGTGACGCCCAGAGGGATGCGGACAAGTACAACAAGGCCAATCCGGACAAGCCGCAGAAGAGCTGGGTGGACTACTACGCCAAGTACCGCGGACATGACTACTCAGGACTGACGGCGCTCACCGGTGAAAAGGAGCTCAGCGACGCGGAGGATGCGGCTCAGTTCATCGTGGACGCTTTTGAGATGGCGCACGACGTGAGCGGCCTGTGGAGCCTCATCAACGCCGCCACAAGGGCCACCATCGAGACGCAGCGCGCGGGAGGTCTGATCACCAAGGACGTAGCGGACCGTATGCGCGGCATGTTCGAGTATTACATACCGCTCAGAGGGTTTGACGAGACCACATCCACGGAGGTGTACTCGTATCTCAACGCGGCATCGTCACCATACAACTCACCGATCAAGACGGCCCACGGCCGCAGGAGCCTTGCCGATGACCCCATCGCCACCATCGCCAACATGGCGGAGAGCGGCATCGTACAGGCGAACCGCAACCTGCTCAAGCAGCGTTTTCTCAATATGGCGCGCAGCCACAGGACTGGACTCCTGAGCGTGACGGAGATGATGTATGAGTATGATGACGCGCTGGACGTGTGGAGGCCGTTCCTTCCGGCCATACCGGCGGGGGCTACGCCGGAGGAGGTGCAGGAGGCCTGGAGAAAGTGCAGGGCTGACTTCACCATGAGGCAGCTGGCCGATCCAGACCGCTACAAGATGTCGTCGGACAGGCGCAACGAGCCTTTCAGGGTTGTACGGAAGGATGAGCTGAGCGAGCACCAGGTGGTGGTGAAGGATGACGGCAGGGAGTATGTCGTGACCATCAACGGCAACCCGAGGGCGGCGCAGGCCGTGAACGGTCTGACCAACCCTGAGAACACGGGTGAGTTCCTGAAGGTGATAGGCAAGGTCAACAGGTTCATGTCGGCCAACTTCACCACACGCAACCCCGCGTTCATCATCAGCAACCTGTGCCGTGACGGCTTCTACTCGAACTCCCTGGTTTGGGTCAAGGAGGGCGCGGGCTATGCCGTGCGCTACAACAGGAACTGGGCCAGGCTGCTGGCGCAGCTGCCGGGACTCCTGCACCGCTACAGCAAGGGCACGCTGGATATGAGCGACAAGCTGGACAGGCACTTCAAGGACTTCATAGAGCAGGGTGGCGTGACAGGCTACACCAACCTGCACTCTGTCGATGACTACAAGGATGTGATAGCAAAGCGTCTGAAGCGCGTGGATATGTCTGACGGGGCGCGCGCCGCGCGTGCGCTGCTGGAGGGGCTGGGTGACGGTCTGGAGAATATGAACGCCTGGGCCGAGGGCGTGAGCCGTTTCGCGGCGTACCTGACATCGCGCGAGGAGGGGCGCGGCATAGACCAGTCTGTCAAGGACGCGAAGGAGATATCGGTGAACTTCAACAAGAAGGGCTCCGGCATAGTCACCGCCGGCAAGTGGGTGAGAGGCAACAGGCTGCATTACCTGGCCGCGCTGCTGTCACAGTTCGGAAGGAGCCTGTATGTGTTCTGGAACGCGGGCGTGCAGGGCCTGACCAACTTCGGCAAGGCCGCGGCGCAGCATCCGGGCAGGTTCCTGACGATGGCCGCGATCTATTACGGCGCGGGCATCCTGATACCGGCTCTGTTCAGCGGCGGTGATGACGATGACGACTACTATGACCTTCCCAAGTGGGTACGCCGCAACAACCTCTGTCTGAAGGTGGGCGGCAAGTGGGTGACGCTGCCTCTGCCTATAGAGCTGCGCGCCATCTACGGCCTGGGCGAGCTGCTGTACTCGTGGCAGTCGGGCAGGGAGTACTACACTCCCGCTCAGGTCACCAAAGAGATAGCGGAGCAGATTAGCCAGATTATGCCTATCGACATGATGGAGGGTGAGGGAGGCGCCATGGCTCTTGTGCCGTCGGCCTTCAAGCCGCTCATCGAGAACGCGCGTAACGTGGACTGGACGGGCGTGCCGCTGTACCGCGACAACGACTGGAACAAGGACGCTCCGGAATGGACGAAGGCGTATCAGTCCGTCAATCCCGCGCTGGTGGAGCTGGGACGCGACCTGAACAGCATGAGTGGCGGCAACGAGGGCAGGAAGGGTGCCATAGACCTCAACCCCGCCAAGTTGGAGCATCTCTTCGAGGGCTATCTGGGCGGTGTGGCGACGTTCCTGAACAAGACGTACAAGTCCGTGTCCATGGCCTGGGATGATGAGATGCGCGAGCTGAGGAACGTGCCTGTGGCGAGCAACTTCGTACGCGGCACGGATGAGCGCGTGCGCGAGAGGGCCGCCAGGAGTCATTACTTCGACATCAAGGATGAGGTGGACAGGGTGGCGTACGAGGAGCTGACCTTCCGCAAGAAGGCTATGGACTGGAAGCTGCCGGAGAGTGAGCGCGAGGAGGCGGCCTCGGAGCTACGCCGTATCTACGGCTCCGGGGAGTGGCGGTTCCTGCAGAGATGGAGGATTATGGACAAGAGGCGCGCCAAGGCTGAGGAGAAGGGCGACGACGCCGGGGCTGACGCCGTGCGCCGCGAGATGGTGGAGGCTTACCGGAAGTGGAGTCAGGAGGCCGGCGAGTGACCGTCCTGTGACAGGGAGGGGCTCATTCCCTGAGTGTGGGCTCCGTACGACAGCTATCGTTTTGGAAACTGTCGTACGGAGCCCCTCTTTTTAAGCAAATCCGCAAAATCCGTTCGTGTCGGGATATTGCTTTGGCTCAGCTAAATCATACAGTATGTTACCGATTATCTACACAGGAAGACAGGTCTTGATTGACTGGAGCGTTGTGAGTGGCATAAACCGTCAGCCGGAGGATTTCTCACGCGCGGAGGTTCGCGTGTTCGCGGTGGGTCAGAGCGACAAGTATAGCGTGGTGTTTGAGATGAGCACAGACCGCGGACGGATACTTGGCTCCATACCGGCGCTGGCGCTGATGGCAGGCGTGTACGATCTGAGGGTGGTGTGGCTGAAGAACCGCGGTGGAGTCATAAGGGATGTGCCCGCCAACCAGGTGATGCGCGTGAGTCACGTGTCCAATGTGTTTGCCATTACAAACGTGGTTGCTGAGGACAACACAGGTGAGAATATGGCTACCACGCACACGGTGCGTCTGAGGTCGCAGTCTGAGGCTGCCGGCTATGACGGATTGTCGGCCTGGGAGCTGGCTGTGTTCTATCATCATACCACTAGGTCGGAGGCGGAGTGGATACGCGATTATGAGAAGGCGGAAGACAGGATCAACTATGAGTTTGACCCGGATAAGGATGGCAGTGGCGGCCCTGGCTCTGACAACGACCACCAGAGCTGGGCTAACAGGATTGATGAGGACCACGAGCATATGGAGACGGCTATTTCCGACACCAACGATGCGACGGAGGCGGCCAACGCCGCCGCTGTGAAGGCCGATGAGGCGCGTGAGGCAATGGAGGGTGTGACCAACCACATCAACCTGAACAGCATCAACGGCAGAAGCCAGGCCTATAGCTCGGGTGACGAGGCACGCGCGCAGGTGCCTGAGGCATGGCGGGGATATCCCGGCCTTGTCATCACATACCTGTATGACGTGGACGGAGTGTCCGTGAGATGGATAAGCGAGCAGTTCACCGGCAGCGAGTGGACTACGGCGGATGAGGGGTGGACGTTGTACTTTGACAAGGGTACGCTCGGCAACTACCGCTGCGTGGACTCTGTGGAGGACCTGCCTGTCAACCCTACTGAGCAGGAGCGCAGGGCCGGATACATCATCGACGGCAATATGTACTGCTATGTAGGCACCGGCGGCGACACCCTTGGCGGACGATACAAGAACGTGGGGCCGTTCGTAGGACCTCAGGGCATACAGGGACCGCAAGGTATACAGGGACCGCAGGGACCTCAGGGCGTACGCGGTCCGCAGGGTGAGCAGGGCAACACCGGTTCAAGCGTGGACTATCCGTTTGAGCTAATCAATAATCTTACTACCGAAGATGCAGAGAAGGGTCTCTCTGCCGCTATGGGCAAGAGGCTCAAGGACATGTTTGACGCGGAGGTGTCGCTCGTCACACACGACGCGGAGACTGAGGTGGAGCTGGAGGATGCCGAGCCCAACGTCCTGCACGTGTGGGACGGACCGGTCAACTCGCTCTCCGTGACGCTGGCGCCATACGACAACCCCGACAGGGTAAATGAATACAGGTTCCAGTTCGCGACATCCGCAGGCTGGGAGCAGGAGGAGAGTCCGTTCGCCGGCGTCACCGGCGTCAGATGGAACGAGGAGCCCGTATGCAGCCCGAGCTGCACGTACGAGGTGAGCATACTCTATAGTGTCGGACTGTTTGTTGTGATGGAGAATGAGTGAGTTCAGAAGAAGACTTATGATGGCGGTGCAGGCTGTCAAGGGATGGCTGAATAAGTCTGGCTGGGATAACCGCGACGGCTGGGGTAATAATTAACATCAAGATGATATGACTACAATAGACGAATTGACAAGCATTGAGCAGGACTGGGGCGGCAAGGGCGAATCCGACAAGCGGGGACGGGAGAACCCGTACAGGCCGAGTAGTGACGGGAAGGATTTCTCGAAGCTGCAGATCCAGAAGTTCATCAAGGACGGTCTGAAGACAGTGGCGCGTGCCGCGTGGTTCGACTCCGCCAACACGAGGATACTGTTCTTCGTGGACGAGGCGACGAAGACGCAGTACCTGACGGCACCGGACGACAGTCTCGTCCTGTATTCAGTGCCACTGGAGTTCAGCGGCGTGGTGAGACGCGTGAACTATACCAACCTCAACGGCACAACTACAATCAACGCCATCACCAACCAGACTGAGGTGAGCCTGCGTTTTCGCTTTGTCATTGAGGAGAAGGGTATCTCAGACCCGACCTGGACACAGCGCGCGGACAACGCCGACATCGTGGTGTATGCCAAGACAGGCGCGGACTGGGTGGAGGTGACCTCCTTGACGGACGCCGAGCCGAACACCGACCTGACCTTCAACGTGCGCGACTACCTTGCCGTAGGCAAGAGTCAGATAAAGTTCGAGATAATCGGACGCGACGAGCAGAGGACAACCACCACGCTGGTCTACTCGGTGACTCTCGCGGACATGTATGTCGAGAACTGGGACTTCGAGAACGACAGAAAGAGCTACTGGTTCCGGCCTATCATCGAGGACACACGCGCAACCAGCCCGAGCGAGTACAGCCTTGGAGGCTTCCTCATCAAGGGTGCCGTGCAGAAGACGCTGCATCTTGACATCTACGCGGACCGCGACTACACGCAGGAGCCGCTGCTTGAGTTGTCGCATATTCTGAACGCTAACGAGTACACCACGACACCGTTCTTCCTCAACGGGATCATCAGCCAGTTCTCCCTCACGTCGCTACAGACCGGCTCGTACGTGGCGAAGGTCTATCTCACATCAGGACAGGGCGCGGACAGGATATCCACGGAGGCGTCACTGGTTGAGTACCCGTTCATGTACATCGCCTCGGGTGAGCAGAGCACGGCGCAGCTGGTGGCCGTCAACAGGATAGAGCCGGTCATCTACAACTCCACTACGGCCAGGATATGCGAGTTTGCCGTATATGACAAGGGTTATCTGACATCCACTCCTACAAGAGACGTCCAGCAATACAACGTCTCGTCTATGGTGCGTCACGACACCTTCACCAGCGAGGTCAACTGCTCGGAGAGGAACACCCTTGACGTGGCGATAGAGATAGACAGCGAGTCCACACAGCTTGGCGACCTGTTCACTGTGACATCAATCACTCTCGGAGAGTCCTCCGTCACGTTCAACACCAACGTGGATAACTCCAACAGCTATCCCGCCGTCGGAGGTTATGACTTCTATATAAACCCTGTGCTCCAGTTCAATGCCGACGAGAACCACGACAAGATAGTCAACGCCGTCAACGGCACGGTGTACTCTGACGTCATCTGGGGCAAGACATCGTTCGTTGATAGCTTTGACGGCTGGACTGAGGATGAGAGCGGCAATAAATGTCTGAAGATGCTGGCGCGCGGCAAGATGACCTTGCCGTACACCGACATCAACCTGTTCGCCGGAGGCAGGAGCACCCTTGACATGCTCTTCAAGATTGACAACGCCACCGACGCTGACGAGCCAAGCATAACGCTCGCCACGACATCCGGCTCGTCGTTCGCAGGCATACGCATCTATCCGGAGAGAGTGCTTGTACACTCGTCCACGGACACTACAGACGCCAACGACACCAACAGGGGCACATACCTGACTCCGGGCGTGATGCATCATCTGGTCATCAACATCGAGCCGACCTACCAGTACGACAAGAGCCTCGTGACAGGCTGGGTTGACGGCTGCGAGAACTTCCAGTTCGAGTACGCAGGCAACTTCAACATCTTCGCCGACCTTGTGGTTGGCTCTGACACCGCCGACGTCTATCTCTACTATCTGAGACACTACACGACGTATTTCGCCTCCGCGCAGGCTGAGGCCAACTATATCGCGTCCCGCAGAAGCTGGGACGAGAAGGAGAAGGAGAGTACGAGAATAAAGGAAATCATTGACTCATCCCACCAGATAGATTTCAATAAGGTCGTGGCGTCGGGCAAGTACAACTACTACGTCGTCGAGATGCTCGGCGGTGCCAAGATACCGGCACGCGCCAACGGCTGGACAAGAGACGGCTCCGCGTCGGCCAACATAGAGATGCACTATGTCGGCAACCCGGAGCGTTCCTTCCGTGTGAGAAACGTGCGCACCGACGGCCAGGGCACCACATCCATGGGCTACTGGCTCTGGAACATACGCCACAGGATTGACAAGTCCGAAGGCGAGAAATGCGCCGTCTCCTATTGGAACCCGCAGACGGGCACCTGGGGTGAGGAGACGCAGAGCGGCACTGTCAAGTTTGACGGTACGCTACATCCCGAGGTCAAGAGGATAACCGCCAAGATAAACTTCGCCTCATCCATGCAGTCGCACAAGATGGGCGCTACATACGCTTACAATGAGCTGCACAACGCCATGTATGACGGGCTCATGCTCAACGACGCGCAGAGGGCGGCAGCACAGGCCGGCGAGCCGGTTCCGTCGGTGGCCGTATATCAGTACCCGGCCTTCGGCTTCGCCAAGGTAGGCGACTCATACTCTTTCATAGGTCTGTTCACTGTAGGTCCAGATAAGGGCGATGACGCCACTTTCGGCTACGACTACGAGCCGGTGCGGAATGACCTCATCACCATGGAGGGACCTGACCACACGCCACGTCTGACGATGTTCCAGTATCCGTGGAACGAGAAGGTAGGCTTCGGGATATTTGAGGAGTCAGGCAAGGACGTGGGCAAGCTGCATATCCTGGACAATGGCGCGAGCATCGGCGAGGGTGGCTGGGAGATAGGCATCTGCGGCGGCTACAAGACCGACAAGCGCGGACAGGAGGCACTGGTGAACCAGATGCTGAGCAGCAAGTTCAAGCCGGCATACGACGTAGTGTACAATAACTCTACGCTGATATTCCCGGTGGCCCTTGACGACGAGGACTGGGGCGGAGCTGATGCCGCGGCCGTAGTGGCCAATATCAACGCGGATCTGCCGGCGTTCTCCGTTCGGCATTACAACCAGAGCCGTTTCCCGCACATCGATATGGAGTTCTGGGTGGAGGATGACTACACCCTGTACCACTACGATCCGGTGACGGAGAGCTATGTGGCCGGGGCCAACCTTGTAACCCAGCACGGCGACCCGACAGGCGACACCCTTGACGAGCAGAACGAGTGGTTTAAACAGCAGCGCAGGGCACGCTTCATGCAGGATGCCCCTAATTTCTGGAACATACCTGAGTGCATCTTCAACTTCGTGTTCCTGCTGATGTTTGGAGCTACCGACAACTTCGGCAAGAACTCCTACCCGTACTATATGTCCAGCACCGGCAAGTGGTGCTTCCGTCAGGATGACCTTGACGGCATCTACGACATCGACAACAACGGCGGCGACACCAAGCCATACTACATAGAGTTTGAGGACACAGACTCCTCAGGCAGCCTTGTGTTCGGCGGTGGCGCGAGCGTGCTGTGGAACCTCATCTTCGAGTGCTACATGGACGACTATGACGGCGGTTCCGGCAAGGGCATCCGCTCGTTCGGTGCCGAGATGCTGTCCACGATGCGCGACATAGCAGGCACGCAGTTCAACGTCACTGACGGTGCCTTGAAATATATCGAGGAGCGTTTCTGGAACAAGGCTCAGATCTATTTCCCTGTCAGCGCATACAACTCTGACGACCTCACCAAGTACATTGACGCATGGCTTAACGACAACGCGGCGCCAGTCAACCCGCTGGCTCAGGCTCTCGGCAACCATTATGCGGCTGAGAGGCGCTGGGTGGAGATGAGAGTGCTGTACATGGCGTCATACTTCCGCGTAGGCCCGTTCGGTGATTTCTCAGATGCGAGCTTCGGCCAGATACTTTTCAGGCCTGCGTCATTGGAGAGCTTGACTCTCAAAATGTACTCCTGGCTGTATCCGCAGATACGCGAGGGTCAGGGAGGCTCCCAGGGTACCGGGCGTGTAGAGGCCGGCGGCAGCAGGACATTCACCGGCTTTACGGGCGGTGGCCAGACGCAGTATATTATCAAGACCTCTGACTATATTACAGAGATAGACGGCCTGCAAAAACTGATGCTATCAGGACAGCAGGGTGAGCTCACAATAAATGCCAAGAGGCTGACAAAGCTGACACTTGGCGACGCTGACTCATCGGAGGTAGACAATAACATCACGACCGTCATCTTGAACTGCCCTTCGGTGAGCGAGATAGAAGGCCGCAACTCAGCCCTGACCGGCGAGCTCGACCTTAGGTCTTGCACAAGACTTAAGAAGGCATTACTCGAGAATACACAGGTGTCGCATGTGAGACTGCCTAACGGCAGCAAGATCGAGATACTGCACCTGCCGTCAACCGTTACGACCCTCGTGTTGAACAACACGCACTTCATCGAGGCCGCTGACCTCTCAGTGCCGAACTGGGCCGCCATCACAGACCTGGAGATGTATGAGTGCAATGCGCTCAACACCATCACCGCCCTGACCAACGCCTATACGGCACAAGACTCAGAGCTGAGAAATGTTACGCTGCGCTGGAACACCGTTGACCAGATCACCGCGCCGGTGATAACGATGCTCGCCGCGATAGCCGCCAAGGTCTCCGCCCGTACGTTCAGCGCGGACATGCAGGGCCAGATGAAGCTCGACCAGGGCCACTACGAGGCCGACTTTGAG
>CALDKD010000089.1 GCA_937898885.1 uncultured Bacteroidales bacterium | reverse complement strand
AATTCCAAAGGAGTAAGCGAGAAAGATTGCTCATTCAGCAATTTCGTAATATTGGTAGCAACACGGTCAGCCTCTTCCTTCTCTGTATCTTCGGCATCGTGCGTTGTCTTGTTTACATAGTATGAGTACTGTCCGGGATTATGCCCGGAAAAGGTTCAATCAGAAGATAATTTCAATCTTTGCGGTCTCGCCTGCCTTGAACGTGTACTGGACATGGTCGCCGTTCTTGGCCAGCTCCTTGCCGTTCACAAGTATGCGGCATCCTTCCCGGCGGTTGCGAAGCGTCAGGGTCTGTGCCTGATTGGAGGTGATGGAGGCATGGATGCCATTCTCGTCCCAGTCCATATGATTAAGCTTGGCAAAGGTATATAGCCAGACACCGTCAATGGCGCCGTGCATCAGGTTGGCGGGCATCACCGGCAGGAGTTCCACCGTGCCGGGCTCGCTGAAGACGCACATCTCCACCAGGAACGCCGGGACAGCGCCCGTCAGATCCGGGAACACACCTCTATAGGGGAAGTGGCTGGTCTGCAGCGTGCGGCGGACGAAGCCGTGGTTGAGCAGCTGACTAAGGTTCTGCTCGGCTTCTTCCATATCCTTCAGGCGGATGGCCGTGAATGCACGGTGGATGATGCCATGGGCGGAGTCGTCCTGCTGGGCGCGCTTGCGGTTGGAGATTATGATGGCTTCCGTCAGCTCGGGATTCTTTTCGGGCGTGACGGCGCGTCCGGGCCATACGTCATAATGGTGTGACACGTGGCGGTGGTTGTAGTTCTCCTCGATAGTTGGCCAGGCCCATTCCTTCAGGCCGCCGTCCAAGTCCAGGAGATAGGTCGGAAGGGATGCGAGCTGTGCCTTCCAGTGAGGGATGTTCTCCTCCTCAATGCCCAGGGTCTTGCAGCCATCAATCAGGTTCATCAGTATCTCGCGGCAGATGGCGATGTCCATGACAGAGTTTATCCTCGTAGGATTGATGTCTCTGCTGGTGACTGTCTCATAGCCGGGATTCGGGGTCGGGTTCTCCGGAGAGAAGGACGGATAGAAGATGACCTTGCCGTCCGGACCACGGTCGCACGCGTAATCCTCGTAGAACAGGGCCATTTCCTTGTAGGCCGGGATCAGACGGGTCCGCAGGAATTCCTTGTCTCCTGTGACTAGGTAGTAGCCCCATAACTCGTTGTAGACCCAACCCAGTACGCCAGTAAAGCCGTAATGCGGATAGGTGTGGGAGAAATGATAGTACAGGCCGGAATTCGGGTCGCAGTGGACGCTGGCCAGTACGCCGCGGGCGCCGTAGAGCAGCTGCGCGTTGGTGCGGAAGTCATCGAACTTCGTCTCGTAATACTTGAAATACACGTCCATCTCGTCGAAGAGGCCCGTGTTGTTTCCTGCGCAGACCTGCAGGTTAGTGTTGATGTTGTGCTGGCCTGTAAAAGGAGGAATATTCTTGCCCGTCTCGTAGATCTGGAAGAAGCGGCCCATATCATAGAGCTTCTCCAGCAGG
Organism: uncultured Bacteroidales bacterium; assembly: GCA_937898885.1. Lineage (GTDB taxonomy): Bacteria > Bacteroidota > Bacteroidia > Bacteroidales > Bacteroidaceae > Colenecus. The sequence goes on along the minus strand of CALDKD010000089.1, from coordinate 104,094 downwards.
GTGGGATCCAGCTCGTTCTTGCTGTGGGCGCGACGGAGCAGTTCCTCGCCGGAAAGCAGCATATCCTCGTCGGTGCTCAGATGGATACGGGAACGGTCCATGCGCTCGCCGATGTACTTTTCGTTACCTTTGAGCATCTTGTCGAAATCGACCTTCGTGGCCATCAGTCCGTCACGGACGGGCTTGACGCATTCAAAGGTGAAGTCGCTTTCGAACCTCACGATCTTCGCGACTACCATCAGGCCGTCCGCGCCGGAAATGTGCATGCCTTTTCCGGTCTTTTTCATTGTGCCGCCTTTTGGCAGGAAGCGGATGACCACGGCGTAGCCTTTGTGACCGAAGTCCGGATTGTACGCGGTGGCCAGAGTGATCACGCCGTCCTCGATATTCAGCTCATGGGTGCTGCCGGTCAGTCTTGGCAACTGTATCTCCACGTCCAGGTCCAGCTGTCCCTTCGGCGCAGTGAAACGGTTCACGGTGACATCGCCGTCATAGGCGCAGAAGCATTCGTTACGGAATGAGCCGCGCGCATCAGTCCACATAGAGGTGATCATGCCGTTCTGCATGTCCAGAAAACGCAGGTAGTCCCGGGTATCGGGCTGCTCCGGACGACGGAAGGTGAGCGTGAAGGCTGTGTGCCTGGACGGCCCGCCAACTGGGTACAGAATCTTGTTGTCGAAATTCATGTACTTTTCGAAGCCGGCCTTTTTCTGGGCTTCGTCCACCAGGGCGTTCGCCTCGTCCGGCTTGCCCTCCAGCAGCAGCTGACGGATGCGGGGCAGGTAGGGGCGCAGGTCAGGGGGCAGGGGAGTCTCCGCCCATTTCGGCTCATAGAGGTCTTCCTGGGTATAGGTCACCACATCGTTATAGGGCTGGCCTGAAGCCTGCATGCGCAGGGTACCGTTGCCGGTGATGAAATTGTCCGAAGACTCTCCCGCGGGTGCTATGGAGCAGATATTGTGCTTCGGCAGGATGGCGGAGCGCTTCTCCACCGGAATATACGGGATGGAATACTCAAGCTTTTTGGTATCTATCTTGGCATAACTCCCTTCCGGGTTGTCCGTTTTCTTGCTGACGGTGTTCTCAACCTTGTTGAATACTGTATTCCCAAGGCTCTTCAGTAAGCCCTTTGCGCTGGTTGTCCCCACCGCAAGGCACAGAAATGTGAAAAATGCGATTGACTTTCTCATAATTAGTATATTAGCTGTGCAAAAAACAATAATTTCCTTTTATTGACCATAAAATTGCAATTTATCGGGGTGAAGGTAGCAATTTATCCTCAAACTCAATGAATTTGAGGATGGTTTGTCAACATGTCCACATAAGCATATGAGACATATTCTTTGTGAATAGTGTCCTGTTTATTATTTTGTGTATATTTAAAACGTATTTGTAAAGTGGCCAAAATATTACATTTATGAAACTGAGATTATTGACTATCATTACCGTATTGGCTCTTGTGGCTGGAAATTGCGCTTTGGCTCAGACAGAGGAGTTTGACAATCCTGTAATTAGAAGCATTTACACGGCCGATCCGTCTGCCCATGTGTTCGGAGACACTCTCTATATCTATCCCAGTCACGATGAGGATAATGCCTTCACCTTCAGTATGAGGGATTATCACGTCTTCACGACAACCGATATGGTGTCTTATCAGGACCGTGGAGTCATCTTCAAGCCGTTTGAACAGACCACCTGGGCCAGAAAGGGCGCATGGGCTCCTGACTGCGTATATAGAAACGGCAAATACTATCTGTATTATCCCACGGACCAGAAACATATAGGCGTTGCTGTGAGCGATTCGCCGACAGGTCCGTTCACTGACCCGCTGGGACATCCGCTTCTGAGCATTGACTCGCCCGGAGTTATCTGCGACCGCGATTTCATTGACCCTTGCGTGTTCATTGACGATGACGGTCAGGCATATATGTTTGTGGGGCAGAACACTCTGTGCTGCATCAAGTTGAACGAGGATATGATCTCGTATGACGGGCAGGTGCATATCATTGAGGGACTGGTGGAATTCTTTGAGGCCGCCTGGTGCCATAAGTACAACGGCAAGTACTATCTGTCATATTCCAACAGCTCGCTGACCGGACATCAGCCTGAGATTGTCTATGCCATGGCTGACAATCCTCTGGGGCCTTACGAATATAAAGGTGTCATCCTGGATCCGGTGAACAGCGGCACCAATCATCACAGCATAGTACGGTATAAGGATAAGTGGTACATGTTCTATCACAACGCAGACCTTAGCATATCGCGCAAGCAGCCGTTTACCGGTGTGCGCCGTTCCGTTTGCGTTGACCGTCTGTACTACAATCCTGACGGTACAATCAGGAAAGTGATACAGACACATAAGCAGATTGATTAGAGTCCATTGCGTCTGCGAATGAAGAAAGAATTTTGGAATTTGGATGCAAATTATTTGGATGTTTACAGAAATACGTATAGATTTGCGGTGTTGATTATAAAATGATGAGTTACGCACGATATTATCATTTCTATTATTATGCCGCTGTTTTGAAAATGGACGGTCTTAAATTCGTGTGCGATTAATAATGGAAATACGAAATATATCAGAGGCTGTCCAGGTTTGGGCGGCCTCGTTTTTTATGACATAGTATGAGACAGGACAATGAACTAGACAAAGCCCGCAAGGCCATCAATGAGATAGACATTCAGATGGCGGAACTTTTTGAGCAGCGTATGCGACAATGTCGTGAGGTTGCGGAGTACAAGATGAGAAGCGGCCTCAGCATCATTGACGATACACGTGAGCGGGCCAAGATGGAAAATGCCGGCGAGCTGATAGAGGATTCTGAGAAGCGTGAGTTTTACGTGCTTTTCCAGAAGCATCTGATGGGTCTTTCCAAGGACTACCAGAGGCGTCTTTTCAAGGGAATGAGAATAGCATATTGCGGAGTCCCCGGCGATTTCGCCCACAATACTGCCCAAAAGGCATTCCCTGAGGCTGAGACCGTACCTTTCACTGATTTCGCCGGAACATACTCTGCCTGTGTCAATGGTGATGTTGATGTGGCAATACTGCCGATAGAGAATAGTCTGGCAGGAGATGTTGGTGCGGTACTCGACCTGGCATATCATGGTGACCTTTACATCAACTCTATTCTGGACATGAGCGCTTCTCCTCACACACAGACCCGCTTTGCGGTATTCTCGCGCTCCATGAATAACCTTAAGACTCCAGGGCACCATACACGTTTCATACTTGTATTTGCGGTCCGCAACGAGGCCGGAGCCTTGGCAAAGGCTTTGAACATCATAGGCGCGCACGGATACAATATGAGCTATTTACACAGCCGTCCCACGTATGAGCCGGAAGGAAACCAGTTTTTCTTCGCGGAACTGGAGGGCGACGTGAATGGAGAGAACGGAAAGGAGTTGCTCTTTCAGATGAAGACCGTATGTGACAATCTGCGCCTTGTGGGATCTTACAGACATCAGGAAATATGATACTCAGATACAATTCCGAAAGTGGCAAGGGCTATGATATTGTAGTTGAGGCCGGCTCGATAGATAGAATAGGCCGGTTGATAGACCTATCCGGCAAAAAGGTGCTGGTTATAACAGACGATGGCGTACCGTCGGAGTATGCCGGGAAAGTGGCTGGCGCGTTTGCCGGAAGCCATATCCTGACGTTGAAGGCCGGAGAATCCACCAAGAGCCTCTCCGCTCTGGAAACCATAATGTCATCTTTGGTTGAGCATCGTTTTTCCCGCGATGACGCGCTTGTGGCAGTGGGCGGGGGAATGGTTGGGGACTTGTGCGGTTTTGCAGCCTCCTGCTATATGCGTGGAATAAACTACTACAGCGTACCCACAACGCTGCTTTCCCAGGTGGATTCATCCATTGGCGGCAAGACAGCCATCAATTTCCATGGCGTGAAGAATATTGTCGGCGCATTTCACAATCCTTCCAAGGTCATTGTTGATCCGGAGTGTCTTGACACACTGCCACCCAGAATATTCGCCGAGGGTATGGCGGAAATGATCAAGATGGCCGCTACTTCCGATGCGGGCCTGTATGAGAGCATCTGCTCCTGGAATGGAGACAAGGCTGAGCTTTGCGATATGATAGCCGGTGCTTTGAGCATCAAGCTCAATGTGGTGCAAAGTGACCCGTATGAGAAGGGCTTGCGCAAAGTCCTGAATTTCGGTCATACTATCGGTCACGCCATAGAATCAGCGGCCGAAGGCGACTTGTATCACGGGGAATGCGTAGCCATAGGAATGATGTATATGTCTGAGGGCAGGGCCAGACAGCAGATTGAGACGGCTCTTGAGAAGTATGGCCTTCCTGTATCTGACAGTTTCAATCCGGTAAGTCTCTGTGAGTTTGTCAGCCATGACAAAAAAGCCAAGTCTTCTACCGTGACTGCCGTATGGGTAAGTGATATCGGTAGTTTCGAGTTCCGCGAGTTCACACAAGAAGAAATAAAACAACTGATAACAAATAGGAAAAATGAGCAACAGCATAGGTAAGAGCGTCATCCTGACTCTCAGCGGAGAGTCACACGGAGAGATGATTTGCGCCACCTTGGACGGTTTGGCTGCAGGTATCCCGGTTGATGAGAGTTTCGTGGCGGCGCAGCTCTCAAAGCGCAGGCCTTCAGGCATCACTGATACCGCGCGCGTGGAGCCGGATGATTTCAGGATTGTCAGCGGAGTGTTCAACGGTATGACCACAGGGGCACCCATTACCATTCTCATCCCGAACACCAATGTCCGCAGCACGGATTATGATGAAATCCGCTTTCTGGCGCGTCCGTCGCACGCGGATTACGTTGCTCACGTGCGCTATGCGGGCTTTGAGGACTATCGTGGCGGAGGCCATTTCAGCGGTCGCATCACAGCGGGCATAGTGGCTGCCGGGGCTCTTGCCATAAAGGCTCTGGAACAAAAAGGCATCCGTATCGCCACCCACATCCTGCGTTGTGGCGGGGTTGATGACTCTGCATTTTCCGACTTCCAGGCAGAGATGGAATCCTTGAATGCCAAGTCCTTCCCTGTGATTGACGATGTGGCGGGGCAGAAAATGATAGAAAAGATTGATGACGTCAGAAATTGTGGCGATTCAATTGGAGGAAAGATTCAGACTGCAATCACTGGCCTGGCTGCGGGAATAGGTGAGCCCTGGTTTGATTCGCTGGAGGGCTGCATCTCCAAGGCGATGTTCGCCATTGGAGGAATCAAGGGTGTGGAGTTTGGCCTGGGTTTCGGTTTTGCGGAAAGCACAGGGTCTGAGCTCAACGATCCGTGGATTGTTGACGGTGAAAAGATTGTGACCTCATCGAATAACAATGGCGGCATCAACGGCGGTATGTCCAACGGCATGCCTGTGGTGTTCAACTGCGCAGTCAAGCCTACACCTTCCATCTCAAGGGAACAGGATACGGTGGACCTGCTCAGCGGCCAGCCTGCAAGGCTCTGCATCAAGGGACGTCACGATCCGGCCATCATAAGGCGAATCTGCATTGTGGTGTCAAGCCTGACAGCAATAGTACTATGCGATATGCTTGCGCTCAGATATGGAAAGGATTATTTAAGATAGGCGGCTATGGAGAGACAACCAACAACCAATATTAGCATACTTGTAATTAACGGCCCGAATATTAATATGCTGGGAATACGGGAACCGGATATCTATGGTTCGGAGAATTATGACGGGCTCTGCAGTCGCGTAAGCAGCCATGCTGCCGGAAAAGGCATTGGCTGTCAGATCCTGCAGTCCAACCATGAAGGCGATCTTGTGGATATGATTCAACGGGCTTTCTTTGATAAAGTGGATGGGCTGGTGTTCAATCCCGGCGCATACACCCACACCAGCATCGCCATTGTCGATGCTCTGAAGGCGACACGTATCCCTACGGTCGAGGTGCATATCTCCGACGTATCATCCCGCGAGGCTTTCCGTCAGATAAGCTATATCAGGGAGTCCTGCATCGCCACGGTGTCAGGCAAGGGCATAGATGGTTATCTGGAGGCAATTGATATCCTTTGCAAATACTTGAGCCGGTGAGACATACGTTTAGAAAAAGCAGGGCAATCGGCTCTGTTCAGGCTCCGCCATCCAAGAGTTACGCCCACAGGTTGCTGATAGCCGCAGCCCTGAGCGGCGGTCGGGTGGAAAACCTGGCTCCGTCGGAGGACATCCTTGCCACAATTGACTGCCTGAGCGCTCTTGGGTTCGGGAGCGGATATGACGGCAAGTGTGCGGAATTCAACCGTTGCAAGGATATGCTGCCCGATGGCCGGATTGTTCTTCCTTGCCGTGAGAGCGGGTCCACCATGCGGTTCATCATTCCTCTGGCGCTGGCCTTGGCTGGCGATGGAACTGAATTCCTGATTACCGGCAGCGAACGTCTTTTGGAACGGGGAATAGCGCCTTACGTCAAGACGCTTTCCAAAGTCAGTTTCCGATATGCGGCTGAAGGAATCATCGTGTCCGGACACCTTGAGCCTGGAGATTTCATTCTGGATGCCTCTACCAGCAGCCAGTATCTTACCGGGCTTATGATGGCCTTGCCTTTGTGTGCTCAAGACAGCCGCATCCTGCTTGAGAACGAACCGGTAAGCAGGGGATATCTGGCTATAACGGAAGACGTGCTTTGTCAGGCTGGAATACACTTGAAGTGGCAGAATGAGCGTCAGCTCCTCATTCCGGGTGGCCAGCGTTATTCCTTTTCCTCAACCGTAAGGGTAGAGGGGGATTGGACCAATGCCGCCTATCTTGATATCTACAATTTCATTGAAGGCAACAGAGTTGATTTATCCGGACTGAGGAACAACTCGGCGCAAGGCGACCGTGTTTGCCGTGAGCTGATGTCCCAGCTTGTGAATGAGGGACAGGTTGACATCTCAGAAAACATTGACCTCGGCCCGGTGCTCTTTACTCTTGCCGCCTTGAAAGGGAATGGTTGCGTCAAAGGTACCCGACGGCTGGCCATCAAGGAGAGCGACCGCGTAAGGGATATGATTTCCGAGCTTGAGGCGTTCGGTGTGGAGGCGCGTGTGTCTGAGAACGAGGTGGAGATATCCGCTCCCGCGCCTCATGCTCCCTCAAGAACATTGTATGGCCACAACGACCACCGTCTGGTCATGGCGCTGGTGCCGCTTCTTACTGTCTTTTCCGGCTCCATCGATGGCGCGGAGGCCGTCAGCAAGAGCTTCCCGGATTATTTTGAGGTATTGACTAAACTTGGTATCGAATATGATTGAGGATAAGATATTGATTGTAGGTCTGGGACTTATAGGAGGCAGCTATGCCGAAGCCCTCACCAACGCAGGCTTCCAGGTAGGCGCCATTGACAAGAGCAGGGAATCAATCGATTACGCGCTTGCCAAAGGCATCATAACCGAAGGTTCTGTCCAGATAGAAAGGGAGCTCATCTCAAAATACAGATTGATTGTGTTCTGTCTCTATCCGAACACTTTCATTGAGTGGATAAAGGCCTGTCAGGACCTTATCGCGCCCGGCACACTGATCACCGATGTCTCTGGTGTGAAAGTGCCGGTTGTCTATGAGGTGCAGCGTATCCTCAGGCCCGACCTGGAATTCATAGGTGCCCATCCTATGGCCGGACGTGAGCGATCGGGAGTGGTCAACAGCGACAGCTCGGTATTCAAAGGCGCAAACTATCTGGTCACTCCTACTGCCTGCAACACGCTTTCCGCAATTGAGAAGTGCAAGGAACTTGGACGTAGAATGGGTTTCGACAAGATAACTGAGCTGTCTCCGGAAGAGCACGACGAGATGATTGGATTCCTAAGCCAGCTGACGCATTGTGTGGCCGTATCGCTGATGACATGCCGCGATACCTCACAGATGGCAAAGTATTCGGGCGATTCATTCAGAGATCTTACAAGGATAGCGGCAATCAACGAGACAATGTGGAGCGAGCTCTTTATTCTCAACCGCGATGTCCTGATTAAGCAGATTGACCTGTTTGTCGGCAGTATGGAGACATTGAGGAAGGCTATTGAAAACGGTGATACCGGGACGCTCAAGTCAGTGATGAGAGAGTCTTCACGAAATAGGGAGCAATTTGATAAGAAATAATATAAAGGACAATAGAATATGAATATGACATTCAATAGAGAGCTGTTCAGCCCTCAGGAAATAAAGGATTTGTATCCTCTGCCAGAAGAAGGTCAGATGGCAAAGGCTGAGAACGACAAACGTATCAGAGAGGTTCTGGGCGGAGAGACAGACAAAATTCTCCTGATTATCGGCCCGTGTTCGGCAGACCGTGAGGATGCGGTGCTGGACTATATCGGCCGCTTGCGCAAGGTTCAGGAAAAGGTTGAGGACAAGATTGTCATAATCCCTAGAATCTATACCAACAAGCCCAGGACAACAGGCGAAGGCTACAAGGGTATGCTTCACCAGCCTAATCCACTGGCTTCTCCCGATATGTTCAAGGGACTGTTTGCCATACGCCATCTTCATCTCAAGGCAATAATGGAGACCGGTTTCTCCTGCGCCGATGAGATGCTTTATCCTGAGAATCATATGTTCCTGTCAGACCTGCTGTCGTATGTGGCCGTAGGTGCCAGAAGCGTGGAGAATCAGCAGCACCGCCTGGTTGCGAGCGGACTTGACATTCCTGTTGGTATGAAGAACCCAACGGGCGGAGACATCTCTGTGATGATAAACTCCATAAAGGCCGCCCAAGGCGGGCATATGTTCATATACCGCAACTGGGAAGTTGAGAGCTCGGGAAACCCATATGCCCACGCCATTCTCCGCGGATATGTGGATAACCACGGCACCAGCCATTCAAATTATCACTACGAGGACCTGATTCATCTGTCAGAAACCTTTAAGGAGAATCCCGGAATAGTAAATCCAGGAGTCATTGTGGATTGCAATCACTCCAATTCCGGAAAGAAATATCTGGAGCAGGGCCGTATAGCCAAGGAAATAATCCACAGTATGGACCACAACGATGCCATAAGGTCCATGGTCAAGGGACTGATGATTGAGTCTTACATAGAGGACGGATCACAGAAGAATGGCGAGACAGTGTACGGGAAATCAATCACCGACCCTTGCCTTGGATGGGACAAGACAGAGCGGCTGATCCTTGAGCTTGCCGACAGGCTGAAATGATACGCTGTTTTTCCCGTCACAGTACTCACCTCAAAAAAAAAGGAAGCCCGTTATGAGCTTCCTTTTTTCAATTCTGACAGGACCGGGTTGTCAATCCTTGACGAAGCGGACTGCGATACCGGTGTTAGTGTTGACGTATGCTACGTTGACAGATGTCTTTGTCTTGTTGTTGGTAATCATTGCGGCATAGCCCTGAATATTTGATTTGGCTTTATGACCGGTAGATGACAGGAAGTAAAGCATTGAGTTCATACCGTTGGCAATTCTGGTCACATCGGTATTCTGAACAGTGCAGAGGTAGCTGTTGTTGTTAACATACGGGTAGGGCAGAAGGTTCAGACCGTCTGCGTTCAGAGCCTCAAGTGATGCACCGGAAAGGTCAGCGGAATAATAAGGAGCATTCTCGTTTGTCTTTTCCTTGTCTGAGCATGCACCGACAAGGTCAATCCATTCTTGTGCTGTCGGGATGTGCCAGCCCTCGGGGCAGATGGCGTTTTTCTGATCCACGTTTGCAAATTCCTCTTCTGAATATGCTGCGCCAAGAATGTATTCCGGAGAGTACAGCAGGCCCTGTGCCGCAATGATAGCCGCGTTATCAGATGGAGTGGCTACATACTTGCCTTCAAGGTTAAGGGAAATGATTGCCGGATACCAGATCTTGGCATCTGCATTATCCTTTGAAGGCTCATATACGGTCATGCCTTCCGGAATGTAGCGCAGATTCTGGGTCATCCAATATTTGCCATCCTTCATATAGGCAACTCCGTATGTAGCGCCACCGAATTCAAGTGATGGAGCTGGAATCTCAAAGTTGAAAGGAACAACCAAAGTCTTGTCCTCGTTGGTCAGGGTCAGATTGCCTTTTACCGGGATTGCCTGATTTGTGGTGTTCTTTGCAATGGTCAGGGTAACGGTCTCGTTTCCTTTGCCTGAGGCAGGCTTTACGCTGAGATATTCAGGATTTGCAACTGATATGTTCCAGTCATAGTCTGTTGTGATGTTTGCAGTGATGCTGGCACCATCCCAAGGAATGGTCTTGTCAACGATTTCGATTGCTCCGGTCGGTTCGGCTACTTCTTTTTCTGAATTGCAAGATACCATGACCAAACATGCCATGGCTGCGACAAACATTAGTTTTTTCATAAGAGATAATTATTAAAAGTTAGAAAATATAATTCAATCCTGTGGATATGTAATACCTGGGCTTTCCGTAGTCTTTGGCATACGAACAGCTGCCTGAGAGAATGGCATACAGCCCTCGGGTAAAGTTCCAGCAGAGTGTCGCCCCCGCGTCAATGCGTCCGGCAGTCTCATACTTACATGCGTCGTACCAGACATCTTCATGGCGGTACGGGGTGGAGGAACTGCCACCCTCTGAGACGGTTCTTTCATTGTCAGTGGCAAAACCCTTGGAGCAGCCAAACTTGAGACCGTATTCAAGACTGCGGTGGCGGTATTGGGTCTGAATATTCAGACTGGCTGTCTTGAGCTGGCGTGCGAAAACGTACGGATATATGGGCGCGGCCTGTCTTCGCAAGTCGTTGAATCCGGCCGCAACAGTCGCATTCAGCTTTTCGGAACTGTAATCGTATGCAAGCCCGATGTTAATGTCCGAGCAACTGAGAATCAGGTTGCTGCCGTATTCTCTGACAATGGAGATGCCGCCTTCCATAACCTTGTCCTGGACGGTTTCCCGGTTGTCCAGACGTGACCATGAGAGTTCTGCACGGAATGCTGAATGACCATGCCTGAAACCTATGTGCGCCATGGCTTCCGGCCCGTTGTAGCGATACCAGATGACCTGCCTCTCGCCAACACTGCCGTCCTTCCACAAAAAGCCTGCATCGGCATAGAACGTGCCGTCTACGGTTGATGTCTGGACCGATGCGCCATATCTGTTCTGCCTTACGGGAAGTCCGTTCACACCGCTTTCTTTGAGACGGCTGCCGTTGCCGGTCCAGACCTGCCAGTTACCCAGAGAAAGACCTTCGTCCAGGAACGCGAAGGGTGCCGTAGCTGTAAAACCGGTCTGTTCGGCGCTGACGGTCTCGGTGTTGCGGCTGAACAGAAGCGTGCCTCCAAATCTGATATGTCCTGTTGAATATATCACAGACGGATTGACCGTTATGTCAAGACGGTATGCACTGTATCTGAGATCCTTGCGCTTTGCAGCATTTCGGGCGGTGAGGTCCAGGCCTGCTCCTGCTGTCCATGACTGTCCCAGGTCAACAGCAATGCCTCCGTCCACGGCATACGTCTGGAATGTCTTGTGTCCGGGAGTGAATTCAAAGACATCTACGGGAAAGAGGCCCGGGGTGAGGAACATTGAGCCGCACATGTCTTCGGCCTCAGTGTCAGTGAACGAGAAGCCGCCCTTCATGGAAAAACGGTCAAGGTGCCTTATTGATTTTGCATTGACACTGACATTCCATTCCCTCGCGCTTTGGCTTAAGGTCCTGAAATCGCCCGACTCATATCCTGCGGAAATTCCGGCTGCGGAGATTTGGGCAGTATCGCATCGGATTCCGGAAACGTTTGCTCCGTCATTCCAGAAATTGCGGCGCACGGTGCGGTCGTAGCTCCACTGTGCCTGACAGGGAATGAGCGTAAGGAACGCCAATGCTGCTGTAATAAATCTAATCTTCATGGAGTGACTGGCTTTGACGTTCATAAAAATCGGTACTGCTGTTGTTTGTGTCAATGAGTACCTCGTATCCCAGCGCCTTTGATCTCTCTTCATTGACCTTGCGCATCAGGGTCTTTGACTCGTGAACGTTGGAAAGGGTTACATAGCCGGCATCTACCGATGCGTTGATGCGTTTCCTGTTGTTGGTCTGCTGACCATTGAACACCTCTACACCATCAATGATCCAGTCGTTCGGCAAGCATATTATGCGGTCATCGCTTCCCGGTTTCTGGATGATGCTCTCCGGCATATTGACAAATTCCCTCATGGTGCAGCCTACGGACTTGAATATGACCAGCGCAGGCGAGTTGACCGAGAAAGTGTATGCATTTGCCTTACCCATCTTCATGACAACGTCCAAGATGTGATCCTGTCTGATGTTGTTTCCAGGGGCAGGGTGGTAGCTTGTGTTGGGGAAGAGCCCAGGATTGTAGCAGACGTAGTAGTCCGGCTTGTTCAGATTGACTGAGAGCGGATACTGTGAGCTGTGGTCAATCGCTCCGTAGATTGAGATGACAGCATCGCGGCCGCTTTCCAGCGGTTGTGATGTCCCGTTACCGGGGAACTGCCAGACAGCCTGGATCAGCGGTGAGAAATCATCATCGGGATTCCATTGTGACGATGCGTTCGAGTTGTACGGGTCCAGAGTGGCGAGACAGAGACTGTCCAGATATACCGTATGGTCCGTGTTGTTGTGCAGAATGATGTATGAGTCTATGTTGTAGTTGCCCTGTGCCGGCAGCTTGAGACATCCTCCGCAGTAGATTTCCTTGATGACAATGTCTCCGGTGCGGCTGTGCAGCAGATTCATGTCTGTATGGCAGTCCTTTCCGTCAACTGTTATCCCGCTCAGGGATGCATTGAACTGCTCGTAGGATATGGTAGCGGCCAGAGTGGCCGAATATACACCGTTCAGCACATCCAGACAGATTGTTCCTGTGTTGTCTGAAATGCCGGTGTATGTCACGCCGTTGGCGTTGTCGCGTATCTCCACGCTGATTCCTGACAGGTCCAGTCCCTGATAATCATCGGGCAGTAGAAGGCTGATGATTAACCTGTGCATGTCTGCGGCATACGGATTCCCGTCCTCAAGGTCGATGCAGGAAACCGGAAGCAGCATGGCCAGTATTATGTATGCAAGTTTTCTCATAATTCAATTCTGCAGCTGAGACCGTAATAGAATGCCGGAGTGAAAATGGCTCCGACTCCGGTAGCTAAGGATTTTACATAAGGTCTTGAGTTCGTAAAGTTGTTGGCAAAGAACGAGAGACTGAATTGGTCACCAATCTCCTTTGTGATGCTCAGGTTGGCCGACATATAGACTCCGTATCCGTCCTGGACGAACAGGTAGTCGTTGCTTGGCGTGCGTACAAGGTCCTTGAAGCGGGGATCTGTCCTGTCTGCCTCTGTGAAGGGATGCAAGACCGGATTCATGTCCTCAACATCGAGATAGGCTACTGGATAAAGCACCTCCTCATTCAAGGTCGCTATATTAAGCGAGCGCTTGAGCAGTGACGACTCTATCTTGCAGGTTATTATGAGCCGTGCCTCCGGTATGTGGGTGATGGCAGTCAGATTGGCATCAAGAGAATGTGTCACATTACCCTTGATCATAAGGTTGCTGTTCCCGCCGTTCTCATATACTCCCACATACTGGTATGACCTGTTGTTGATTGTGGTGTGTGACCAGCCGGTGTTGTAATAGTAGTTGAGCCCGTTGTCCTCAGTCTTGGTCCATGTGTACTGCGCATCGACCAGAAACGATGTGCGTATAGGCTTCAGCTCGGGCAGCTCAACGGTCAGCTCCGCTCCTGAACGATAGACAGGAGCCCCGTTGTCCTGTCTCTTGTTCTGAACGAAAGTACGGTCTGGACCGGTACTGCGGTTAATCTCCACTACAGAATAGGAATAGGTATATTTATAAGGATTACAGGTAGTGTTCCAGAATCCTACCAGTGAGATTCTCGTTCCGAGTATGTTTGCATCAATGCCAGTTTCCGCGTTGTAGTGACGCTGCCATTTCAAATCCGGATTGAATTCAAGTGTATATGGCTTGGTGTAGTATGTATAGACAGGCTGACTGCCGGAATTGTCAGATCCTACCAGAATGTCACGATACTCCTGACTGGGGAACAGTATGTAGAACGATGGCATCTTTTCAGAAATGCCCCATCCGCCTCGAATGGAGAAGGCATCGGATAACTTCCATCTCGCATTCAGTCGTGGCGAGAAGGAACAGACATCAGTATATTCAGAACCCTTTACTAATATATTGTCCATTCTGAGACCCGCTATGAGCTGAAGCCCGAACGGGAATGTGAGATCGTCCTCGATGTAGCCCGATACAGTATGCATGAACGGGTAATCGGAGTAGGGGCGCGGACGGTAGCCATCCGAGGCCAGAAGCGGTTCCTCATAATACTCACCTTCTCCCACATTGCCATTGGCTTTCCATTGCAGACCTGCCTTGAAATTGCTCCTGAAACCGTTCCATTTGCGGTCCCAAGTGTATTTCAGGGATGCTGAGAGGTCAAGTTCCTTGGAATCAACAATCCTGTCGCTGAAATACTCTCCCTTGGGCAGCAGGACAGCAATGTTGTAGCCTTCTTCCTGAGAGTGTACGGCGGGCAGCGCCGATGCGGCGGAACTGAACTTGTGGTCGTGACTTAGATTGTCCTCGTAATTGATGCTGGTCTCCAGTTTCAGGCTGGTTATCCAGTCGCGGTTCATCTGAATGGTAACAGCAATGTTTCCGCGGGCGCTTCCGGCTTTGGACTTGGAATACTCACCGGTAAAGGCATCGGGGTCGTCCTCAGAGTTCATTCCGCCAAGATTGCCGGTAAGGCCAGCCTCAAGCCTGAGATTCCTGTGGGCGGTATTCGTATAGATTACACCCAGCGTGCGTCTTGTATAGGACTCGTATGGCGATACCAGGTTTCTCACTGCACGCGCCCATTCAGCATTCACGTTTAGAATCTGAGTGTTGTCCTTGAGATTCAATCCTTTGGAGACTGATGCCTGATATGTGCGCGGATTGACTGTGAGACTCAGACGATATGGAGTTGAGCCGCGTTTTGTATGAACGCGTACCATGCCGTTTCCAAGGTCTCCGTATTCAGCCGAAGGTACACCTGTCATCACCTCGATGTAATCGATATTGTCAACAGATACGCCACGGGTGTCAATTCCGCTCATCTGCCCGAAAGCCGCGTTACCTCCCAACCTGATTCCGTCAACCTCGACAGCGGTTGCAAAGGCTGCGTTTCCGGCACTGTTGCCGCCTGACCTCAGTGAGATGCTGTTGGCTGTGGTAAGGTCAGGATTGACGGTCTTGCCGCCTGGCATGAGAGCGCTCATATCGGACATGCTGCTTATCTGCATGTGGTCCAGGGCCTCACGTCCTATGTTGTATGTCGTTCCGGCTCCTTCTTTCGGTCGTCTTGCCGTTACGGTAACCTCGTCAAGTGCGAGAGATGACGTTTTCAACTTGATGCTCAGGCTGTTGATATCGGACTTGACCTCAAGCTCAAACTCTGCGGTGACGTATCCCAGAAGAATGGCCTTGGCGGAGTACTTGCCAGGCTGGACATTGTCAAACTTAAACTCTCCATTGTCATATGCCATGGCCCACAGGTTATCCAGGCTTATGACCGCACCATCAAGAGACTCGCCTGTACGGGCATCGACGACACGTCCCTTAACGACATATCCAGCCGCACTCATCGCTGTGAATGCTGACAGGAACGTCATAATAAGCAACAGTCTTCTCAGCATTGTCATTCAGCCGGGAATGTTGTGAACGGGTTCTTGATGGCCATACGTGCAGGCTCCTCACGGACATCGTCTTCAGCGTATGTGATAGTCCATGTGTCCATGGTCATGAGCTCATAGATACGCTCTGCGGTAGCTGGTGCTGCGAACCGGAACTGTATGCATGGAACATAATCCTTATTAAGAGTGAGGTCCATACTTATGACACCTTCCTCCCTTGAGACGTGATTGCTCAAGAAAGGCAGGGCGCGTGTCACGACGGTCTTCTCGAAGTTGGGGTCTGCTACCTCAACGATGAACTGAGGCTGGCCGGCATACTGCAGGTTCCTTTTGCGTACTACCGTGCTGTCACCATCGGGATAGCGGCCGTTATAATTGGCATGGAAACCGTCGAACATCATATTCAGATATTCAGGGGTAGGAATGATATCGTAACCTTCCTCCAGACGGACAAATTCAAAATCAACAGGTGTCGACTTGATGGTTCCGCTTGCTGTCTCCAAGTCAAGTGACTTCTTTTCGACAACCTGGCGGAAATACTCCTCGTCAAGTTCCGCAGCCGGATCCATATAGACGTGAACTACCAGCGGGCAGTCATACTCGGAATCAAGGCCGAATATTCCCTTGTCAGTCATCTTGAACTGAAGTCCCAGATAGCTCAGGTCTGTCTTGTCATGCATGTGCTCGGTACGGATTGTAACGACCTTTACCTCGGGATAAACCTTAGGATCGGGACTCATTGCGCGGAAGTGCGACGGGGTGAATACGGCTTCCTGAATCTTTTCGGCATTTGTAATCTTCGGGTCGTACGAGACCACGACAGTGTGGCTTCCAACGTATGTCTTGACACCGTGAACGCCCTTGACCTTCTCCATACGCGCCTTGAATGCCATGGAGCTGCTGTAGCACTTGACAGTGCGCAGATTCTCAATCCTCACCTCCTGAAGCTCCATGCCTTCCTCAATGTCCCATGTCTCACTGATGGTAGGCAGCTCGAAACTGCTTCCGGCAATGAGGGCGATAATTGCCACAGCCAATGTTATTATGGCCGGTACATATTTCATGAAAGGCTTGCCCGGCTTTTTTGTGCCGATGCTGAGCGAGCCGCTAGTACATGATGCCACACACTCGCCACAGAGCGTACAGTCAACAGAATTTACCTTGCCTCCCAAATGGGCTATGTCAATATTGTACGGGCAGGCTTTCTGACAGGCATTGCAGCGTGTACACTTCTGCTCGTCGTTGATTACATAAAGAAGCTGTGCCTTAGGCCTGCCGCACAGTATTTCCAACAGATAACCGGCAATACAGAAAGCTGCCAGAACAATGACCCAGTTGACGGTCAGACCGAAAAGATCCAGTACAATGAGAGCGACAGCCAGGGCAGCCATTGGAATCCAGAACTTAAAAGAGTTGGAAATGGCACCGAGCGGACAGATGTACCTGCACCAGAAACGGTCAATGAAAAGTCCCGGAATAATGACCAGACCGACTGTGATTATTGACATCCAGAGCGTGATCTCGCCCTTGAAGCCTGTCGCAGCGGCATAGTACGGGTCAAGGTTCTTGCAGAATAGCTCGCTTGACGAGATTGTCATGTAGAACAGCCAGAAGACCAGGGCATACTTGACGATTCGCAGAATCTTGTCGGCAACCCCTGTGGCGCTGATCCTGACAGCCTTGATTCCGATGGCCTTGCGGAGTCTGATGAGCAGATCCTCAACTGTTCCGACAGGGCAGATGAATGCGCAGAAGAGCTTGCTGAAAAGAACGGCGACAGCTGCCAGGGCAATACCCATTACAATCTGCAGTGATGTCATTGAGCATGGCAGTGAGCCACGCTGAATGTATGTGGCAAGGGCTTCAAGTCCACCGTAGGGACAGTACTTTTCGGGATCTGGGGCAGTCATACCAGGGAAAACCTTTGCTGCAAGTCCGCTGAGGAAGAATACCAGAGTAGCCAGCACGCCCAGCTGAATGAGAGTCTTGGGCCAGTTTGTCGTGAATGTTGATTTCTTTGCCATATTTATTACTTTTTGATTTCTTTGAGAATATTCTTGGTCTTCGCGTATTTCTTGAGAGTCCACATGACGAATCTGATGTCAACGTTCACGCAGCGGTTATAGTCACGTGTCCATGAGACATCACCGGCAAGTGATTCCTTGTTCCCGTCAAAAGCCAGACCAATGATCTCGCCCTTGGCGTTGAGCACCGGACTGCCTGAGTTGCCGCCTGTGATATCGTTGTCCGATATGAAGTTCACTCCGGTTCCCGGATTCTTTCTCTTGAGCAGATTGCGCCATTCCGGTTTCAGCGTGAAGTCATACATCTCAGGATTCTCCTTCTCCAGAATCTCCTTCGGAAGAGTGCGCCATGGCAGCATCTTCCCGTCACGCTCAAATGACTTTATCTGTCCGAAAGTCAGACGGAGGGTGGAGTTCGCATCCGGATACTGAGGAATGCCATGCCCGTCGCGCCAGTTGTAAAGCATGTGCGTGTATTCCTTATTCAGCGTTGTCAGGTCACGGTCGCCTGCAATAGAGTCAATGCGGTCGTTGAAATCACGGACCTGAACCTCGGTGAAGAATGTGAATATCGGGTCATCCTTTGTCATGTGACGGTCCAGCCACAGACTTTCGGCCAGCGCGTCCCAATTGCCCTGGAACTTGTCTGCCAGCTCAGTCTGGAATGGACCCCAGCATGATTTGCTTACGTGTGAGTAGTATTCCTTGACGGCATATTTGAAGAGCTCCTTCTCAACGCGCATGTCCATACCCTCGTATTCCTTGTCCATGTCAATGTTCTTGACATTCTTGAGCCTGGTGGCAGTGAGCGCAAGGCTGGAACCGCGCACAAATGTCTCGCGATAATAAATAAGGTCACATTCGGCCTGACGGAGAGCCTTGTATGTGGCATCAAGCTCGTTGAAAAGCCCATCGCCTGTATCGGCCCTCATCTGAGCCTCCAGCTCCTTCTTTTCCTGAACTACGTCAAAACGGTTAATGCATTGTGCAAAGCCTTCATTGTTCTCCTGTGTGTTGCTCAGAGAGAAATATTTGTCGGCATACATCAGACGGATAGCGGGATCAGAGTTCATCCATCTCATAATTATTTCCATCTGTTCGCCGCGCAGTCTGTTTGAAATGGGGTAAGATACGTTCGCGGTGAAATCAACCTTGGCCGATGAGGCGTAGCGGTCCGTCTTGCCCGGAAATCCCAGCACCATTGAGAAATCGCCCGGCTTATAACCGTCGGTGCTTATTCTGAGGTATTTCTTCGGGTGAAGCGGGATATTGTCCTCGCTGTATTCTGCCGGTGATCCGTCTGGAGCTGTGTAGATGCGGTACAAGGCAAAATCGCACTTGTGCTGCGGCCATTCCCAGTTGTCAATATCGCCTCCGAATGCCACTATGCTGACGGGCGGAGCAGCCACCAGACGTACATCGGAATAGACCTGGTAGAGCGAGAGGTAGTAACGTGAGCCCTGCCACATAGAGTTGACCGATGCCTCAAGACCTGTTGACTTGCTGTATCTCACCTCAATCAGATTACTGATGCGGCGGAATCCGGAACCACGGCCGGCGGCGGCCTCCTCGGCCATCAGCTGATTGACTTCGTCCGTGACATCAGTGAAGCTTTTCAGTATATACGCGCTTTTACCCTTGATTGGAATCTCCTGTGAGCGGTCATCGGCAAAGAACCCGTTTTCCAGATAGTTGTTCTGCTCAGTGCTGAGCTCATGCACATCGCTGTATGCCACGTGATGGTTGGTTATGAGCAGACCGTCCTTTGAGATAAGGCTGCCGGTGCCAATGAAGTCAAGCGCCACTATGGCATCGGTAATGGACTCGCCATCAGGATTGTAGATGTCGCTTCCCTCAAGTCTCAGGCCTTCGGCATGCATGCGTGTCACTAGATCATCGCTCAGCGTGTTGATCATCCACATTCCCTCATCGGCCCAAGCTGACACTGATGCCAGAAATAACAGTTGTAGGATAGTGAGTATTCTGAATCTCATACTATATGTAATGCGTTTAACAATAAATGTGTATTGTCATAAATTGCAAATTTAATGAATAGTTTACATTTGCCAAGCGCAATTCTTGCTAAATAGCTCTACCCGGGGGTATGTGAAGCGATCGGACACACCAGTCTTATGGGCTATTATGCAAAATTAACCCGTTTTAGTACCTTAAAGCCAAATATATCCGCTATTTTTGAGCCATTGAAAAAGAAGAGAGTATGAGCACATATACAGAGTCTGATATAAGCAATGTGGCTGCGGCTCAACGTAGTTTCTTCCGTACCGGTACCACACTTGACGTGGGTTGGCGTATAAGCCAGCTGAGAAAACTCAAGGCTGTGATTAAGGCCGCGGAGATTGAGCTGGAGGATGCCTTGCACCAGGATCTTGGACGGAGCAGGGTAGAGGCGTTCCTTTGCGATATAGGGCCGGCTATTGCCGAGATTAACGAGATGATAAGGCATCTGCGCCGTTGGGCCAGACCTGAGCGGCATTTCAGCGGATTCCTGTGCTTCCCAAGCCTGATAACCCGCGTGTATAAGATGCCGTACGGTGTGACTCTGATTGTGAGCCCGTTCAACTTTCCGGTACTGCTTACCTTTGGCGTGGCCGCAGCCAGCATCTCTGGTGGAAACACCGTGGTCATTAAGGCCAGCTCCAAGTCTTCGGCGTGCACTGCGGTTATGAAAAGGCTTATAGCCGAAAACTTTCCGCCGGAGTTCATCACACTGATAGATGGCGGGCACGATGTGGCTGATATGTGTCTCAGTCAGCGTTTCGACAAGATATTCTACACCGGCTCGCCCGCTGTGGGCAAGCACGTATTGCAGCAGGCGGCAGGCAATCTCATACCTGTGGCCCTGGAGCTTGGAGGCGAGACTGGCAACTGGTGTGTGGTCCGCTCGGATGCCGACATACGCGATGCCGCCCGCAAGATAGCATTCTTCAAGTTGTGTAATGCCGGCCAGATTTGCATCAACATAAATCAGGTTGCCGTGGCAGAGGACATAGCAGACCAATTTGTTCAGGAACTTGCCGCAGAGTTCGAACGGCAGATTGGCGTGAGCCCCGAGTCAAATCCTGAGTATCCAAAGCTGATTACCGGTTCCGCATACAACAAATGCGCGTCCATTGCTGACAGGTACAGAGACCGCATAGTCTATGGCGGCAAAGGCGACAGCGATAGCCGTCGTTACTCACCGACCATCATCTATCCCGTAGGCAAGGATGAGGATATTGTGATGCAGGAGCTCTTCTGTCCGCTGCTGCCTGTGGTGCCATTCAAGGACAGCGAGGTTGATGCGCTGATGGATGTCATAGCCGGCAGGGAGCATCCGCTTGCAATGTATCTCTTCACCCGCGATGTCAAGTGGGCCAACCGCGTGATGAGTACTCAGCAGTATGGCGGCGGCTGCATCAACGAGGTGTGCATACATCTTATGGTGAACGGCGTTCCGTTCAACGGCACGGGCCATTCCGGAATGGGAGCATATCACGGAGAATGGGGCTTCCGCGAGTTCACGCATCCCTCTACGGTACTTACTGGCAGGAGTGTCCTGAACCTGCCGTTGCGTGAGCATCCGTACGGCGGCAAGGCGGGTGAGTCCAAACTGTCGTTGTTGCGCAGGTTGTTTTGAAATCGCGAATAACACTATGCAAAGGAAGTTTGTTATAACATCGGATGGAGTGCTGCGGTTCGGCTATGTGGACCGTCATTACGATTTGCTTCCCAACGGGCAGGATGAATGCTTCGGGGGCGGTCTGTGGCTGATAGATGCCGCCCGTGGCGTTGTTGTATTGTACGGCCGCTCATTTGATTACGGCGCTCCTGATTTCAGCCGCGTGCGCAGGGTGGAGTACGAGCAGTCCGGCATCCCAAGGCTGCCTTTGCTCTATTACCCCAACTGGCCCGACCAGAGTGTCGTGGAGCCGGTGTTGTAATTCCAATAAAAAAAGCTATCTTTGCAATAATTATCGGGGTACAGGAGAAACCTGTTGAGATTATTACCCGTAGAACTTGATTCGGTCAATACCGACGTAAGGAATTAATTATGACAAAGAAATGGACTGAGGAAGCCTGGTCCGGGGCTTCGGGTATTTACGCTCGTATTATCGGACATCCCTTTATCAAAGAACTTGCCGCCGGCACGCTTGACAGTGCCGCATTCAACCGTTACGTAGCTCAGGATGAGATATATCTTGGTAATTACGGGCGGCAGATGCTGATGTTCGCCTCAATGATTGCTGATGCCGGGCAGCGTGAGATGTTCAATGAATTCGCACGCGCTGGACTGGAAGGGGAGAGTGCGATGCACAAGTTGATGATTGAGCGTTTCGGCACTGACCTTGAAGTGAGCGCGTCACCTGTCACCGCAGCTTATAATGCTCACACCGAGGCGGCCTTGAACACCAGACGCCCGGAACTCGCACTAGCCGCCCTGCTGCCATGCATGTGGGTGTATAATGAGGTGGGCCGTTACATAATCAGCATTGCAAAAGTTGATGGGAACCCTTACAAAGAGTGGATTGCAGAATATGCGAACGATGAATTCACAGAAGGGGTTAAAGCAGTGCTTGAACTGGCGGACAACTATGCTGCCGCCGCAGATTCAGATATCCGTCAGCAAATGACTAGTCTTTTCATCGAGGCAACGCAGTTCGAGTACGACTTCTGGGATTACGCATACGGCCCTGCCATATAATCGCTTTATATTCTGACACCTTTTATCTTTGTGCTATCCGCTTTTCTGGTTCCTTACGCCGAAAGGCTATCTGATCATTGTCTTCATGATGACCTTGGGATTCACCCTCAGAGGAATAGGGAAACTGCCTGACAGTTTCTTAGCATTCATCTACACGGGTCTTGGAAGCGCCCTTTCCCTGGCTGGTCTGCTGTTTCTCGCGAGGTTCGTACCTTGGCTTTCTGCGTCGCCTGCATTTATTGATAATAAACCAGATAAGCGCTACAAATAAAACCTTAGGACCGAGATCAGGCAACAGACATATTATTTTTAGCATATCAGATGTTTACCAACAAGCATCTTGATACTGCAAATATAATTGAAAGTTACCTCGATTTGCATTATTCTCAACTATTTTCCGCATACCGCTGCGTTCAAGTTAACCTGATGCTTTTGTCCTCAAAATGACAAAGAAATTAAGTTGTGCCTACCCGGCATTTTGACGTTAGCCATATTGATATTACTTTTGTAATTATATTCGTTTCATTTCATTATTTGAAACGAACGAATTGAGGCCTCGTTGCATTCGTTTCAAATAATGAAATGAAACGAACGAGGCCACGGAGTGAAATGTGTAAAACTATATAGTAAAACAATGGCAATTAAGTATCACTTGCAGGAGCTGCCGGATATGTTGGACGGCAAGCTTCGCGTATTTCCAAAAGCGGAGATATACAGTCAGTTTGACAAAGATGAAGTATTAAAACGAATAGGCTTCAGGTCTGGATACACTGAGTGCGGGGCGAAGGCTGTAATGGGCGCTCTTCGCGAGACACTTCTGGCAATTCTGCCTGAAGGACATAGCGTCTGCATAGACGGTATTGGCACCTTTTCGCTATCACTTACTTTCCAGAAAGGAAAGAACGGAATGGATGGCGGGCAGAGGCGCATTAAGGTAAAGCGGCTGAATCTGAAGCTGGATCCGGAGTTTATGAGAGAACTCAGAGAGAAAACCGAGTTCGAGAACTCTATGGAAGAGGAATATGTGCCGGTTTGTAAGTCTAAGGGCCGCATAGATGAGCATCGCTCAGCTGCATTGGAGTGGGTGAGTAAGAACGGACGTATCACCTTGCAGGAGTATTCCAATTTGAATCACATATCAGCCGCAACGGCATCGCGCGAGCTGAAACGCCTCTCGTCAGGCGAGGAGGCATCGCTGAAGTGTCACGGAAACGGCAACCGCAAGTACTGGGGCCTGCCGTGAGTGACGGGGCAGTGAGCCGTCTGCTATTACCCGTCAATGCAGACTATCTCAGGCAGGCGCTGGGATTCGGTAATCTTGTGGAATCTGTCAATGAGCGGCTGCACCCCAGACAGGCGGGTACGCAGTATTATGCGGCAGTCAAATGTGCGGCCGGGGATGCTCTCGTCAGAGAACTGGCCGTATTCCTGTGATACTATGGCGGGGCTCATATCCTTGACCACGCGCATTACCTCATTCATCATAGGGTAGGAGAAAAGGACTGGTATATCCTTCTCAACAAAACGCTCCACTATTGTGGCTGAGCTGATGGCATCGGCGGCGGCCTTGCGATAGGCCTCAATAAGTCCGCTGGTGCCAAGCTTCACGCCACCGAAATAGCGCACCACAGCTATCAGTATGTCAGTAAGGCTGTTGCTGTTTATCTGGCCTAGGATTGGCTTGCCGGCGGTGCCCGACGGCTCTCCATTGTCGTTGGCTCTCCATTCCTGTCTCTCCGGTCCGAGCATATAGGCATAGCACACGTGACGGGCATCGTAATACTCCTTCTGGATGGCCGCCACGTGAGTCTTCACATCATCGGCTGTCCGCACCGGAATGGCGAACGATATAAACCTGCTGCGTTGCTCGGTAAACTGCGACTCAGCACGTTCCGCTATTGTCAGATAAGAGTCAGTCAAGATGCAAATACGTACTTACGTCCCAAAGTTAGTCAATAATGTAAGAAAAACAATGCTGTCTGAATATGTCTTTTTGCCTATAGGAATATAAACTGTACCAATATATATACCGGCAACAGTACTATCAGCGAGAATTTCAGCATATAGCCGAAGAATCCCGGCATTCTCACACCATCTCTCTCCGCTATGGCCTTAACCATAAAGTTGGGGCCGTTGCCTATGTATGTCATAGAGCCAAAGAATACGGCGCCAAGTGATATGGCTTTCATCAGTGGGGCTGGTATGCCTGCGATGAATTCAGGCAATGCCTCGGGATAGAGTCCGGTGGCTACTGAATGAAATGCCACTGCTGTAGGCGAGTTGTCCAGGAAAGAAGATAGCAGTCCGGTACTGTAATAGAATTGCCAGGGCATGGTGAGACCAACTTCTGCGGCGTGTGCCCTTAGATAGAGCAGGGCAGGAGTCATAGTCGTGAAGATACCTATAAACAGCACACCAACCTCAATGATTGGGCTCCAGGAGAAATGGTTCTCTTTCCTGATACGCTTTGGGGTAAGACGCATGGATAGCGCGATAACTATAACCAGCGCTATCTCGCGAAGATACCTTATCAGAAAGAAAGAGTCGTTCCGGCTCATTGCGGGTATGTATCTCTCGTTCAGGAAAATTACCGATAGCAATATCATAGCGAGCCATACAAAGTTCAATTTACCTTTTATTCTGATTGGCTTGTAGTCAACAAGGTCGGCCACCATAGCCTCCAAGGGCTCCTTCCGGACCATAATGCTGTCCCATACAAAGTATATTGCAAGCAGGCAGGCTCCCGTGAACAGCCATTCAGGCAACAGACTCATAAACCAGGTGAAAGGCGCGCCTCTCAGATATAGAAGGAAGAGTGGTGGGTCTCCGAGTGGTGTTAGTATGCCGCCGGCATTAGCCACCATTGCAATGAAAAAGAGTATGGTATGTGTCTTGTGAGTGCGTTGCCTGTTTATCTCGAGCAGGGGTCTGATAAGCAGCATTGCCGCACCTGTGGTTCCCATAAACGATGCCAGCACAAACCCGAGAAGCAGGATGGCTGAGTTTACGAACGGACTGGCCGTGATGTCGCCTGTGATGCGGATTCCTCCTGTAACTACGAACAGTGCCAGTAGAAGTATGATGAAAGGAACATAGTCTGAGAAAATCTGGTGGGCCAGCTCATCTCCAAGTCCGGTACATATTAGGTAGATTGCGGTAGGGACAGCGACAAACAGTGTTGAAGCCAGCTTGTGACGGTTGCTCTCCCAATAATTCTCTGCTACCAATGGCGCTGTGGCTATCAGCAGCAACATTATCAAAAACGGGATCATAGTCCACGCCTGAATAGTTTCCATTTTTAATTTTGCATAGATTTAGCAGCCGCTGCGGATATTGGCGGCGCGGAGTTAAACAAATGATTCTCAATTGCCTGTGCGGATTGCGCACTCTTCTCCGTATGCTAAATCCGCAAGACGCAGATGTCTGACAGATATCTTATGCGGGAATTGTTGCCGTATATTGCCTTTATATGGCAATGGCTGAATGTGTGGTATGATATTTTGCCGTAAGGCCTGTCTGATTTGGTGCTTTTGGTGTAATATTTTGCGGTGAATTGTGAGCGCCTGTCATTCTTGGCATTTCTGACAGTTGTGCTGTTCACCCGTCTTACTTGTGAGCAACCGGACTGCGATGAGTCCAGACATACCTGGAGCAGATGCAGTACCTTGCGCGTATGATTCTCAGCCGCATCGCAAAAATACGTTGCGGCAGTATTGGAGTCGGCATATACAAATGTCTTTCCTGCCGTATTGGACAGGAAAGACATTACATATGCCAATATCAGATAAATCGCTTTCATCACCGCAAAGGTACAAAAAATACTTATACGGTGGTTATGCTGCTTACGTTGGCTTATCTTCCGCCTGCTCCTCTGGAGGAGGTGGTTGAGCCTGCGCTACGGCTTGACGCAGTGCTGCTCTGCTGTGAGTCGCTGCCTCTCTTTACGGTTGACGTCTCGCCCGATGAGGATACGGTCTTGATACGGGTCTCAGATGTTCCGGATGTGCTCACACGGCTGCTCACGGTAGTCTGTGAGTCGCGCGATGAGGCACGGCTGCTGCTCTGTCTGCTCTGCGTGGGCTGTGCCGGCTGTGTGGCAGGCTGGCTTTGCCTTGTACTGGAGGCAGCCGGCTTTGTGGCAGGCTGAGTTGCAGGCTGGGTCGTCCTGGATGTACTCTGGGTAGCAGTCCTTGATGAGGATGACGACTGGGTAGCCTGCTGTGTTGTCTGCTGTGTAGCCTGCTGGTTCCTTGAGGAAGTCGTGGCCGTTCTTGACGAAGACTGGCTCTGTGTAGCAGGTTGCGCGGTCTGCTGGTTCCTGGAAGAGGTTGTGGCCGTTCTTGATGAAGACTGGCTCTGAGAGGAAGGTTGCGCGCTCTGCTGGCTTCTTGACGTAGTCTGTGTGGCCGGAACCGCCTGACGGGTAGTAGTGGATGTCTGACGTGTTCTTGTTGAGGAAGTGGTTACTTCTCTTGAGGCAGCCTGACGCTCAATCACATCGCGTGCGTTTACCACACGTGCGGAAGATGCGTTGCCGGTACCTGTGTTGATTGATGTACGCGCCTCCTGGTCAGCGAAACGCTGCGTGAATGACTGCTCGGGATGCTGCTGTCCATAATCATTGCGCTGTATAGGACGTGACACGCGGTCATAGTCCGGGTAGTGGCATTTGTCAAGATAAGTTACCTCGTGGCAATACACGTGATTGGTCATAAACGTATGTACGTAAGCCTGGTAATGATTCAGGAAAATAGGGGCGGGGCGCTTGTAGTAAGATGGGAAATGACCCCAGTACCAAGGCGAGCGCCAAGGCTGGTATGCCGGTCTGCACAAGTGCGCGAAGATTGGCGGAGTCACGATATATACAGGCTGGACGATGAAGTTCGGTCCATATATGTATGATGATCCGATAATCTGAACGTAGGCCGATGAGGTGCCCGCCACCTCCGCCACGACTGTAGCCACATCCTGGAAGATGTTGGCGGCCAGCACGGCCTGGATAAGGAATACGTGTGCGCGTCCCTCAACAGTCTCCAGGACACGCAGGTAGTCAATGTATCCGTCGCGGTTCAGGTCCAGGTTGGAGAGCATATACGATGCGTTGTTGAGCAAACGCTCAAACTCATCAATGTTTGCACTCTGAGCGAAAGCCGCCGCCACGGCCTGCAGGTCAAGGTACAATGAGATGTCCTCATTGACTGCGGTTACGCGTGTGGTGGTCACTGTGTGCTTCTTGGGAACTGTTACAGTAGTGCTGTATGTCCTGTTGCCGTATGCACCATTATTATATATACCGGTACCCACCGCATCCGGTGATACAGTCACAATCCTGGTCATACAGCTGCAAAGCAAAAATGGCAGAAGTACCGCCATAAAAAACAAGCGTCTCATATACTATATCTTTAAATTTTCTCCAAATCTACGGTTATTTTGGCTGAATGTCAAGTTTCTTGTCAAAATCTGTCATTTTAAAAAGCCATCCCTCCGGTCTGAGGGTTACGATACCATTCTCTGCTGATCTTGTTATTTTCATATTGTTCCGTATTCGTTTATATATTAATCTTGATTATTCGTCCGGCATGAAGTAGTCGGGGGTAATCAGACTGCTGATAGCTCTTTCCAGATGTACACTTATCTGATGACCTTCTTTCCGTCTATGATATAGATGCCGTGAGGCAGGGACTCCACGCTTGCATCGTCTGGTATGGCAGAGCCTGTGATGCTGTAGATCCTGTGATCGTGGCTTACTGCCTCCTGGTATGATATGACGGGCTCTACCGATGACGGGATGCCTCCGAGACCTCTTACCACACCGGCGTATGCGTGCTTGCGGTAGTAGTCAACTGTCCAGAGCCCTACAGGCGTGTCTGCGCGCCAGCCGCTGTTTGACGGCGAGTCAGTAGGACACCAGAAGCAGATTCCCCATTGCTGCTCAGGCGGGATGATGGTGAGATACTGCTTTATTATCCACTCGTACAGGTCGGCCATCTTCTTATGCATGGCCTCTGTCATCTTGCCGGTAGGCACATTGTTGCCGTTGGCATCCTCCATACCCATGTCAAACTCGCTTATCCTGACCAGCTTGCCCGATGCCGCCATCAGCTTGAGCATATTGGTGATGGCATTCTTCTTGCTGTTCTGAGTGTTCTCGTTCATATAGCAGGATATGTGCATCTGCGAGCCTATTCCGTCTATGTAGGTCTCACCGTCGGCCTCCCATTTCTTTATCCAGTTAATCAGAGACTTCAGTTTCTTGTTGCCGTCCCAGTCACTCTCAAGGTTGTAGTCGTTTACGAACAGCCTGATGTCCTCTGGTCCGTACTTGCGGGCCAGACGTACGGCTGAGCGGACATACTCCAAGTCGCCCATATAGTCCTGCCAGAAGAAGTCACTTGAGGTTCCGTCGTTATGCTGGAGCGTATAGTTGCCCTGGCCGTCATCGCCTCCGCCCGATATTGCCTCGTTTACCACATCCCAGGCCTTGACCTTGCCGCCGCAGGCCTGCATCATACCCTTTATCCATTTGTCCATTGCCCACACAAGCGTGTCGTGTACAACCTCAGGCGAGAGTGGAATAGAGCTTGGCACATATATGTAGGTTATGGTATCCTGTATCTGCGGGCGTATTACGTTGCCGTAGCTGCTCTTGATTCTGAAGCCATCTCTGCTGGTACCCTCCATATCTCCGTTCTTGACGCACTCCTTGCCGTTAATCAAGAGGCTGATATTGTCAAAATAATAGTTGTTGGCTCCCTCGTACTCGCTCAGGTTGAAGGCTATTGACTTTCCGGTGCGGCTCATAGTGCCGTTCAGCCTGATGGTTCTCCAGTCTGTAGTGAATCTGATGTCGCCAAATGCGTCGGAACTGACGTATGTGCCTGGAGCGGCGTGAATCTGTGTGGATGCCGAAGCGGCCTTGTCGGCTCTGATCTCGGCCGAGAACTCATACTTCGCGCCCTGTTTGAACTCACTGCTGCTTACTACCCAGAACTGGTTGTCCTCTACGCCTGATTTTCTTGCAGTGGCATTGACCACGATGCAACGGCGTGCCTCAGTCTTCTCAATCGCCATCTTCTGCTCCTCGAACTGAATGCGGCGAATCTGGATGTCGCCAATAAAGTCACCGCACTGCAGTAACAGGAAACTGCCTCCCTGCGATTTATAGTTGACAGTCACATCCTTCCACTCCTTGGTGAACGGGATATCGGCATTGGCGCCGACG
Organism: uncultured Bacteroidales bacterium; assembly: GCA_937898885.1. Taxonomy (GTDB): domain Bacteria; phylum Bacteroidota; class Bacteroidia; order Bacteroidales; family Bacteroidaceae; genus Colenecus. The sequence goes on along the minus strand of CALDKD010000089.1, from coordinate 74,554 downwards.
CTCCAGTCACCCAGCTTGCTGTGCAGCTTGCCCGATGCGGAGCCCTTGACGGTCATTGTCATCCTGTATGTCTTGCCCTTCTCAATGGGTATGTTGTCCATTGATACGAACTGTACCTCCCAGGAGTTGCATTTCTTAGTGGTGTGGATCTTCAAACCGTCGGTGTTGGAGTAGGAGAGTGAGAAACCGTACTGGTTCTTGTCTGCTGTCCATCCCACGTTCTGCGATTTGCGGAAGTCCTTTTCCGCCAATGCAGTATATACAGGGATATCCGCTCCCTCAACCTCTTGCGCGGGCTTGTCCTTGATAAGGTTGCGAAGCCAGCTTCCCGGCTGCTGGGCGTGCCAGGCCAGCGTGTGTCCGTAAACATTCAGTCCGGCACTTGTGGCGGCATTGACAAATCTGGTCACGTTGCTGAAATTCATATTGCCGTTGCCGTCCACGCAACTTGCCATTTTCATGGCATTGCCGGCCACAGTCTCAGAGAAGTTCGTATTAATCATTCCCTTGGTAAGGCTGTTGGACATATATGTATCTACAATAGTGGCTCCTCCAAGCTTGAAGTTGGGGTACTTGTCCGTGTCAATGTACTCTTTAAGGGGCAGGTAATCCTTCAGATATCCGTAGTGTGCGGGGTCCGATGGAATACCAATCTCGTAATTCTTCTGCGCGAATGAGCTAAGCGCGGCACCGGCAATGAGCAGGGTGGCTATTATCCTATTGTCCATATTTTAATAGTTTATGTTTTACAAATATAGTGATTCCCGTTGGGTTGAGTGGCTATAAAGGCAAAAAGAGTTTTCCACAAATGTAGTCGCAGGGCCTGTCCTTGTGAGTTTTTTGCTTAGCTTTGCCTTTGTTTTGAAATAAGGTCTCCAGAAATATGATTAGCAAACCAACACACTTTGGAATACTGATTTCTTTTTTCACGAAACCGGGCTTGGCGCTTTCTCTTTTGCTGATTTGGGCTCCAATCCGCCTGAGTGCCGGAAATTATGACCGGAAGGCCATCCGTGAGGCTGTTGAGCTGCAGATGTCCCGCTACCCGGAGTCAACGCTGCTTGATATCTACAAGAATTTCTTTCAGGACGCATTCGGTCCGGGACATCTGATGGGGCAGGGCGATGATGTACGCGGGCGTATGCGCTCATACATAGAGGAGGAGTGCGCTATTGCCGCGAGAGATTCTGTGACTGGACCATATTATGAGCGGACAGGCTGGCACGGCCGCTTCTATCGGGTAAGCCTGTCTGTGATAAACGACGGAAAAGTATCTCTGGACCAGTTCCTTGATGCTTTTGTTGAGAGCGCCACATCGTTTACGTTGCCAGAGGTCTCCGAATGGCGCAAAGAGTGGAAGGCCATACTGCGGGTGGTGAGAAGATGCGGCTATGACATCCCCGGCTTTAAGGATGACAAGGCCGCGATTGATGCCATTCTGGCTCAAGGACAATATGCATCGCATCACAGCGAGGCTTATGACAACGCCTATCATCCTCATTATCGCCTGATTGAGGCCGGAATCCTTGAGAGCCGTCTGCTGCCGTTGCTGGAGAGGTAAGCAAAAGATAAAGTCAGTCAGTTGGGTTGGTTCTTCTGCTTTTTATGTATCTTTGAGAAATTTTGAGCTACAATTATTGACGAATATGAGAAAAACTGGAATTCTACACGTAATCGCACTGGCTGCGTTAGGAATGTTTATCAATTCCTGCGGCGGTGCTGAGTTGAAAGACGAGAACGGGCACAATCTGTGGTTCCATTCCCTTAGCGATGGAGAGGCGCAGGTCTTGTCTGCAGAGAAGAGTACTCTGGCAATTGCCGATAATGAGATACTGAACTATTGGAAGGGAAAGCAGACCGTGACAAGCGTTATCTGCAATGAGCCTGAGGCATCGCTTGGAGATGAGGGATATCGCATAGAGTTCGGAAAGAAAGCCATTACTATTTATGCCAACAAGGAGATAGGCGCGCTTTACGGCGTTTACGACCTGCTCCGTCGTCAGGAGACCGGCAACGTTCCGTCTGAAGGTCACATCACGGAGGTGCCGGCATACGACGTGCGTATATTGAACCATTGGGATAATCCGAATCTGACAATGGAGCGTGGCTTCTCCGGGAAGTCGCTCTGGAAATGGCGTGAGCTGCCGGAGACCGTCCGTCCCGAATATGAGGAGTATGCGCGTGCAAACGCATCAGTCGGCATCAATGCCATGGTGCTGAACAATGTGAACGCTGACCCCTGTATGCTTACAGCTGAATATCTCCAGAAGATAAAGGTCCTGGCCGACATATTCCGCCCATACGGTGTCAAGGTGTATCTGTCTTTGAATTTCGCCGCTCCAAAGCATCTGGCGGATCTTGATACATCAGACCCTCTGGACCCTGATGTAATAAGATTCTGGAATGAGAAGGTTGCTGAGATATATTCAATTATTCCTGATTTCGGTGGATTCCTGGTGAAAGCCAACTCCGAGGGACAGTCTGGTCCTCAGGATTACGGGCGTACCCACGCTGATGGCGCCAATATGATAGCGGATGCCCTGAAGCCTTACGGCGGCATTGTGATGTGGCGTGCCTTCGTATATGCCGCTACAGCTGAGGACCGTGCCATGCAGGCTATGGATGAGTTTATGCCGCTTGACGGACAGTTCCGCGACAATGTGATAATCCAGATCAAGAATGGCCCTATCGACTTCCAGCCACGCGAGCCGTTCAGCCCGCTGTTCGGTCAGATGGACAAGACCAATATGATGGTTGAGGTTCAGATTACTCAGGAGTATCTGGGACATTCAAACCATCTGGTATATCTTCACCCTATGTGGAAAGAGTGTCTTGACAGTGACACCTATATGAAAGGCGAGGGCTCTACTGTGGCAAAGATCACAGAGGGCAAGCTGCACGGCTACAAGATATCAGCCATTGCTGGCGTAGCCAATGTGGGTGACAGCGTCAACTGGTGCGGACATCATTTCGCGCAGTCCAACTGGTATGCTTTCGGCCGTATGGCATGGAATCCGGAACTGACCTCAGAGCAGATAGCCGATGAGTGGATAAAGCAGACATTCACAGATAAGGCCGGTTTCGTTGAGCCGATAAGGAAACTTATGCTCGCATCGCGCGAGAATACCACACATTATGAGATGCCGCTGGGTCTGCACCACATATTCGCAGGTGCCGGACACTATGGCCCAGGTCCTTGGGAGCAGTCCGTGCGTCGTGACTGGTCGCCTACATTCTATCATAAGGCTGCCGCCGATGGCATCGGCTTTGACCGTACAATGCAGGGCAGCGGTGCCGTGGCACAGTATCACGAGCCGTTAAAATCGCTTTATGAGAATCTTGAGACCTGTCCTGAGGAGCTTATCCTCTGGTTCCATCATCTGCCTTGGGATTACAAGATGAGGAACGGAGAGACACTCTGGGATGCTCTCTGCCATACATATCAGCAGGGTATTGACGCCGCTGCCGGTTATATTGACACCTGGGCCTCAGTACGCAAGTATGTGGATGACTGGCGCTGGAACCAGGTTAATGTGAAACTGGAGCGCCAGGCCAAGGATGCCATCTGGTGGAGAGATGCTTGTATGGGATACTTCCAGCAGTTCTCAAATATGGACCTTCCTGCTGACTGCATACCATTCCAGCATAATATTGATGAGTTGAGACATTTCCGTCTGAGAATCTCCAATTATGAGACTCCGGCTCTCGATGCCCTGCCGGAATATGAGCTGGCCAGATAATATAAAATAGATGAATAAAGTAATAGAGAGTTTATTGGGCAAGGGCGGAGTACCTGTCCTGCCCATAATGACGCATCCGGGAATAGAGTTGATAGGGAAACGTGTGCTGGATGCCGTAACTGACGGTCAGACACATTTCGAGGCTGTCCTGGCCCTGCGCGGGCGTTTCCCTCATTCCATGGCATCAACCACCATAATGGATTTGTCCATGGAGGCAGAGGCTTTCGGAGCACAGGTGGTGTTTGAGCCTGATGAGGTGCCCACTGTGACGGGCCGCCTGCTTCAGTCGGCAGCCGATGTTGAGGCGCTTATAGTTCCATCTCTGGATGCCTGTCGTGTTCCAGAGTACCTCAAGGCAAACCGTCTGGCGGCAGCCGCGCTTGACCAGCCGCTGCTTGGCGGATGTATAGGCCCGTTCAGCCTGGCCGGCCGTCTGTATGATATGACTGAGCTGATGATGGCAATGTATATTGAGCCTGATACAGCCACAAGTCTGCTTGACAAGTGCACGGAGTTCATTATTAAATATGTCAGTGCCATCAAGGCTGCCGGCTCGGCTGGTGTCGTCATGGCGGAGCCCGCATCGGGACTGCTCTCAAATGATGACTGTATGACATACTCTACCGCATATGTAAGGCGGATTGTCGAGGCTGTGCAGGATGATACGTTTGCTGTGGTGCTGCATAATTGCGGCAACGCAGGTCAGTGCACCGAGGCCATGGTGGCGTCGGGAGCGGCTGCTCTCCACTTCGGTAACAGCATAGATATGGCTGCAGTTGTGGATCAGGTTCCTTCTGATATTGCGGTTATGGGCAATGTGGATCCTGTAGGTGTTATGAGGATGGGTACTCCCGAGCAGGTCTCAGCAAAGGTGGCTGAGCTGTTGCGGATAGCAGAGGGACACGACAACTTTGTGCTCTCTACAGGCTGTGATGTACCTCCCGCATCGCCATTTGCGAATATCGAGGCTTTCTATAAGGCCGCGGGTTATTGATTGTATAATATTAAATTTCAGTGATATGAACAGTGATCAGATTAAGTTGATGGAGGAGACCATCGAGCATAGGAACAGTAAGATACCAGTAGCATTTATCGCCGACAGTCCTTGGATACCTGGCTATTGTGGCCATACGTTCATTGATTATTATGCGCGCAATGATGTGTTTGTAAACGATAACAGGAAAATCATCAAGGACTTCCCTGAGGCAGTCTTCATTCCCGGCTGGTGGGTAGAGTATGGCATGACCGCAGAGCCTTCAGGCTTTGGCTGCCCAACCTGTTTCTTCGATGACAACCTGCCACATTTACATCCGCTTACAGAGGATTTGGACAACGCCGAGGCTATATTCAAGGACTTGCGTCTGCCTGATCCCAAGCGCGATGGCCTGATGCCGCTTATGCTGAACCAGCAGCGTCTGTATCAGCCTTTGATGGAGGCTGAGGGTGAGCAGGTGTATATGGTGTGCGCGCGTGGCCCGTTCACAGTGGCATCGCACATATTCACGGTGACCCAGCTTCTTATGTTTATGATGATAAATCCTGAAGCTGCCGACTCACTGCTGCGCAAGACAACCGACTGCGTGAAACTCTGGCTTGAGGCACAGTTGGAGAATGTAAGGACGGCGAAGGCAATAATGGTGCTGGATGATGTCTGCGGCTATTTCAGTCCTGAGGACTTTACCACTCTGTGTATGCCGTATATGAAAGAGATATTCTCCGCATTCCCTGAGGTGCGTCATTATTTCCACAACGACTTCACATCAAACTCCTGCTATCCGCATCTTACTGAGATGGGCGTTGACGTGTTCAACTTCACACATCTGCAAGAGATAGGCGAGTCGCGTAAACTGGCAGGTGACAAGGTCATTCTGATGGGAAATGTACCTCCTATGCTGCTTACCGGCAATGATCCGGGGCAGGTCTATGATACCACCACTCAGATTGTACGCAGCTACATTGCCGCCAACGGCTCACACCACGGTCTGATGCTCAGTACCGGAGGCGGTCTGCCGATGGGTGCTAAGAAAGAGAACATTGACGCGCTGATCTCAGCCGTACGCGACATCAACGCCACTCTTTAAAAACAAGTAAATTGAAAGTCAATATGAAACGTCTCTCACTGATTGTATTTGCGGCAATCCTGTCATTATCCGCGGAATCCGCAACTCCGCTGTGGCTTCGCGATGTGAGGATATCTCCGGATGGCTCGCAGATCGCGTTTTGCTACAAAGGTGACATCTGGACCGTTCCATCAAAAGGCGGAACAGCCATTCGCCTGACTTCCCAGGACAGCTACGAGGCAAATCCTGTCTGGAGTCCGGACGGATCAAAAATCGCGTTCGCAAGTGACAGGTATGGTAGTCTGGACATTTATGTGATGCCTTCAAATGGCGGAAGCTCCACGCGTCTTACTTTCAATTCCGCTTCGGAGATTCCATCAGCCTTTACCCCAGATGGCGGCAAGGTGCTTTTCAGCGCTGCAATTCAGGATCAGGCAGAGAGCGCTCTTTTTCCGGCGACATCGATGACTGAGGTCTATTCCGTACCCGTGGAGGGAGGAAAGACCGTACAGGTACTCGGCACCCCGGCAGAGTTGATCAGCTACAGTCCCAAGGGCGATTTCTTCCTGTATCAGGACAGGAAGGGAGGTGAGGATGAGTGGCGCAAGCATCACACATCGTCAATCACTCGCGATATCTGGCGTTATGATGTCAAGTCAAAGAAGCACGTCAATCTCACGAATCGCGCCGGTGAGGACCGTAATCCGGTCTTGAGCGCAGATGGCAAGAGTATGTATTTCCTGTCTGAGGTTGATGGCGGTACGATGAATGTGTGGTCCATGCCTCTGGACGGTAAGGGTAACTGGACCTCACTTACATCTTTTGACACACATCCGGTCCGTTTCCTGTCACGTGGAGGTGACCTTCTCTGTATGACGTGGGACGGTGAGATATATACAATGCAGGCCAAGCCAGGCTCAAAGCCGGAGAAAGTGGCCATCGACGTCACTCTTGATGAGGAGAACAAGCCCGAGATTCTTAAGCTGACATCAGGTGCCACAAGTGTAACGGTAAGTCCTGACGGCAAGCAGGTGGCTTTCATTGTCCGTGGCGATGTATATGTCACATCGGTGGAATATACAACTACCAAGCAGATAACGAATACCGCCGCCGCAGAGCGCGGGGTAAGTTTCGGACACGACAACCGCACGCTGGTCTATAGCAGCGAGCGTGACGGAATATCCCAGCTGTATATGGCTAAGATAGCGCGCAAGGAGGATCCGAATTTCCCAAATGCCACATTGATTGACGAGGAGCCGCTTCTGCCTGATCTCAGTATAGAGCGCGGTCATCCCAGTTTCTCACCGGATGGCAAGGAGGTCGCGTTCATTGAGGACCGCACGCGGCTGATGGTGGTGAATCTTGACACAAAGGCCGTGCGTCAGGTAACCGACGGCAGCACCTGGTATAGTCAGTCAGGTGGATTTGATTATGTTTGGAGCCCTGACGGCAAATGGTTCGTGCTTGAGTTCACAGCTAACGGACACGAGCCATATAACGATATGGGCCTTGTGAGCGCCGATGGAGGTGAGATAACGAACCTGACAGAGAGCGGATACACATCAGGCAATCCCCGCTGGGTTATGGACGGCAATGCGATCCTGTTCCAGAGTGAGATCTTCGGCCTTCGCGCACACGCCTCATGGGGCTCGCAAAACGATGCTTTCCTCTGTTTCCTGAATCAGGACGCATACGATAAGTTCCGTCTGTCAAAAGAGGATTATGAACTCAGGAAAGAGCTTGAGAAGAAGGCTGAGAAGAAGTCCGACTCCAAAAGCGATGACGGCAAATCCAAGGACAAAAAATCAAAAGATTCCAAGACTGATGACAAGAAGGATGCCAAGTCTGATTCCACCAAGCTGATCAAAGTTGAGCTGGAGGGCATTCAGGAGCGCATCGTCCGCCTGACTCCGAACAGCAGCGATATGGGTGATGCCATTCTTAGCAAGGATGGTGAGACTCTCTATTACCTTACCACATTCGAGGATGGTATGGACCTTTGGAAGATGGATCTGCGCAAGCACGAGACAAAGCTCATCAACAAGGGTGCCGGCAGTGGTCACTTTGAGACCGATGCCGAGGGAAAGACAATCTTCCTGCTTGGCGGCAAAATGAGAAAACTGGACGGAGAGAAGCTTACATCAATAACTTACAGTGCCGACCTTAAACTGGATCATGCGGCAGAGCGTGAGTATATGTTCAACTATGTGTATCGTGAGGAGCAGAAACGTTTCTACACGGAAAGTATGCACGGTGTTGACTGGGATGCAATGACAGAGGCATACCGCAAGTTCCTGCCTCACATCTCCAACAACTATGACTTCGCGGAATTGCTCAGCGAGTTGCTTGGCGAGCTGAATGTGTCGCATACCGGCGGCCGTTTCTCTCCTGACAACGCTGTACAGGGAACAGCATCACTCGGCCTTCTGTTTGATATGACATACACAGGAAAAGGACTGAAGGTTGACGAGGTGGTCAAGAACGGTCCGTTCGACCACGATGGTCTGAGGCTCAAGGCCGGAGACATCATCACTCACATTGATGGAGTGGAGATTACCCCGGAGCAGGATATCAGCGTTCTTCTGGCAGGCAAGGCCGGCAAGAAGACTTTGGTAAGCGTGAAGGGCGGTGAGGATGCCGTTGTGCTGCCAATCTCTAAATCCGCGTTCAGCGACTTGCTCTACGACCGTTGGATAAAGCAGCGTGCCGACGATGTTGAGAAGTGGTCAGACGGCCGTCTGGGATATGTCCACATCCGCAAGATGAATGATGACAGCTTCCGCCCTGTGTATTCCGACATACTTGGCAAGTACAACAAATGCGAGGGCATAGTGATTGATACCCGTTTCAACGGCGGTGGTCGTATGCACGAGGACATTGAGGTACTGTTCAGCGGCGAGAAGTATCTGACTCAGGTAATCCGTGGCCGCGAGAGCTGCGATATGCCGAGCCGCCGCTGGAACAAGCCTAGCATCATGCTCCAGTGTGAGGCCAATTACAGCAACGCTCACGGTACACCTTGGGTATATAGTCATCAGAAGATAGGAAAGCTTGTAGGCGCGCCTGTTCCGGGCACTATGACAAGCGTGAACTGGGTTACGATGCAGGATCCTACAATGGTGTTCGGTATTCCAGTGATTGGATATCGCACTGACCAGGGCAACTATCTGGAGGGAACCCAGCTTGAGCCTGACATACTGATTCTGAACTCACCTGAGACTGTCGTAAAGGGCGAGGACTCACAGCTTAGGGCTGCCGTTGAGGAACTTCTCAAGGAGATAGGAGAATAAGCAAGACAACTTGAATACGAGAATGCCCGGGAACTGAATTGTCAGGCTCCCGGGCATTCTCATATTAATACGCCGGCCTTAGTCCGGCAGTGAGCATAGCGATGCCGTTTGCTGCCACAGCCAATTAATCAGCTTATGACGATGGTATCGGCGCGCGATGGGCTTCTGGCTCTCTCCCTTGAAATACATTGCGTTTCCATCGTACTCCAGAGCTCTCAGGGCCGGCCTGACACCGTCCTCGGGACTCTTGCATAAAGGACGGAACAGGACATCTGCCAGAGGGTCGAACCAGCGGCCCATAGAGAGCATATTGCTGTTCACCACACCCGGGTCCGCCACATTTACGTGAATGTGCCTCTCGTCTGATGCAAGCCGCTCCGCCAGTTTGGTGCTGAACAGCAGCAGGGCAAGTTTAGTGTCGGCATACGTGCCCAATTGCCTGAACTTCTTAATGGGACGGCTGAAAAAGTCTTTCCTTACGGAAGCCAGACGGCAGGTAAGTGACACCATATTTACTATGTGGGCGCCATCGGAAAGATATGGCAGCAAAAGACGGGTAAGCAGGTATGGACCTACGTAGTTTGTTGCCAGAGTACGCTCTATGCCGTCATCTGACAGGCCATAACGACGGTTTATCACGCCTGCGTTGTTGAACAGGCCGGCAAGCTCAAAACCATCTCTCGCGGCCAGCGAGGTCACATCGTTGACAAACTCACGGATTGAGCTGAGCCTTGACAAATCAATGCGGAGTGGGTATATGCAGGCTGAGGAATCCTTCCCGGTTATCTCGCTGCGGATTGCCAGCGCTTTCTCAATGTTTCGGCAGGCCATTACTACTGTAATACCCTTTGATGCCAAAGCCCTGACTGCGGCGGCTCCCATACTGCCTGTGGCTCCTGTTACAATTATCGCTTTCTTCATTTGAATTTGTTCCATAGATGATTGACCAGACATTTTGGCAATATGGCTATCAGTACCGGAAGATACAGGTTCATCAGCCCTGGCTTTATGCAACGGCGATTGTGGTCCATGGCGCGCAGGGTTCGTCTTACCAGACGGTCTGGCGTCCAAATCACTCCGCATCTCACTCCCAGGCTCAACAGCTTCTCGCTCAGATTGTAGAGTGGGGTAGCTACCGCCGGAGGGCAAACTGTGGTGACGCCGACTCCGTACGGCTGCATCTCAAAGTAGAATGAGCGCCCGAAACTCTTAAGGTAGGCCTTTGTAGCCGCATATATGGTAATACCCGGCATCGGTAATGTGGCGGCAAGTGAGCTGACAATAAGTATATGTCCGTGTCCGCGTAGCCGCATCTCATTTCCGAACAGCATTGACAACTTGGTGACAGTGGTTGTATGGAGGCTCATCATAGTATCAACGCGATGCTCGTCTTCCGGCTGCAGCTCCTTGAAAAAGAACATACCCGCATTGTTGACCAGAATCTCAACCTCAATACCCTGCTCACGGCAGAATGACACCAACTGGCCGGCAGCGTCCGGTGCCGACAGGTCCTGATAGTGTGGAACAGTCTTTACTCCGTATTTCCGCGAGAGTTCCGACGCCGCAGTCTGAAGCTGCTCCTGCTGGTTGCTTACAAGCAGTATGTCGTGACCGCGTGCCGCCAGCTGTGAGGCATATCTCAGACCCATACCGGAACTGGCTCCCGTTACCAACGCCCAGCTCATACCTTTCCGTTTGTCTTGTCGTTGTTAAACTCCGCCTTCTCAATCTCACGCTGTAGTTTCTTTGGCAGATTCTCCACGCAATGGTGGCATCGCATCTGAAGGGTGTACATACGTCCTATACAGTAGTTTGAGTGACGGCATCCGCTGCATTCCAGCTCTCCCGTGCGTAGCTTATTCACAAAGTCTGTATCGTTAACGAGGGCACGCGCCACCTGCAGCCCGGTGAAGCCGGCATCAAGAACCTCCTCCATCTTTGCCTTCGATGTAAGTCCTCCCACATAAACCAGCGGCATACTCAAGGCCGCGCGGAACTTTTTGGCCTCATCCAGGAAATATCCGTCGGAGTAGGGCACTGTAGGTATCATTATTCTGCCAATCATAGCCAGCATGGCTTTCAACCACCAGAAATGGCGCATATCCATATAGTATGCGAGGGTCTTTATCGGCATCGCTCCACGCATAACCTCCATTGGCGCCTTGCTTACAAATCCGGCAGAGAGAACCAGCGCGTGGGCTCCCAGCCGCTCAAGCTCCTGCGCCACTCTTATGCACTCGTCAGTCTGCATACCGCGGCGGAAACCATCGTGCATATTGACTTTTACAAGAACTCCCATGTCATTTCCGGCAGCCTTCATAACCTCGTCCATCACCAGACGCATAAAACGCATACGGTTATCCAATGAGCCTCCGAACTCATCGTGGCGGTGGTTGGTGTATGGCGACAGGAACTGACTGATCAGGTAGCCGTGTCCCGCGTGAATCTCAACGCAGTCGAATCCGGCCTCACGCGCCAGATTGACGGCAGTTCCGAAATCCTTTGCCAACTGGTATATCTCCTCCTTGCGAAGCTTGCGCACGAATGTCGGTGAGTACAGGTTGAAGCCGCCGCTCGCGCCTACGGGAGTGCAGTGACAGGTAGCCCTATGTGTCATATTGCCGCAATGGCCAAGCTGGATGGATGCCCTGGCTCCCTCAGCGTGTATTCCGTCGGTCAGTTTGCGGAGCTCAGGGATAATCTCCGGCCGTATCCACAGCTGACCATCGAAAGACAGACCGGACTCAGCCACTGCGGTATAGGCCACTGTAGTCATACCTACACCTCCACGGGCCACGGCAGTGTGATAATCGTACAACTCCTGCGACGGACGGTTTCCGTACGCCATATTCTCAAAAGCCGCTGAACGGATTACGCGGTTTCGCAGTGTTACAGGCCCTATGCTGCAGGGCGTGAAGATAGGTGACTCCATATCAGTATATGAAAGGTATTATACGTCTCAAGCGCCTTGCATCGAATTCCGATGCGAACTCATCCTTATATCGGGTGTAGATGCGCGCGGCCCTGGGGCCTAGATTGGCGAATGTCCAGATTACGAATACAAGGCCGGACAGGGACCAGGTCAGTATCGCGAACCCGGTCCATTCCAGCAACTCTCCGAAGTAGTTGGCGGATGTCACATAATGGAACATTCCGCCTTTCGGCAGGTAGTGGGCATTGTCGCCCGGCTTGCGGAGATTGCGGATAATGCTGTCTGACTGAATGTTGATGAACATACCCGCAAAGAACACAAGAACACCGGCAATGAAACGCGGATCAACAAGCCATTCCGTAGCATATTTGTCTGCCGGCGAGATATAGAACAGCCAGCCTCCCTGCATCAGGGCGTTGAGTGTGTTGAAAAGCACTCCCATCAGAATGATGGAGAGCGGCATTCGCCCGTTGCCGCGTATCAGCAGGGGAAAAATGAATGACCGGTGCAGGTAGTGTGCCTCAAATATCAGCAGCATTGTCAGCCGCACAATGTCGTCGCGCCTGTCAGAGAAGTACCACAGGCAGAGCATAGCCACGAAAACCGGTGCTTCCATTACTACCCATCCTAATCGGTTGCCAATAGCCGGTCCCCATTTCCTGTTGTAGAACTTACCATATCCCGCATCCACAAAATAGAGGCAGATAAAGACAATTATGGCAATGACCGTCATCACTGTCAGAAATATGTTAAACGTGTGTTGTGTCATTACGGAACCTCATAAAGCAAAAACACACAAAAATACTAAAAAAGAAGGATTATGCTTGTTTATACGCTTTTCTTGTGTTAAGTTAGCGGCATATTTGCGCAGATGATATGATAAGACTGGGGAATAATGGGAATGTGCGCGCCTTGTTGCTGGATATGGGTGGCGTGCTTGTTGATTTAGACCGTGAGAGATGTCTGAGGGCGTTTACTGAGAAGGCAGGGCTGACTACTATGAAGGACTATATAGACAACTGCCATCAGCGAGGCTTTTTTGGTAAATATGAGATGGGGCTGATAGATGATGTGGAGCTTTATGCGGAGTGCATCAGCCGCTCCAGACCCGGTACTACACCCGATATCATCCGCGAGTGTATCGAGGCGATGATTACCGGCATACATCCCGCAAAGGGACCGTTGCTGCGCGAAGTGTCAAAATATTGTGACCTCTATATGGTCAGCAACAACAATCCAATCGCCCTTCGCTATTGCTCCAAACTTTTTGACGAGGCCGGCATACCGTTGGACACCACGTTCAAGCATTTGTTCTGCTCATATCAGATGCACATAGGCAAACCAAGTGATGCCTTTTACCGTAAGGTAATTGACACAATAGGGCTTCCGCCATCGCAGATGGTGTTTGTCGATGACTCTCCAATTAACGTGGAAGGTGCTGCCCGATTTGGCATTGACGCCCGTCTCTATGAGCCAGGCACGGATCTGTCAGCAGTCCTGCAACCCGTCTGGGATTGATTCCTGCATCTCAAGCCATTCCCACTCACCGTTCCAGATGGAGAGAAAGCGCAGAAAATCATCGCGCTTGAGCACAACGCTCGCCATATTGTCCGAGGGGTGGAAACTTACATTCTCCGCGTGCTCCAGGTCTGCGTCCAGATAGAGCTTTACCCTGTGTCTGTTGTCGAACAGCTCTTTAGGGTTGGCATCTTTCAAGTCAATGTCATTGATGAGCCCCAACGGCGATACCGAGCCTGGCTTAAGTCCCAGACAGCGCATCATACGCTCCTCCGATGCGAATGAGAGCTTGCCTTGCCTGAGTACGTGCTCCAGAGAGTGAATGTCCATCTTCTTGTGGCACTCAAAGCTTACCAGATAATGCCGGTTGCCCTTGTGGTTGCGGAAGAACAGGTTCTTGCAGTGCGTGCATCCGCTTATGTCCTTCCAGTACGCCAGAGCCTCCTCAATGGTAAAGAGTGGCGGGTGATTGTACAGAGTATATGGAATCTGGTTCCTTTCCAGAAAGTCAAGCACCTGCTGACGCTGGTAGCTGCGGTCAAAGAGATCGCGCAGACGTTCCTCATCGCGTATGATGGCGCGCAACTCCTCAAGCCTGGCGGCATTAGGCGAGTCTTTAATCCAGAGCCTCAGATATCCGCCCTCGGCGTACTTCTCGTGCAGATGCTCAAGTGTGCGTCTCCACTGGCCCTCACGGTCAAGCTCCGGATAGTGCGCAAGGCCATACTGAACCGTACGCCTGATTATGGTGAGAGGGTCAATGTTGCGGTCTGCCTCTGCCACAATAAGTCCGTATATGCTGCGGGGCTCGTTTCCGGCCGATGCGCGGTGGTCCTCAGCGGCACAGGCTATTGTCTCAATCTGCTCATCGGTGAACCACTCGCGCAGGTTCCTGTCATTGCGGATTATCTTACCAGACACCATATGATGAGTGTCACGTCCCTCAGTGAGTCCGGTGTCGTGATATGCCGCTGCGGCGTAGAGCATATTGATGTCAACATCGTACTTGCCGGCCATTTCCATACAGCCGTCAATGACCATCCGCACGTGGTCGCGTCTGTGACCGCTGTCAAACTCGTCGTACATCGGAATGATATTCTCCTCAATATACTTTCTCAACCCTTCGTGGACTTCTGTAATCATATTATGTCTGTTTGCAGACGCGAATTTACGAATATTGGGATAAAAGAGTATTTTTGCGCAAGCGTAAAGTTTCAACAATATGGATAAGGCAGAGAAATACAGACTGGTGACCCGACAGATTGAGCTTATGGCCGGGGATACTCCGGACGATGTGGCTCTTATGGCAAATGTGGCGTCACTGCTGCATTTCGAGTTCGGATTCTGGTGGACAGGATTCTACAGGGTAAGAGGGGAGAATCTGATTCTCGGACCGTTCCAGGGACCGGTGGCCTGTATCAGCATTCCCTTTGGCAAAGGAGTCTGCGGCACTGCCTGGAAGCAGCGTGAGACCATTGTCGTTCCAGATGTGGAGAAGTTCCCGGGACACATAGCCTGCAGCAGTGAGTCCCGTTCCGAGATTGTAGTGCCGGTCTTTCATAATAACGAGATCACGGCCGTCATTGATATTGACAGCCGTGATTACAATACTTTTGATGAGACTGATGCGGCCGCTCTGGAGCGCATAGCCTCTCTTCTGTGACGTTACAGCTCTATGCCCAGTGTCAGTCTCCAGGACTTGGTGGTGAAATCGTTGGTTGAGTAAACCGGAGTTCCTCCAATCGTTGGGGCGTCGCCCATAAGGTTGAGCAAGCCTCTCTGCCAGCTCAGCAGCAGACTGAACCTGTCGTATGCCAGCCCGACTCCGAAGCTTCCGCCAAAGTTGAATTTCCTGATTGAGCCGCTTAAGTCAACATACTCTTTCTGGCCGCCATACAGGAAATTGAAAGTTGACTCGCTCTTAAGGGCATATCCAAAGAAAATACCCGCGTCAACGAAAAGGTTGAAATCATCGCCGAGAGAGCATTTGGTGCGTGATACCACAGGCAGCTGAATCCACGATGTGTTTCCCTCCAGATTGTTGGACTTGTAGCCGGTCTGTGTGAATTGCAAGCCGAAATTCAGGAACTCTCCTGCCTGCTCTGCCTCAAAATCAGAAATCTTGAATGCATAATAAGCGCCGGCTGTGACACCTGACTTGTTACTGTAGTTATCCATTCCGGAATTCTTGAAACCTCCTACGGCCAGACCTGCGTCAATGCTGAATTGCGCGGAGATTGAGAGTGTCATTGCGAGTGCAATGATAGTAAGCGCTAATTTTCTCATATTTTAGAATTTAATGTGTATGACTAAGAAGGTTCTAGAAATTAAGGTCTTGTCTGCCCGTATCCGTTGATGAGCCACTTGTATGTTGTCATCTCCTCAAGACCCATAGGTCCGCGGGCTCCCAGCTTCTGAGTGCTGATGCCGATCTCTGCGCCAAGCCCGAACTGACCGCCGTCGGTGAAACTGGTAGGGGTATTCACATAGACGCAGGCCGCATCCACGCTCTGCTGGAATATGGCGGCATTCTGCCCGTTGTCAGTTATGATGCTCTCGCTGTGTCCGGAGCCGTAACGCTCTATGTGGCTCAGAGCCTCGTCAAGTGAGTCAACCGTGCGTATCGCCATCTTATAGTCCATATACTCTGTACCGAAACTCTCCTCTACGGTCTGCGAGAGCATCGGATATGAGCCGTCCAAAGCCTGGAACGCCCGCTGGTCCGCATAAAGAAGCACATTCTTTGCCGCCAACGGAGCGCAAAGCTCCTTCAGGTCGGAGAGCCTGTCCTTGTGAACAAGAAGACAGTCAAGCGCGTTGCAGACACTCACGCGGCGTGTCTTGGCGTTCAGTACAATCGCCTTGCCAATCTCCAGATTGCCATACTTGTCGAAATATGCGTTCACCACACCCGCACCTGTCTCTATGCAGGGTACTTTCGCGTTATCGCGCACGAAGTCTATCAGGCGGCGGCCTCCACGAGGAATCACCACATCCACATATCCCGTGGCGCTGAGCATGGCAAGGCTCGCATCGTGAGTGGCAGGAAGAAGCTCTGCCGCATCCGGTGATATCCCCATTGATGACAGGGTATCCTTTATTATTGATATCGCTACACGGTTGGTGTCATCGGCATCCTTGCCGCCTTTAAGTATGCAGGCGTTTCCGCTCTTCATACAAAGTGAGAATACATCAAAAGTGACGTTCGGACGTGCCTCGTAAATAACGCCAATCACGCCGAAAGGCACGCTTGTCTTACGCAGCCTGAGCCCGTTGGGCAGTGTCTTGTCCAGGAGCGTGCGGCCAAGAGGGCAGGGGAGTCCCGCCACCGAGCGCATATCACCGGCTATTGCCTCAATGCGCTTCTCCGTCAGCATCAGACGGTCATAGAGTGGCGATGTCTTATCCATTCTGGACAGATCGCTTGCATTGGCTTCCAGAAGTCTTTGCATATTTGCCATTATGGCATCAGCCACACCACGAAGCGCCTGACTGCGAGTCTCGTCAGACAACAATGCTATGCCGCGGCTTGCTTTTTTTACAGCTTTAAATAACTCTTCCATAATTTAGATCAGATAAAGATAATCATAATGAATAAGCGGGCGGCAATCGTGCTTGCCAATCACACCCTGTGCCTCGGCCGATGCGTATGCACTCTTCCCGATAGCTATTTTCCTGCCGTTGGAGTTGAAAATGGCAACTACATCGCCCTCCTCAAAGTCTCCCTCAATGCGTGTCACGCCAACAGGCAGCAGGCTGGCGGCGCTTTTACCGGTGAGCACCTTCTCGGCATTCGCGTCTATATAGACATTTCCCTTAGTGAAATCGGTGCTGTGCGCCATCCATTTCTTGATGCTCGATACTCCCTCGCAGCGTGGAACAAACTCGGTGCAGACCACATTCTCCTGCTCAAGGTAAATGTCGCGTATGATGTCCTGCGTATAACCGTTGGCAATGATAACCCTGATGCCCTCGTCCGCCACCTTTCTGGCAATGGAGCTCTTGGTGAGCATTCCGCCACGGCCGAAACCGCTCTTCTCGCTGCTGATATACTGGGTCAGGTCATCATCCGGCATGACCTTGCGGATTACCTGGCTCCTGGAATTCCTGGGCGAGCCATTGTATATACCGTCAATGTTGCTCAGAATGAGAAGCGTATCGGCATCCATCATCGATGCCACCAGACCTGACAGCTCATCGTTGTCGGTGAACATCAGCTCGGTAACGCTGACGGTATCGTTCTCGTTTACTATAGGAATCACATCGTTCGCAAGCATCACCTCCATACAGGAGCGCTGATTCAGATACTCGCGCCTTGTGCCGAAACTCTCCTTCATTGTAAGCACCTGGCCAACATCCAGCCCCCAGTCGCGGAACATCCTGCTGTATATGCCAATCAGGCGAACCTGTCCCACAGCCGAGTATAGCTGCCGCTGCTGCACTGTGTCAAGCTTGCGTGCGGAGTGTCTGCTGCCCAGCATACTGCGTCCGCAGGCCACAGCTCCGCTGGATACCAGTATTACCTGACATCCTGTCTTCTTTATGGCCGCCACCTGATCCACAATGGATGAGATGCGTGTGACATCAAGCGTGCCGTCTGTACGTGTAAGCACGTTACTGCCAATCTTTATTACGATTCTTCTCATATCGCGTTACCTAAGCTTGTTATTCTCAAAATGCCTTCTGGCGCTTGCAAAGTAGTATGTAAGCCCAACTGCGTTCAATACGAATGCTCCCCAGAATGCCGCGTGATAACCTAAATGTCCTGCCAGCATTCCTCCAATAAGCACTCCGAGTCCGAATCCTGCGTCCCAGGATGTCAGGATGGAGGAATTGGCGGTTCCGCGCTGGCTGTTCGGAGCAAGGTTGATGAACATATTCTGAAATGCCGGATACATATGGCCGTTTCCCAGACCAATTATAAGTGCGGCTCCGTAGTAACCCACCGGAGTGTGGAGCGCCGCGAACAACAGGTATCCCCAGATAGAGATTAGAATTCCTATCGTGGCATTCCTGCTCACCTGGTTCTTTCTGAGCGCGTGGGCGCCTGTCAGACGTGAGAGTATAAGTCCTATTGCCAGCAGGGAGAAGAATACTCCCGTGCCGCTGGTAATACCCAATTCCTCTTTGCCGTAGATAGCCACATATGTGGCCAGGACACCATACGAGAAGGCGAAGCACACCATAGTCAGTGCCTCCCGCCATCCGTTCAAGAGGAAGAAACGGTCTAAGGACAACACTTTCTTCTCTGTTACGAAATCTTTCTTGGGATGTCTGATGGTTGAATCGAGAAGCAGTCCCAGGGACGATATTCCTAAAGAGAGCCAGAAAAGCGCCTTGAAGTTGCCTGAGAAAAGATCCAGGAAATAAATGGCAAGTACAGGGCCAAGCGCCATCGCAAGATTGTTGCTGAGCCCGTAGTAGCCTATTCCCTCGGTCCTGCGCTCACTTGGCAGCACATCTATCGCAACCGTGCTTGCAGCCACTGTGGTGGCGCCGAACGGAGCTCCGTGCAGCGTGCGGAATATAGTGAACATTGCAAGCGAGCCGGCCGCAAGGTAACCCGCGAATAGGGCCACAAATATGAAATTGCATATTATCAGCACAGCCTTGCGCGGGAACGAGTCAACCACATAGCCGCTGAACGGCCTTATTATAAGTGCCATTATGGAGTATCCGGCCAGACACAGACCTATTGTCTGCTTGTTCGCGCCGAATGTCTCAGACAGATAAAGGGGCAGCAATGGCACAATCAGCGTAAAAGAGAAATGGATAAGGAAATTACCAAACCAAATCTTCAGGTAATTGCTGTTCCAAAGCTTAGCCTGTTCCATAATCCGGTATGGACTTACTGATTGATAATAGTTACCACTTACTGCTAATTGAGGTCAGCTCCTTGAAGTCTGCCTTGTCAAAGCCGCTCTTCGCGCTGCTGTTGTTGTAGAGTGTCCTCACGTATGCCACAATGGCCTTTGCCTCCTCGCGGTCCGACATTGCTCCAAGCTCCTTTGAGGACCAGGCCTGTTTGTACGATGTTCCAAGCGATCCGTCAAAATAGGCGTACTTGTCTGTCACGCTGCTGTAGCTCTGCTTGAACTTCTCTACATTTTTGGATATTGCGGCGCTTCTCTTCTGCGCGTTCCAGTCGCGCTCGTAAAGAAGCTTGGCCAGCAGGGTATAGGCGGAGATGCGCAGCTCACCCTTCGGTATGGTCATAACGGCCTTTCTTGCAAAACAGATGGCCTCGTCGTTGGATTTGAGGGGATGATTCAGATATATCTCGGCCATAGCCTGCCAGGCGGCGGAATACTCCGTCATCCTCATCTTGTCAAGGATGGTGGTCAGGTCTCCCATAATAACGGAGAGCTTCTTGGCCTGCTCGGCGAAGCTCCTGGTCTGACACTCGCGGCCCACATTGCCGCTGTGCCACATATAGCACTCCGGATTTTTCGGGTCTTCCTTTATGGCCTGGCTGGCCAGCTCAACGCCCTTTCCGAATATCTCTCTCTTTCTCTCCTTGCCTGTCTCGTTCTGACCGATAATCAGATATGCCCGTGACAGCCTCCACAA
The DNA here is from genome assembly GCA_937898885.1 of uncultured Bacteroidales bacterium. Taxonomy (GTDB): domain Bacteria; phylum Bacteroidota; class Bacteroidia; order Bacteroidales; family Bacteroidaceae; genus Colenecus. Next base: position 54,444 of record CALDKD010000089.1, on the reverse strand, counting down.
CACCTCAGCCTTCTCGTGGCCTTTCGCTGCCTGAGGCAAGACAGATTCAAGATATGTTACGCACTCCTGAGTGTTCTCTCCCGTGCTTAGCAGCTTGTCTGCCTTTGCCAGATCAACCTGCGCCAGGCTGAGCATAGGCGCAAGCAAAGCCAAGCAGAATGCGGACAGTATTTTTCTCATTCCGTATTATCTCAAAAGAATTCCTTTTATTATCGGCATCATAAACGGCTCAAAACCGAATGATGTGCCCAGATACAACATATGCAGAGCCGTATATGGCAGCAGCTCACGCTCGGCGGCAGCCAGCTGCTCCGGAGTCCTGGCATCGAAATACTCGCGTACGAATATCTCCCACAGCTCTCTTGTCTTTGCCTTGCTCAGGTGGAACAGGTTAACCATATGATCCTCGGGGGTAAGGTTCGTAAGGAAATACAGCATACCAAGGTCCATCAGCGGATATCCGTATCCGAAATCAGACAGGTCAATCCACATTGTCTCCTCGCCGGTTGTGATGACATTGCTTGGCTGCATATCGCCGTGCAGGCAGGTGGTGGCATCGGGTATGGTGTCTATGAACGCCAGAATCCTTGCTTTCTCCTCATCATTCAGCTCGGCGCACTGGGTGGTTATGAAGCGGTAAATACTCTTCTTGTCATTGAAGATGGTGGTGTCGCAAGGGGTGCTGTGCAGTTCCTTGCACATCTTTGCGAAGAGGGTGGTGATCTCCTCCATACGCTCAGGCTCCTCAGATATGATGCGTGAGAGCGAGCGCTTGCCTTCAATGCGCTCAAAATCAATGGCGGTAGTCTGGCCGTCCTCGTACAGCGTTCCTACTAGCGGAGTGTTGATTCCGAACTGAAGCACGGCACGTGCCACGGCCTTCTCCTGTGCCGCTGCGGCCTTTGACACTCTTGAGCCATAGCATTTGATCATTGAGTCTCCATCCAGACTCTTGTATGCCGTTGACATAAAGCTTGCGCCAAACTCCTGGTACTTAGACATATCCAGTGGCTTGGGCTTGCGGCAGATGTTTACAAAGGATGATACGCCGGTATCCTCGAATTTCTCGGCTACCTTGTCGCAGGCGTTGATGATTATGAAACGCTTGCCTGACTTGCGGCAGTTCAGAATAGCGCGCAATGCTGCGAAATTGATGTCAGTGACCTCTGCGAAGTCAACAGTGTAGATAGTATCTGCGCTCATGGCCGTCTCCAGCCCGGCGACTTTCTCCTTGCTCAACTCACCGCTGAATGTCAGCAAAAAATCATTCTGTGCCATATTCGTAATAATTTAACCCTTTGTATTAATAATTGTTTCACATAATCTGCAAAGATAGTAAATTTGCAGACAAAAGCCAACATATATGGGAGATTTGAGCAGGGATAGCATTGACTTTGGGAATGGCCGCATTTCCGCCACATTTGCCCGGATTCTTGTACCCACGCTTCTGGGTATGATGTTCAGTGTGCTGTTCTGCCTGACCGATGGCATTTTCATAGGGCAGGGCATAGGCAGCGACGGACTGGCATCGGTTAATCTTGTGATGCCGATATTCACTCTGGCCACAGGCATAGGAATGATGTTCGCTATGGGAGCGTCGGTGGTGGCGGCCATACATATGTCGCAGGATAACCTGAAGGCAGCCCGCATAGTCGTTACCCAGGCGTTTCTGGCGGCATTGTTTTTCGGGACCATACTTGGCGTGATTCTCTATGCCTTTCCTGACCGGATGCTGGTTCTGATGGGATGCAGTGACTCGCTGATGTCTATGTGCCGTGAGTATTACCTGTGGTTCATACCTTGCGCGCTGTTCGTGATGCTTCAGATCTTAGGGCAGTTCATCATACGTCTGGACGGCAGCCCGAAGTATTCCATGATGGTTGAGATTGTGCCTGCCTGTGTCAATATCTTTCTGGACTGGCTGTTCATCTTTCCAATGGGATGGGGGCTTATGGGTGCGGCGCTGGCCACATCGATAGGCAGTTTCCTTGGCGTGCTGATGGTGGCCTGGTATATGCTTTCCGGCAGAAAGACGCTGGCTTTGTACCGCCTTAAGACCAGTCTTACCAGCTTCCTGCTTACAATGCGCAATATCTGGTATATGATGAAGATTGGCGTATCGGGTTTCCTTGGCGAGTTCTCTATGTCTGTCCTTACGCTGGTGGGCAACTATGTGTTTATGAGGATGCTTGGCGAGGATGGAGTGGCGGCGTTCAGCGTGGCCTGTTATCTGATTCCGGTGGTGTTTATGGTGTATGCGGCAATCTCGCAGTCTGCCCAGCCTATTATCAGCTACAACTATGGCGCGGGTGCTTTTGACCGTGTGCGCAGGACGCTCCGTCTGGCTTTGGTTATTGCCTGTGTGTTCGGAGTCTCAATGTCGCTGCTTATGACGGTGTTCGTGCAGCCTATTGTCTCGGTTTTTCTGGAGCGGGGCTCAAATGCGTTTGAGTTGTGCGTGTCGGGTTTCCCGGTTTATTCCTGGGGCTTCCTGTTTATGGCGCTGGCAATGACTGTGATTGGTTTTGCCCAGAGTGTGGAGAAGTCTGCCATTGCAACTGTCCTGACGGTCCTGCGTGGTATGGCGTTGCCTACGGTGGCGTTTCTTGTCTTGCCTCGGATCTTCGGTGAGACGGGCCTGTGGGCGGCTGTGCCGGTGGCGGAGTTGCTCACGGCTCTTGCCATCTGCTTGTTCGCGCTTTGCGGGCTGTTCCGGCTGAAAGGTACTGTTGCTGAATAATAGTTATTGCAGTTGCCCCTCCCTCTGACGCGCCGAGGGTGGCGAGGGTTCCTGCCACATACCGCTATTCGCTATTGACCGGATTACTGAAATTCAACAATCCTTATTCAGATAGATTCGGATTGGCGGGAATAGCTGATGGCGCGGTTGATGTAGTCTATGAATGGCTTGGCGGATTTGAAGATTTCAAGGACGTTGTCAACAAGGTTGCTGTCCATAATGAAATCGTGACCGGGCTTGAAGCAGAGGCAGAAGCTCTTCAGCTTAAGGTAGTCATCATTGATGGTGCCGCTCTCAAATCCTGCGGGAACTCTTTTCAGGGAGTTCTCCATATCCAGATACAGGCGTGGGTCTGCCGATCGGACTATGGCATCGAAATCACCATTGCCGGCCTCAATATCCTCGCGCAATATCTTGAGCGCCTTAGGCTCGCAGTAATAGTCGCCTATGCCAAGCATGTGTCCGTCGGGATAGCTCTCGCCCGGGGCCACTCCTATGTGGAAATAGTATCCGTGGTAACCTGATTTCTTGCCCTGTGGCGCAACGAACACTCCGAAATAGGTCTTGTATGGCGATTTGTCCTGCGAGAACCGTATATCGCGGTTAATGCGGTATGTGCAGTCCTGCAGCGTAAGCGGGCCAATGTTATTGTCAAACTTGCGTACTCCGCTTATTATCTGCAAGGCAAGGGCGCTGAACTTCTCGCGTACTTTCAGATACTCACTCTTGTGAGCGTCGAACCAAGGCTTGTTGTTGTTTTCGTAAAGCTCCTGGAGAAACGATATTATCTGTTCCATAATGCAACTGTCATGTTCGTCTCATTGTATTGGCAAAGGTATAAAATAAGTGAATAGAAGGGAATGAGGCGGAGCGCTAAATAAACGGGAGCATATATTGTATTTAATAAGAGACTATTTGTTATCTTCGTGCTTGAATGGTCGGTGCGGATGCCGTCTTGACAAAGGGGCAAGTCATTGACATCGTTCAAAAAATCAAGGAAAAAATTAGATGATATGAGAAGATATCCTGTCATTCTGGCAATGGCGATACTGTTGCTTGCAAGTTGCTCGAAACAGGCCAAGATAATAACCGCACACTCGTTTGAGGAACTGAGAGGCACTGTAATAGGAACATACCAGGGCGCCACTGTAGAGACAATCCTTTCCGCTCACGCGGAAGAGTGCGGGTACAAGGTGGAATATCATACCGAGCCTGCCGCAATCATTCAGGGCCTGAAAAACGGCTCCATTGACCTGATGACAGTGCGTATGCCGGAATTCAAGGCATATATGCACACAATACCGGGATTGTATCTGGTTTGGGACTCCATTCTGGTTGATAATCAGATTGCCTTGTTCAGCCTGAGGAACGGTGACCTGAAGGAGCGCTTCGACGAATGGCTGAGCCTTCCTGAGACCCGCCAGATGATGCTTGACTCAAAGGACTACTGGCTGAGACCATACGGAACCCCCGATCCTGTGGCGAGAGACTATGATGTCCCTGCCTCGGGAGATCCTATTCACGTTGCCAGCGGTTTTACGGTTGTGGGCACAACATATATCTCCAACGGAAAACCCGCCGGTTTCGATATAGATCTGATATATGAGTTCGCAAAGTACGTGGGCCGTCCCGTGGAGCTTCTGAATATGCCGCAGCTCAGTATTCTTGCTGCCGTACAGACCGGACAGATAGATATGGGAATGTCGGGCATATCTGTGAGACCGGACAGAAGCATAAACGGGAATATGCTTAAATCCAATCCGTACAACAAGGCATCGCATGCCCTGGTGGGTTACAGCGGGGAACTTGCCACCCGTCAGATGAAAGAGGCGGGGCTATATAAGGAGACCGGCTTCTTCTCCAATGTGTCAGACGCCTTCCACCGTACATTCATTGAGGAGGACCGTTGGAAGATGATTGCCGATGGACTGTGGCTTACCGTACGTATATCATTCTTTGCCCTTATACTGGGAACATTGCTGGGCGCGCTTGTCTGCGCCATGCGTATGAGCCGCAAACGCTTTGTGTCAAAGACTGCCAAGGTCTATATAGAGATTATGCGCGTGGTGCCCATTCTGGTGTTCCTGATGATTATGTACTATGCGGTCTGCGCGCCATTGGGGATAAACGGCGAGGTTGTATCCATAATTGCCCTTGCCATGAGTATGGCCGCTTTTGTGGGCGATGTGTTCCGTATGGCCATAGAGGGCATTGACCGTGGGCAGCGCGAGGCCGGATATGCGCTCGGCTTCTCAAATAGACAGACTTTCCTCAACATCATTTTGCCGCAGGCGGCACGCAGCGCGCAATCGGTGTATAACGGGCAGGTGATAGCAATGATAAAGTCAACGTCTATTATTGGCTACATAGCGGTTGTTGATTTGACAAAATCAATGGATATTATCCGCAGCCGCACGTTCGACGCCTTCTTCCCGTTCATTGCGGCGGCTATCATCTATTACCTTATCACTGTAGTCTTTGTCAGGCTGATTGGCTGGCTGCTTGATATGACTCTTCCAAAGAAGGGTAGTGACGTTGCTCCCGGACTGACAGCCAGGCCTGCAGAGAAACCTGTTGCCACGGGCGGCTTGGACAGCGCTGTACATAACGAGCAGGTGGTTCTGTCAGTAAACGGACTGCGCAAGGTCTTTGAGGATGGGGTAGAGGTCCTGAAGAATATAACCACTGATATTCACAAAGGCGATGTGGTGTCAATAATAGGACCTTCCGGCACCGGAAAGAGTACATTCCTGCGATGTCTGAACAAACTGGAGTCTCCAACAGAGGGAACTGTCACCATGCCAGGTGCCGGCGAGGATGAGATGCGCCGCCGTATGGGAATGGTGTTCCAGTCCTTCAATCTGTTTGGGCATCTTACAGTGCTTGAGAATCTGTGCATAGGGCCAATGAGGCTTCTGAACAAAAGCCGTGAGGAGGCTGAGATGCGTGGAATGGAGCTTCTGTCTGCCGTAGGTCTTGCCAACAAGGCCGCCTGTATGCCGTCTCAGCTTTCCGGCGGTCAGAAACAACGTGTAGCCATAGCGCGCTGCCTGTCTATGGACCCTGAGGTCATCTTGTTCGATGAGCCTACCTCGGCTCTTGATCCGACAATGATAAACGAGGTCCTGACCGTTATCCGCGAGCTTGCCGCACGTGGCATGACAATGCTGATAGTGACGCACGAGATGAAGTTCGCCCGCAACGTGAGCAACCGTGTGTTCTTTATGAATCATGGCGTAATATACGAGCAGGGAACTCCTGAGCAGATATTCACCAATCCGCAGCTTGAGGAGACCAAACGCTTTATTCAGGGTATCAGCAAATTCGAATACGGCATTGTTAGAGATTACGACTACATAGAGTTGAGCAATGGCCTGGAGCAGTTCCTTCTGCGCCATTTGGTCCCACAGTCTGTAGCTGACCATACAACGGCTGCGGTGGAAGAGCTGCTGCAGCTGTTCCAGAGCGGTGACGGCTGTGGCTCCAGGATAGAGGCCGGCGCCATTCTCGCCGTTCAGTATATAGAGCAGAGCCAGAGTATCGGATTATTATTGACGTGTTCCGATAACCGTCACCCCATACTATCTGATTCAGGCCGTGAGGATGACCTGAGCATTACCCTTCTGCGCGGTTATACCACATCTCTTGAGGAGTCTTCCGGCAGGGTGTTTGCCAAGGTGAGATAGGCGTATTAGACAGAAAAGCCCGGAAACGTGATTGTCTCCGGGCTTTTTTTAGTCGGTATTGTAATTAAGTGGATTACTTTACGCGTGAGAAAGTGATGGTAGCATCAACTGTAATTTCAATAGGCATAGGATAATCCTCATCCTCTTCAACGATAGTCTGATTCAAACCGAGCTTGAGTGTTGACGCGTTGAGCGTTTCAATGACGAAATCTATTGCCATTCCATCAGTGGATCTCAGAGTGAGCTTGCCGTTCTCAACCTTGTAAGTGGTGCCTTTATCTGATGTGGTGCCGTCAGCGTTGAAGGTGATAGTCTCACCAAGGTCAATATCTTCTTTTGAGATAGGCTGTGAGTAACCCATAGCAGACACTGTTCCTGAAATACTTGTAAACTTCCAGGTGCCTACGATTGGTGCGGTAGTCTCGCTTTCACTCTCCTTGTCGCAAGATACGAAACTGAATACACAGGCAATGAGTGCGAGTGTGAAAATCATTGTTTTTTTCATAATCTGTTTGTTGTTTATTGTTAATTAATGAATTGCCTCAAATAATATCTGACATGCGTGATGCCGTTGCAAAGATATGTTTTTTTTCTTTGAAAAACAATACAGTCTCTGACTGCTCCGGAATTGCCAATTGAACAATAAGCTCTCGCATACTATGACAGAGAGGCGTCGCGCAGGTAAGAAATGCTTACGTGTTTCTCTCAGTCCACGATTCCGCTGTGACTTCGCTGTGCTTCCTTTCGTTTTCCACTCTTTTTCCGCCTCTGAGTGGAGAATGAGTGGACACAGAGTGGAGCCAGAGTGGAGAACGAGTGGACACAGAGTGGAGAACGAGTGGAGACCGATAGGAGGGTGAGTGGACACCGGATTACTGTTGAGTGGACACCGGATTACTGTTGAGTGGACACTGACCAAACGTCAATAGGCCTGTTTTCGTTTTTTTCTTCATTAATGTACCATATATTTATATTTTTCATAATTTTGATAACTATAATAACAGAAGTCAACTATATAAGGCATTATTATGGCAAAAGTGAATTCTGCAGACGTTGGATTTGAGAAACAGATTTGGAATGCGGCTGACGTATTAAGGGGCAGTATGGATGCCTCGGAGTATAAGCATGTAGTGCTGGGGCTTATCTTCCTGAAATATATTTCTGACCGCTTTGACGAGAAGCATTCGGAACTTGTGACCGAAGGTTACGGAATGGAGGAAGACAAGGATGAATACACCAGTTGCAATATATTCTATGTTCCGAAAGATGCGCGTTGGGAAGTGATTGCAGGGGCAGCCCACACACCCGAAATAGGTGTGATTATTGACAATGCAATGCGCCTTATTGAGCAGGAGAATGCACGTCTCAAGGGAATCTTGCCCAAGAACTTTGCACGTCCGGAACTTGACAAGGAGAAGCTTGGCAATGTGGTTGACCTGTTCACCAACGTAAATATGAAGGCACATGGTGACAGCAAGGATATCCTGGGCCGCACTTACGAATACTGTCTGTCAATGTTTGCATCGGCCGAAGGCAAGAATGCGGGCGAATTCTATACGCCGTCGTGTATTGTACGCACATTGGTTGAGGTCCTGAAACCGTATCATGGCCGTGTCTTTGATCCTGCATGCGGTTCGGGCGGTATGTTTGTACAGTCGGCAAAGTTCATTGAGCGTCATCAGGGAAACATAAACAACATATCGGTGTTCGGTCAGGAAAGCAATCCAACCACTTGGAAAATGGCTCAGATGAATCTTGCCATACGCGGAATTGAGGCCAATCTTGGCGAAGCTAATGCGGACTCATTCCTGAAAGACCAGCACAGCACTCTGAAGGCCGATTTCGTGATGGCCAACCCGCCATTTAATATGAGCGACTGGGGTGCTGACAAACTTCAGGATGATGTACGCTGGAAATACGGAATACCGCCATCGGGCAATGCCAACTTTGCATGGCTTCAGCATATGATTCACCATCTGTCACCTGTCGGGAAGATTGGAATGGTGCTGGCCAACGGCTCCCTTTCATCGCAATCGGGCGGAGAAGGTACAATACGCGAGAATATTCTGAAGGCCGACCTTGTAGAATGCATTGTGGCGCTTCCCGACAAGCTGTTCTATTCTACGGGAATCCCCGTATGCCTGTGGTTCCTGAATCGTGCCAAGAAACAGACAAACAAAGTGCTGTTCATTGATGCCCGCAACCTGGGTACAATGGTAACCCGCAAGTTGCGTGAACTGTCCGAGGAAGACATTCTGAAGATTGCCGGCACGTATGACCAGTATGTTGATGGTACTTTGCAGGATGAAAAGGGTTACTGTGCGACAGTCAGCATTCAGGATATTGCAAAGCAGGAATATATTCTGACTCCAGGCCGTTATGTGGGAATAGCCGAGACAAAGGACGATGGTGAACCTTTCCAGGAGAAAATGACCCGCCTTACAACCGAACTTGGCGAGCTGTTCCAGCAGTCACACGAACTTGAAGCCGAGATCAGGAAACAGTTGGCATCAATAGGATTCGAGATCAAGTAGCAACCGTATTCCCCTGTCCGGACTTACTAATTATAAATACAGGGGTTATGAAAGAAACGTTTATCCAAGAAGTAACAGACTTGATGTCAGGAACACTAACCGTTGATCAGATGACGCAACTCAATAGCGTGCTGCTGCAGACACTGAGCAGATACACGCTCATTGAGGATGGAGACAAAATCCAGGAGGATATTGTTTCCAACAACCGTCTTCTGGAGATATTCCTTTCTGCAAAGCTGGTGGAGGGGTGTTCAACCAAGACAATCAAGTACTATGAGACAACAGTCAGGCAACTGTTCAGGTACATGCCAAAATCAGTCAAGGAATACACGACCGATGACCTTCGCGCCTATCTTGCTGTCTTTCAGAAGAAGCACAAGTCAAGCAAAGTCACCATTGACAACATTCGCAGAATCTTTTCATCGTTCTTCAGCTGGTTGGAAGACGAGGACTTCATTCTGAAAAGCCCTGTCCGCAGGATTCACAAAGTCAAGACAGGCGAACAGGTCAAGGAGGTAATCAGCGATGAGAATCTGGAGCGTCTGCGTGACAACTGCAAATGCAAGCGTGATCTGGCAATTATCGACCTGCTTGTATCAACAGGAATCAGGGTGGGGGAACTGGTCAAACTGAACCGCAACGATGTGAATTTTGCCGAACGTGAATGCATTGTTTTCGGAAAAGGCAACAAGGAGCGCATAGTGTATTTCAATGCTCGTGCCAAACTGCACCTTCAGGAATATCTGGCATCACGCAAAGACAAGAATCAGGCTCTTTTTGTATCGCTTAACAGGCCGCACGTCAGGTTACAGATAACCGGTGTCGAAATGCGTCTTCGTGAGTTGGGCCGGGGCCTGAAGATACCCAGAATCCACCCGCACAAGTTCAGAAGAACGCTTGCCACAATGGCCATAGACAAAGGCATGCCCGTTGAACAGGTCCAGAAACTTCTGGGTCACGTAAAGATTGACACCACCATGCGTTACGCAATGGTCAACCAGACCAATGTAAAACTATCACACCGCAAATTCCTGGGATAATGACAACGACTGCCACATACAACAGCCGTGTCAGACGGCATCATTTCACGCTGAACCGCGTTAGAAATCATAATTTAGCCGCATAGCTACATTCCTAACTTAAGTAATAATTTGACTAACAGCATAATATATGTTCTCTGAAGAAAGTTACGAAAACGCGTTGATGAGTCTCTTTGACAATTTGGGTTATGAGACTCTGTATGGCCCTGAAATAGTCAGGGACTATCGTGTTCCGTTTAATGAACCGCAGCTCAGACACAGTCTTACTATGGTGAACCCCACCAAAAGTGATGCTGCCATTGATGAGGCCATACGTAAGGTCACAAGCATTGACTCCGGCACGCTGGTGCAGAAGAACCAGAAGTTTATGGACTATCTGCAGAATGGTGTTGAAGTGACTTTTGAACATAAAGGCGAATTGCTGCATGACATTATCTATCTGGTGGATTATTCCAATGTCAACCGCAACTCGTTCCAGGCTGTCAATCAGTGGACTTTCCAGGAATATTCAGAGAAACGTGCCGATATTATTGTTTTTGTCAACGGACTGCCACTGGTTCTTGTTGAGTTGAAGTCACCATCGCGCGAGGAGACAGATGCATCGGCGGCTTATCGTCAGATTAAAAACTATATGAAGGAGATTCCTTCAATGTTCATATACAATGCTTTCTGCGTGATGAGTGATATGGAGTGCTCAAAGGCCGGAACCATTACCAGCAACGAGGACCGCTTCATGGAATGGAAAACCAAGGACGGAACGTATGAAAGCACCGATGCCATTGACTATGACACTTTCTTTGTGGGAATGTTCAAGCGTGACAGGTTCATGGATATTCTGAAGAACTTTACCTGTTTCAGCTGTGAGGAATCGGGCGATGCAAAGATTCTGGCCGGCTACCACCAGTACTTTGCCGTACGCAAGGCTGTGGACCGTACCGTCAGGGCTACTAACAGTGACGGCAAGATTGGAGTGTTCTGGCACACACAGGGTAGTGGTAAGTCTCTGTCCATGGTGTTCTATGCACACCTTATTCAGAGTGTTCTCTCACAACCTACTATTGTAGTAATTACAGACCGTAATGACCTGGACGAGCAGTTGTACGGTCAGTTCTCAAAATGCGCACACTTCCTGCGTCAGAAACCAGTGCAGGCCACCAGCCGCGAGAATCTGAAGGAACTGCTGAAGGGGCGCGAAGCCAACGGCATCATATTCACTACCATGCAGAAGTTTGAGGAATCGGCGGAACCTCTTTCCGAGCGTAAGAACATTGTGGTAATGACAGACGAGGCTCACCGTGGGCAATACGGTTTTGAGGAACGTATTGACGAGAACGGTAAAGTAAGTATAGGTATGGCCAGAATCATACACAACAGCCTGCCGAACGCATCGTTCATTGGTTTTACAGGAACCCCATTGTCGACCAAGGACAAGGATACGCAAGAGGTCTTCGGTAACTACATAGACATATACGATATGACTCAGGCCGTTCGTGACAAGGCAACGGTTCCTGTCTATTATGAATCGCGTGTGGTTAATCTGAAACTTGACGAGGCTACCCTGAAGCAGCTGGATGACGAATATGACCAGCTGGCTGCAAATGGTGCCACAGAGCTTCAGATTGATGAAAGCAAGCATGAGATGTCACACCTTGAAGAGATTCTTGGGGCGCCCGAGACCATTGATTCACTGGTTCGTGACATACTGAATCATTATGAGGACAACCGTAAGTACGAGCTTACCGGAAAGGCAATGATTGTTGCATATTCCAGGCCTATTGCAATAAGTATATACCATAAGATTCTGGAGATTCACCCTGATTGGACAGAGAAGGTCAAGTGCGTTATGACGGGTTCCAATAATGACCCGGAAGAATGGCATGACATTATTGGCAACAAGCAGTACAAGAAGGAACTGGCCAAGAGGTTCAAGGACAATAATGACCCGCTGAAGATTGCCATTGTTGTGGATATGTGGCTGACTGGCTTTGACGTTCCGTCACTGGCAACAATGTATGTATATAAGCCGATGTCCGGTCATAACCTGATGCAGGCTATTGCACGTGTTAACCGAGTGTTTGCCGGAAAGGCCGGTGGTCTGGTGGTTGACTATATAGGTATAGCCAAAGCCCTGAAGGAGGCCATGCGTGACTATACCAAGAATGACCGCGAGAATTACGGCAATCAGGACATCAAGGATACTGCTCTGGTAAAGTTCAATGAAAAGATTGAAATTTGCCGTGATTTCTTCCATGGCTATGACTATTCAAACTTCCGCACTGGAACAGATGCTGACCGCGGCATGATAATAAAGGGTGGGGTGAACTTCCTGCTGGCACCTCAGCATGAGAATGACTTGCCGGAATTCCTCAAGCAGGCACTGCTGCTGAAGAATGCCAGAAGTCTCTGCCGCAGTCTTCTTGACGAAAACCAGAGATACGAATCCGGTTTCTTCGAAGCTGTCAGGACACTGATAGGCAGAATCAAGGCAAAGGGCACCATCAGCAAGAAGGACATTAACGAGCGCATTGGCGAACTGTTGAAACAGAGTGTGAAGAGCGAGGGTGTCATCAATCTGTTCTCGGATGTCAAGACTGAGTTCTCATTGTTTGATCCAGCATTCCTGGATGAGATTTCCAAGATGAAGGAAAAGAACATAGCCATAGAATTGCTGAAGAAGCTGCTGAAGGAAAGGGTTCATCTGTATGAGAGGACAAACATTGTTCAGGCACAGAAGTTCTCGGATTTGCTGAATATGTCATTGTCAAACTACCTGAAGGGGCTGCTGACCAACGAAGAGGTTATCAAGGAACTGCTTGACCTTGCCAACGATATTGCACAGAACGAGAACAAGGCCGACGAACTGGGCCTTAACAAGGAAGAGAAGGCTTTCTATGATGCGCTGACCAAGCCGCAGGCAGTCAAGGACTTCTATTCCAACGAACAGCTGGTGGCAATCACAAAGGAACTGATAGATGCCTTGCGCAAGAACCGCACAATTGACTGGCAGAAGAAAGAATCGGCACGTGCCGGTATGCGAAGCATTGTAAAGCGCCTTTTGAAAAAACACAAATACCCGCCAGAAGAGGAACAGAACGCACTGGAAACAGTCATAAGACAGTGCGAGCAGTGGGCAGACGTTGAACCCGATGAGTATAGTGAGCCGACCACATACTCATTGCTGGATTACGGAACGACAGCAATGGCTGCCGAACCAGGATTTGAATACGGTAATATATAGCTTATGAGCAAGTTTTCGAAAGGTGACCGGGTAATCAATACTGAGACTAATGAACAGGGGTATATTATTGAGGTATATCCCCCAAGCCGTGGCCGGCAATTATATAAAGTCAAGTATGATGACCGTGAGACAGATGAGAATTTCCGATGAAGACAAGATAGAGTTTGATGAACTTACTATTGAACCTCCAATTCTTTTTGACTGGGACCGATACATTGAACTGGCTAAGACAGCAAAAACTCTGGATGATGGTGTCATTCCCGATCATTATTTTCTTGAAGACAATTCACTGACAGATTATACCGTTCCGTCAAATATCCGGTATATTGGCAATACTGCGTTCTCATATTGCAATAACTTAAAAATACTGCGTATTTCGAGTCCGGATGTTCATTTCGGGACCTGCCCAATAATCGAATGCAGACAGTTGGAGCATATTGTCGTTCCAGTTGGGTATAAAGACTATTTATGTCAGGTTCTGACATACTATAAAGACATTATTACCGAGGAACAGATTCCTGCTGCTATCATAGCTGCTAAAATACAAGAACCAGCCGATATCACGCCGGGTAATAATAAGATAGACCCGAACAAATTGAAGCATGTTTTTGATACTAAAGTCACTACTTATAAGTACTTCTGGTATCTGTCGTTCCTGTCTATTGTAAAAGAAAGAGGCGTTTCTACAATACCAATTGTTGATTTGGAGATAAGAATGCTTGCTCTTGCATGGCCAATGATTTGTCAGGATAATCTTGATTTTGGAAAGAGTGACCAACTGAAGGCAATGATTGCTGATATAAGATCAAAATTAGTAGTAGATAAAAATGCTACATCGCCAAATATTGAAAGGTATTTTCAAGACCATATTTCACAGATTTCCAGAATAGTGGCCCCATTGGGTAAAAATGTTCCGTTCCGTTTCCTATCTCCATGGATTAAATATACAAATGATGCAGAGGTTATGTCTTTGTCTCAAATAGCGGATACCCAGCCACCTTATGCACTCTTTGATTCATATATTGAAATCGGAAAAGAATGGTGTACGTACTTTACTGACCATTATGATGAGCAAAAGAAATTTATTGTGGAATCATTGAGGTTATATTTGAAAAAATACAATAGTGATTTAGCTCTGCTACGCTCTATGCTAAGATTAATATAAGTGATTCATAACATGGCCTTTCCAAAAAGAGGTACGGTGTCCCATCTGTTGAGTTGGAGTTATTACGATAAGATTTTGAAGGTGCTGTCTTTAAATCAGTACATTTAATACATCTTTGAAGGCTTACTTTGGGCAATTCCGGAGCAGGCAGAGGCTGTTCTGGGGCGTCTCTCGGAGAAGCCGTTAAGCGAGTAGGAGCGAAATGCGTTGAGAAACGCGGATGTCTGAGCGCCAGCGAGTTCCGCGTTTTAGCATTTCGCTCCGTAGGGAGTAGGCTTCGTAGAGCCTAGCCCCAGAACAGTCTCTGACTGCGGCCTTGTGATGCTGAGGTAAGGCGTTAAGGTCGGTAAGGTGGTAAGGTGCTGCTTACCTAAACTTAAGGAAAAATACGTACACTTTTCTGCTTTTGAAGGCTGTTGGCGCTATGTTTCTTCAACTGGCTGATTTTTGCTGTCCAGTTGGATAAATTTTGTTTCCCAACTAGGGAAATAAAATCGGCCTTTTAGGAAGTATGGCTCGCATTGCTTCTTTGGGTCTGTAATAAATGCTTACTTTGGGCTGTTTACTCAGGTGGTTTATGTTTGCAACATGTTAGACGAATAATCGAATCTCGCAACTTTAGGTTGCGATTTCTGCTGGAATAATTCAATATATCTACAAACCGAGCAAATATCTATCTTACCTTACCACCTTACCACGGTAAGTTAAACAATAGTACGTGTCCCTGCTGATTTTGGAAGCCGTTAAGAATAGCATCCCGGCGGCGGTTTCACACAAATCGCACAATTCAAGACCCTTTTCTTTACAATGCCGGAGAAATTGGTTACTTTTGTAAGAATTATTGATAATTAGCAGATAAGAACACAACGACAATATGGAAAAAGTCAAACACGGTAACGCTGCCGGGGACAGCGTGAAGCGGTACAGAAGCCCGGAGACAAGGGTAGTCTTCGTCAAGGCGCAGGGTGTGCTTTGCGGGAGCAATGATCCTATGCGTGAATATGATTACGGGAACGGCGGCTTCGGTGAGGCATAGAGTTCAATCAGAGAAAAAGACAACAAACATATGAGAAGAACATTTATTTCGTCAATGTGCATGGCCGGGGCTCTTGTGCTTGCGGCATCATGCGTCAGGATTGAGGACAAGCCCGTTGCCCCTGAAAGGACAGTCATCACGGCAGTGGCCGAAGCTGTCGGGGGTGGGACCAGGGCCCATAACCAGTACAGCTATGATGTGCTTTGGGATAAGGGAGACCAGATATATGTCACCTCCGGAGGGAAAGCCAACACATTCACGGTTTCCGATGAGAGTGCCGGTACCAACAAGGGCAGGTTCACTGAAGACACTCCGTCAAAGGGCATAACCGGCCAGATAGAGGCTTTCTACCCGGCAGATCTCAAGACCGACGGCGGATATGTCTGGCCTGCAGTTCAGACTGACGTACAAGTCGCTCCGATGTATGCTAAGCAGACCATAACCGGCGCAGAGGGAGAGACCGTCAGCTTCTCAAGCCTCGGAGCCATGCTGCAGATTGTGTTCAACACGACCATACCGAACATAGTGCTCAAATCAATCGAGATCAAGGACGGGACAAAGTCACTGAGCGGTGAGTTCACCGTTGACTCCGAAGGTAAGGCTGTAATCAAGTCAGATGACGCCATTGCTGTCACCCTGAATCTTGGTGAGGAGGGAAAGATACTCGGCAAGGGCGCCAATTACTTCTACATTGCCATTCCTGCCGGAAACTATGAGAATCTCACTATGACATTCACAGGTACCGACGATGGATATTTCCTGATGACAGGCGGAAAGCTTGACGTTCAGCGCAACACCGTTGGCCGTCTTACCCTTACCGGGACCAAATATCATCCTGCTATCCTTCCCGGAGTGTTTACAGTCAGTGCCGGAGAGGACGAAATAGAGGGGACGGCAGATGACGTGAGAGTGCGCTTCTCTCCCGGTAACCTGCGCTATGATGTGGAAAGCGGAATCTGGAGTTTCTTCCGGAATCAGTACGACTGCGGACCGGCCACATACGCCGACGGTCACGACAAGGAGATATCACTCTTCACCTGGGGATACGGCAGCTGGTCAACGATTCCCGATACTGAGGAATACGTCCCCGGTGTTGTGGGAGGACAAGTTCTCAGCCGTTCCCAGGACTGGGGCTCAAGGTTTGGCGACGGGAATGTATGGCGCACTCTTTCTGTAGATGAAACACATTATTTGTTCACAGATAGATCCAGAATAGGCCGTGCTGTCGTATGCGGAATGAACGGTAATATCCTTATTCCTGATACATTCATCGATCCGGAAACCAACAGGGGCAGTTGTCCCTTTGTTCCGTTTACAAAGAGTGAAAAAGAATCCGGCTATGAAGATAATATCTACGCATCGGAAAGCGATTGGTCCGCAATGGAATCCGCCGGTGCAGTGTTCTTCCCTGCAGCAGGCTGCCGTACCAAGGATAAAATTATTTATTTCGGCCAAATGGGTACTTTCTGGACAGTTACTTCCAATCGTGTCGATAATCCTAATCCTGCTCTAGCGAACAGGGCGCATATGAATACTTCAAAGACTGCCTGGACAGCGATTGATGATAAAAGTGTGGGATATTCCGTCCGCCTTGTCACAGACGTGGGCGCATCGCCTGCTCCCTCGAAGAAATTCACCGTTACATTCAAAGTCAATGGACATGGAACGGCTCCCGCTGACATTACGAAAGTTCTGTATGGATCCATAATCACGAAACCGGACGATCCTGCCGCCGCCGGCTTTGTATTTTCCGGTTGGTACACGAATGAGGACTGCAGTCCCGAAAATATCTGGCACTTCGACTCTGACAAGGTGTACCGGGATTGGACTCTATATGCAAAATGGGAGGCCGCAAACTAATTTGATTCATCAAACACATTTTTTATAGAACAATGAACAAGAAATGTTATCAGTCACCTTGGACGAAGGTGGTGAAAGTGCAGCAGACTGAGATTATCTGCGGAAGTATCCAAAGCAACACACAGAACGAACAGTACGGAGAAGGAAGTACTGACGGCTGGTATTAACCACTAAAACACAGAATGAAGACAATGAAGAAGTATCTTTTCATGGCTGTGGCAGCGATAGCAGCACTCAGCAGTTGTTCAAGCGACAACGAAGTATTCAACAGCGAAGTTGAGACGGCTCTTACTTTCACCGCTACGATGGAAGGCATCGGCGGCGACACACGTACCACGTTCAACGCAACAGACAAGTGGGCTGAATGGGAAGCAGGTGATGAGATCATGGTGGTTTCATATGATTCTGTTGAAGATGATTTTGCCGGTGGATTCTATACAGCACAGAGTGCCGGCCCAACTACTACATTCAAGGCCAGCATGCCAGGTGTAGAAGTGATGAGCGGCGCAGACTTATATGAGGCATCTTTCATGGGATTTATGGAAATGGATGAAGAAGTAGAAGGACTCATTATTCCTGCTAAAATCACAGCGAGCCACGACAAGTTCAACATGCCGATGTATGCCGAAAGCGAGAATACTGAGTTGAACTTCCAGAACCAGTTCAGCATCTTGAAGGTCTCAGTTGCAAGCGACGTGATGGAGAGCGTAAAGAGCATCAAGATAAGCAGCAGCAATAAGGCTCTCAGCGGTATTGGCTCATTTGCCGAAGTATATGAACGTAAATATGCTGCACATCTGGATAATGATGATGACCCTGCCAAGACATTTACTGTGGAATATACCAGTGCGGTTGCTACAAGTTCTACTGGAACAGAGTTCTACATCCCTGTTATCCCTTCATTGAAGAAGAAAGCGACATCAGAGGAATACGATTTTGACCCATACAAGGACCTGAAGATAGAACTCTCTGCCGACGGAACCAATTTCACCAAGAGCATGACTACCAAGAAGGCTGACGGTGTCACTATCGAGCGCAACAAGATTTACAACATCACATTCAAGGACAACTCAGAGCCAACTACAGGCAAAGCCACGGCAAAAATCAATGGCGAAGATGTTGAGGTCAACTGGGTACAGCTCTGGAAAGATGGCCCCAAGTTCGCTGAGTATAACATAGGTTCAACCGTGGAAAAAATTGATGGCATCGATATGGGATTTTATGATGCCATCAAGACGGGTGACAACTATGCATGGGGAGCCAACTGGCGCACTCCAAACAAGGATGAGATGGATGAATTGAGTCTTGCTGCATGCGAAAATAGCGATGCACGTATTACTTGTAAATATGAGCAAGTAGATGGAATCTGGGGCTTCACCTTTACGGGCAAGGAAGCAGGCTACACGGGCAATCAGGTATTTTTCCCTGGTACCATCGGACATAGCGACTCGGCCGGCGGTTGGGGGAAATATTGGTCATGTACGGAAAATGGCTCCACAGCTTGGCTATTGTATCTGTCCTCTTCCATTCCGTACTGCGGATGGCAAAATGGCGGGAAGACTTATGGATTTTTTGTTCGCCCGGTTCTGAATGAAGCTAAATAGTGCACACCCTTCCGCTAAGGCGATTTAGCACAATAAAACAAACTGCATACCCCACTGACTCGTGGCAATGATGCCAAAGGTCAGTGGGGCTTTTCTTTTTTTTGATGCTTTTTGCCTTCCGGGGTAAGGTCAATGTGTTTCGCAAAATTGAAAATTTTCTATTTTTGCGAAATAGAAAGCAATTGTCATGAAACTGATTGAAAGGACATAATATTTGCAAAAGCTATGTTGGCAAAAGATACAGGACGGATAAGTACTTTTGACACGGCGAAAGGTCTGTGCTTGCTTTTCATAATTGCCGGACATGTGGGGGTGCGATGGATGCCATATTCAGCATTTGCTGTCAGAGTCATGCTCTTCTTTGTAATCTCAGGTTTCTTTTTCTCTTCAGATTTACAGCCAAAAGCTTTTATCGTAAAGAAAGTAAAAAGACTGATAATTCCATTCCTCTGTTTCTATTTTCTCAGTTACGGCGTTTTCTATGTTTCCAAGTATCTTCTTCCGGATTTTGAGACATTTACTCAGGCAAAAGGAATATTGGATCTTTTCAATAATAAGCGATTATTCAACGGACCACTGTGGTTCCTGCCTGTATTGTTTTTTGTAGGCATTATCAGTTATGGAATAGAGAGACTGGTCTCGAATGAGATATTGCGGGCTGTCCTGTTTGTGATTCTTGGCGTTGCAGGCTACACATTAGCCGCAAAATGTATTGATTTACCCATATTCCTTGATACTGCTCTGACAGCAATGCCGTTTTTCTATTCCGGCATACTTTTGAGACAAACCAATTTCCATAAATTGCCGTATAAACTCATCTGTGTATTTGTAGTGGCAATTCTCTCATTTTTTATTTACAGCCTATTCCCGTTTTATGCTGATATGGCTATCAACAGGTATGACTGTTCCATGCTGAGACTGTTTTGTGTAGGTTATGTTATCTGTGCCGGATATCTGTCCTGCGCATATCTCATATCTAAGTATGTTCCAATCCTCAATGACGTTCTGGGTCTCATAGGGTATCATTCATTGTACATTATGTGTACGCACCACATTGTTTACCGGTTCTTTGAATATATCTTGAGCGGGTATCTTAATGATGGAGCACTCACTGCCGCTGTCTTTTTCTTTACCTTTATTATTTGTCTGTCAACAGCGCCTTTGGTTGAGAAGTATCTGCCGGCGCTTGTGGGAAAATAACTACCTGTCCCCGCTGATTCCGTTAAGAAATGTGGTTGTCTGGGCTGCCTTGTTAAATAATCTTATATTTTGCCCTTACAGGCTGGTATTGGGCTCTTTCTGACTGGAAAATGAGTAACTTTGCGCCCCGAAACGGGAGAGGGTGCCCGGTTCGTGATGTAAGTTGTATATAAACCAATTATTTAGAGAGAATGAGCCAAAACATTTCAAACTTAAGGAACATCGGCATAGCCGCACATATTGATGCCGGAAAGACAACTGTATCAGAGCGTATCCTGTTCTTTACGGGAGTGAACCGCAAGGTGGGTGAGACCCACGACGGTTCTGCCACAATGGACTTCATGAAGCAGGAGCAGGAGCGTGGCATCACCATTGCGTCTGCCGCCATTACAACTCACTGGAACGATTGTCAGATAAATCTGATTGACACTCCGGGACACGTTGACTTTACCGTAGAGGTGGAGCGCTCACTGCGTGTGATTGACGGTATGGTTGCTGTGTTCTGTGCGGTTGGAGGCGTTGAGCCACAGAGCGAGACAGTTTGGAATCAGGCTGATAAATACCGCGTGCCACGTATTGCCTTTGTGAACAAGATGGACCGGATGGGTGCCGATTTTCTGGAGGTGGTATCGCAGATGAACCGTTATCTTGGCGCGAATGCAGTGCCAATTCAGATGCCGATTGGCGCTGAGGGTACATTCGAGGGAATGGTTGACCTGGTGAGAATGCAGGCCATTACATTTGTGGACAAGGAGCGTATTGTGGGTCCTATCCCTGAGAATCTGAGAGAGCAGGCTGAGGCAATGCGCAAGAACCTTATAGAGAAGGTGGCAGATTGCGATGACGATGTGGCGATGCTGTATCTGGATGATGCCGAGGTACCTGTTGAGCTGCTGATGCAGGCCATCCGTAAGGCTACCATCAAGCTTATGATGGTTCCGGTTTTGTGTGGCGCCGCTTATAAGAATAAGGGTATTCAGCTGTTGCTCGATGCCGTTGTGGATTATCTGCCTTCTCCAAACGACCTTGGAGCAGTGGTGGCTCATCAGCCGGACGATGAGGAGAAGACCTGCACCCGCAATCCGTCGGAGAACGAGCCGCTCTCAGCATTGGCATTCAAATTGATTAACGATCCGTTCGTAGGCCAGCAGACATTCATCCGCGTGTTCAGTGGAAAGCTGGTGAACGGAATGACGGTATATAATACAAACAAAGGCAAGGAGGAGCGCATTGGCCGCATATTCCGTATTAAGGCCAAGGAACGCGAGGAGATTGCCGAGGCGGGCCCGGGTGAGATTGTTGCATTGGTGGGAATGAAAGTGACCCGCACCGGCGATACCCTCTGCGATGACAAGAATCCTGTATTGCTGGAGTCTATTCACATTCCGCCAGCCGTAATTGAGGTTAAGGTGAACCTTGACGACAACAAGAACCGCAGCAAGCTGAGCGAGGCTCTGGCAAAGCTGTGCAATGAGGATCCGTCGTTCCGCGCACACTTTGACGAGGAGACCGAGGAGACAATTATTGCCGGAATGGGTGAGCTCCATCTGGAGATTATCGTTGACCGTCTGAAAGAGGAGTTCAAGATACCTGTAACCACAGGCGCTCCTTCGGTATCGTTCCGCGAGACCATCACATCGCCGTTTGAGTGCACATACAAGTATGTGAAGCAGACTGGCGGTCACGGTCAGTATGCCCATACGGTTATCCGTTTTGAGCCGAACCCGGGCGGTGGCTTTGAGTTTGTGGATATAACAAAGGGTGGTGTTATTCCCAAGGAGTTCATTCCGTCTGTACAGAAAGGCTTGCAGACCGCTATGCTGAAAGGACCTCTTGCTGGATATCCTGTAGTAGATGTGCGTTGCGTGCTGGTTGACGGCAGCTTCCATCCGGTTGACTCAAGCGATATGGCATTCCAGACTTGCGCGCAGCTCTGTCTGAAGCAGGCTTTCCCGAAGGCCGGACCGCTGCTTATGGAGCCTACAATGAAGGTTGAGATCAATACTCCGGACGATTTCATTGGTGCTGTTACGGGCGATGTGAACAAGCGTCGTGGCCGTATTGAGGCTATGCGTCGTTTCCGTAAGGGCTCGCAGAAACTTGATTGCTTTGTTCCGCTTATGGAGATGTTCGGCTATGCCACAGCTCTGCGCAACATCACTTCGGGACGTGCCAACTACTCTATGGAGTTTGATAAATACACCCCGACACCACGCTCTATTCAGGACGATGTGGTAAAGGAGAGAAATACTCAGAAGGAGTAATAAAAGACATAATAAATAGGTAGGATGGTGGCAGGACTCCGGTCTTGCCACCATCTTTTTGCTGGCTCTATGGGATATTTGCTCATATTTTCTATTTTTGCATAGGATTTAAAAAAACAGCGTTTGTTATGTGGTCATTCATAATCAGCCTTTGCGCGCTTGTGATAGGTTATTTTACGTATGGTTGTCTGGTGGACAGAGTCTTCGGACCGGATTCCGCAAGAGTTACTCCTGCCATCTCAAGACAGGATGGTGTGGATTTCGTGCCTATGTCGGCGTGGAGGGTGTTTATGGTGCAATTCCTGAACATTGCTGGCACCGGGCCTATCTTCGGCGCTATTATGGGTGCCAAGTTCGGACCTTCCTGTTATTTGTGGATTGTATTCGGATGCATATTCGCAGGGGCCGTACACGATTACTTGAGCGGAATGCTCTCTATCAGAAGCGATGGTAAGTCTATCCCGAATATTGTTGGCCATATTCTTGGAAAAGGGGCCAGGATTGCAATGCTTGTCTTTTCCGTTGTGCTGCTGCTTCTGGTGGGTACAGTGTTCGTATATAGTCCTGCATTGATATTGGGTGATATTGCCGGCGATGGCTCGCGATATGCCATTATGAGCTGGGTGTTCGTTGTGTTCGCATACTATATTGTCGCGACGCTGCTCCCGGTTGACAAGGTGATAGGACGCTTTTACCCTATATTCGCATTCGCGCTCCTCTTTATGGCGTTCGGCCTGATGATATGCCTGTTTGTGAAGTGGCCGTCAATTCCTGAGTTCTGGAATGGTCTGGGCAATATGGGGCCGTCAATAGGAATGACCGGGCAGAAGGTATTCCCTTGCCTGTTTATTACGGTGGCCTGTGGCGCCCTGAGCGGATTCCACTCAACACAGACTCCTATTATGGCCAGATGCGTAAAGAATGAGAGGCTTGGAAGGCCTATATTCTATGGCGCTATGATAACTGAGGGTATTGTGGCGCTGATCTGGGCGGCTGTGTCATCGTATTTCTTCTTTGACGGAGGCGCCGAGGCTGTGGGAAGCAACCTTCAGGCCGCAGCTCCTGCGGTGGTTACTAAGGTGTCGCAGAGCTGGTTGGGCGTATTTGGCGGTATTCTGGCAATCCTTGGCGTTGTGGCGGCTCCTATTACCAGCGGAGATACGGCATTCCGAAGCGCGCGCCTCATAATAGCCGACAGTATGCATTTTGACCAGAAGAGCAAGAAGAACCGTCTGGTGATTGCCATTCCTGTGTTTGTGGTGGCTTGTTTCCTGCTCTGGTACAATATTGCCGATGAGAATGGCTTCAATGTTATTTGGCGCTATTTTGGATGGGCTAACCAGACATTGGCCACAATTGTGCTATGGACAGCAGCTGTATGGCTCAGCGAGAATAAGAAGGGTATGCGCTATCTGATAGCCATGCTTCCGGCCGCCTTTATGACGTTGGTTGTGACAAGCTATATCTGTATGGAGAAATTAGGTTTCCAACTTCCATACGGCACAAGCGTCATCATAGGCCTGGCCTTGGCCGTCCTGTTTACGGTTATGTTCTACAGAAAGCGTATCAGGGACTCAAAGCTCTGATACAACCTGATTGGCGAGCTCCACGTTATCGGCACGGATAACCAGATGTGATACTGTGCTGCCGTTCTCCGCGAAGGCGTACATATATTCGATGAATATGCCGGCCTGTGAGAGAAGGTCCATTACCTTGGCCATCATACCTGGTACATTGCCGCACTCAATATAGACCACGTTGTTGATGCTGACGGCATACGAGTTTGCTTTCAGCAGGTTGTATGCGCGGTCTATGTCGTTCCTGTCCACAAGTATCCTGGCAAGTCCGAAATCATCTGTCTCGGATACTGTGAAACACTTCATATTGATGTTGTTGTCGCCGAGTAGCCTGGCTATCCCGGCAAATTTCCCCTGACGGTTCTCGAGGAATATTGATAATTGTCTGATAAGCATAGCTGAAAGATGATTGTTATTCAAATTTGCGATGGTCAATGGAGCGTTTGGCCTTTCCTGCGGTGCGCTCTATGGTGTTCGGCTCCACAATCCTGATGTCGGGCTGTATTCCAATCACACTCTGGATGCGTGATGCCAGACGCTGTTTCAGGCGTACCAGCTCGTTGATTCTGTCGGTGTAGAACTCCGGCTTTACCTCAACCTGAATCTGGAATGTGTCGGTGTTGTTTATGCGGTCAACCTCAATGAGGAAATATGGCTCATACTCCGGGAACTCAAGCAGGATTGACTCAATCTGTGACGGGAATACGTTTACGCCACGGATAATCATCATATCATCGCTGCGGCCAAGTATCTTGCCCATTCTGACTGAGGTGCGGCCACACTCGCACACATCGTAATTGAGCGATGTGAGGTCTCTTGTGCGGTAGCGTATCATTGGCATTCCCCATTTGTCAAGGGTGGTGAATACCAGCTCGCCCTTCTGGCCGGGGGCTACAGGCTGCAGGGTTACCGGATCAATTATCTCGGGATAGAACAAGTCCTCCCAGATGTGCGTGCCGTTCTGGCACTCGCATTCGCCGCCTACGCCAGGACCGCTTATCTCGGTAAGGCCGTATATATCGTATGCCTTGATGTGAAGCTTGTTCTCAAGCTCGCGACGCATATTCTCGGTCCATGGCTCAGCTCCGAAAATACCGACGCGCAGTCTCAATGAGTTTATAAGACCGTTTTTCTCAAGTTGCTCGGCTACGAACATCGCGTACGAGGGAGTGCAGGCAAATGCGGTTGTACCGAAATCGAACATAAGCTGCATCTGCTTCTGCGTGTTGCCGCTGCTTGTAGGAATTACGGTAGCGCCTATTCTCTGAACTCCGGCGTGTGCTCCAAGTCCACCGGTGAACATACCGTATCCGTATGAGATTTGCACCAGATCTGCCTTCCCGAGTCCGAATGCGGTGAGGCAGCGTGCCACAGCCTCAGCCCAGTTGTCAAGATCCTTCTGGGTATATCCCACGACAATCGGCTTTCCTGTGGTGCCCGATGAGGCGTGAAGGCGTATGATGTCAGACATGGGGACGGCCATCATTCCGAAAGGGTAGTGGTCGCGCAGGTCCTGCTTTACGGTGAAAGGTAGTTTTACTATGTCGTCAATGCTGTTGATATCCTCAGGACGTACTCCGTGCTCATCGAACCTTTTCTTGTAGAATACGGAATTGTTGTAGGCGTGCTCTACGATGCGTCTCAGCTTCTCTCCCTGCAGCAGCCGCATCTTCTCTCGCGGCATGCATTCTAGCTCTTTGTTCCAAATCATTTTCGTATCGATTTGATTTTGCTGCGAAATTAGTAAAAGAATGTCGTAACTTTGCATCAGAATTGTCAAAAGAGACAAAATGGATAGTGTTTATATATTAGGTATAGAGTCATCGTGCGATGATACCTCGGCGGCGGTCCTGCGCGACGGGGAGTTGCTTTCCAATGTGACGGCCAGTCAGAAAGTGCACGAGGAGTATGGCGGAGTGGTGCCTGAGCTGGCGTCGAGGGCGCATCAGCAGAATATTGTTCCGGTTGTGGATACTGCGTTGAAAAGGGCGGGAATCACTAAGGAGCAGCTTTCTGCGATAGCATTCACAAGAGGTCCCGGACTTATGGGCTCACTGCTCGTAGGCGTCTCTTTCGCCAAGGGAATGGCGCGTGGGCTGGGCATTCCGATGATAGAGGTAAACCATCTGCAGGGACATATTATGGCGCATTTCATCAAGCAGCCTGACGAGGAGCACGTTCCTCCTGAATTTCCGTTCCTGTGCCTTCTGGTGTCGGGCGGCAACTCGCAGATTGTGAAGGTAGAGGCTTACAATAAAATGACGATTCTGGGGCAGACGATAGATGATGCCGCCGGCGAGGCTATTGACAAGTGCTCCAAGGTTATGGGACTGGGGTATCCCGGTGGCCCGGTTATTGACCGTCTGGCGCGTCAGGGCAACCCCAAGGCATACACTTTCAGCAAACCGAATATCCCAGGGTATGACTACAGCTTCAGCGGGCTGAAGACGTCGTTTCTTTATAATCTGCGAGACTGGGTGGCTGAGGACCCGGATTTCATAGAGCATCACAAGGAGGATCTGGCTGCCAGCCTTGAGCGCACCATTGTGGAGATTCTGATGAAGAAACTGCGTCTGGCGGTTAAGGATACCGGAATAAAGAGGGTGGCGGTTGCAGGTGGAGTATCGGCCAACACCGGCCTTCGAAACGCGTTTCTGGAACACGCGTCCAAGTATCATTGGAAGGTGTTCATACCGCGTTTCCAATATACGACCGACAATGCCGCAATGATAGGAATAACAGGCTATTTCAAATATCTTGACGGCGATTTCTGCCAGATAGACGTGCCGATATTCTCTAATACTGTGATTTGATGCGAAAAAAGGGCAGGGGCGGCAAAAATATTCTCTTTTTATTTGGATATGAGCAAAAAATAGTGTTATTTTGCACCCTGTTTTGAGGAAGCAGTAAAAACAAACAAAAAATTAAGATAAAAATGTCGAGAATTTGTCAGATTACCGGAAAGAAGGCAATGGTAGGCAACAATGTCTCCCATTCAAGAAGAAGGACCAAGAGGACATTCGATGTTAATCTCTTCACAAAGAAATTCTACTATGTTGAGGAGGACTGTTGGATTAGCCTTCGTCTCAGTGCAGCTGGCCTGAGAATCATCAATAAGAAAGGTCTGGATGCCGCTCTGAAAGAGGCCGTGGCAAATGGCTATTGTGACTGGAAGGACATCAAAATAATCGCTTAAAGTCAAGGAGTACAATACTATGTCAAAGAAAGTAAAAGGAAACAGGGTCCAGGTTATTCTGGAGTGCACTGAGATGAAGGACAGCGGTATGCCTGGTACTTCACGCTATATCACAACAAAGAACAGAAAGAATACTCCGGAGAGGCTTGAGCTTAAGAAGTACAATCCTATCCTGAAGAGAGTCACAGTTCATCGTGAAATCAAGTAAAAACCTGTAAACTATGGCAAAGAAGGTTGTTGCTACCCTGCGTACGGGTAAGGTCCAGATGGCTAAGGTCATCAAGATGGAGAAGTCACCGAAGACCGGTGCTTACATTTTCACAGAACAGATTGTATCTGAGGAAGGTGTAAAGGATGCGTTGAAGTAATTTTCAAATTAAGACTATATGGAAGAGCGGCTGGAATTTCCGGCCGCTCTTCTTATTTTGCCCATAAGTGACCCGCATAATAAATAATACCTTGTTTTATTTTATGAAATTATTTATCTTCGCACTTAATTATGGGATTGTTTTCGTTTTTTTCCAAAGAGAAGAAGCAGGTTCTTGACCAGGGACTGGCCAAGACCAAGGAGAGCGTATTTCAGAAGTTGTCACGCGCCACTTTCGGAAAATCTACTGTTGATGACGAGGTGCTTGATAATCTGGAGGAGGTACTGATTACCTCGGATGTGGGTGTTGAGACTACCCTCAAGATAGTGAAGCGCGTTGAGGAACGTGTGAAACGCGATAAGTATCTGAATACGAGTGAGCTGAATGCCATTCTGCGCGATGAGATAGCAAATCTGCTGCTTGAGAATAATAATGGCGAGCAGGCTGACTTCTCCGTGCCGGAGGGTCGCAAGCCTTACGTGATACTTGTTGTTGGCGTCAATGGCGTAGGCAAGACCACTACCATTGGTAAGCTGGCATATCAGTTCAAGAAGAACGGTCTTAATGTGTGCCTTGGCGCCGCTGATACTTTCCGTGCCGCGGCAGTGGAGCAGTTGCTGGAGTGGGGACGTAGGGTGGACGTGCCTGTAATTCACCAGAAAATGGGCTCAGATCCGGCTTCTGTGGCATTTGATACTCTTAGCTCGGCTGTTGCCAACAATGCCGATGTGGTATTGATTGACACGGCAGGAAGACTGCACAACAAAGTGGGTCTGATGAATGAGCTGACCAAGATAAAGAATGTGATGAACAAGGTTGTTGATGGCGCGCCGGATGAGGTCCTGCTGGTTCTGGACGGCTCTACAGGGCAGAATGCATTTGAGCAGGCGCGTCAGTTCACACTTGCCACTGAGGTTACATCGCTTGCCGTTACCAAACTTGACGGTACTGCGAAGGGTGGCGTTGTGATTGGCATTTCCGACCAGTTCAAGATTCCTGTGAGGTATGTGGGGCTTGGAGAGAGGGCCGATGACCTGCAGGTGTTCTCACGTAGGGAGTTTGTTGACTCATTGTTCAAACAGGATTAACTCATCTTGAATGAGAAAGGGAGAGGTCGATGTAATAACGATGGGTTGCTCCAAGAATCTGGTGGATTCGGAGAAACTTATGAGGCAGTTCCAGGCCGATGGCATGAGAGTCCGTCATGATCCGGCGGTTCCATCGGGCGAGTTCGTTGTCATCAATACCTGCGGCTTTATTGGCGATGCGCAGCAAGAGTCTGTAAATATGATACTTGAATGCTGTGAGTTAAAGAAGAGAGGCAAAATTGGCAAACTGTTTGTAATGGGTTGTCTGGCGGAGAAATACCGCAAGGAGCTGATTCAGGAGATACCAGAGGTTGATGGTTATTATGGCAAGTTTGACTGGAACAGAATAATCACGGATTTGAGCCGGGAGTGGCATAGGGAGCTTGAGGAGGACCGGATTGTTACCACACCGGCGCACTATGCTTACCTGAAGATTGCTGAGGGATGCAGCAGGGGATGCGCGTATTGCGCCATTCCGCTGATGACCGGGCCTTACAGGTCGCGCTCAATGGAGAGTATATTGGCAGAGGCACGGCTTCTGGTGCAGAAAGGTGTCAGGGAGATTCAGCTTATCGCGCAGGACCTTACTTTCTACGGGCGTGACAATTACCGCAAGCCTATGATAGCAGAGCTCGTGGAGCGTATTTCCGACATTCCAGGCATAGAGTGGATACGTTTGCATTATGGCTATCCTGACGCGTTTCCGATGGATTTGCTGAGGGTTATGCGTGAGCGTGATAATGTGTGCCGGTATCTGGATATTGCCCTGCAGCATATCAGCGATGATGTCCTGAAGCGTATGAGGCGCAATATCACGGCCTCCCGTACGCGCGATTTGCTAAGTGCCATACGCTCTGAGGTTCCCGGCATACACCTTCGTACCACATTGATGGTTGGTTTCCCTGGTGAGACAGAGAGCGACTTCAGGCAGTTGATGGAGTTCGTAAGCGGGCAGAGGTTCGAGAGAATGGGCGCGTTTGCCTATTGTGAGGTTGATGGTACCTGGTCTGCGCTTAACCTGAAGGACGATGTGCCGGAGGATGTCAAGCAGGAGAGATGCTCCAGACTTATGAGATTGCAGCAGGAGATATCGTATGATTTGTCTCAGAGCAAGATAGGACAGACATTCAAGACTGTCATTGACAGACGTGAGGGTGAGTATTATGTGGGGCGTACGGAGTTTGACTCTCCGGATGTTGACCCCGAGGTTCTGATAACCGCAGACAGAAGACTCACACGCGGGCGTTTCTACAATGTCCGTATTGACTCGGCTGAGGCGTTTGATTTATACGGAACTGTAGTATAATAATTTAGATATCAATATATGAACCACAAGGATTTTATTGCCTCTATGTCCGGCAAATGCGGTTTATCTCTGCAAGAGACTGAACGACAGGTTGATAATCTTGTTTCCGTAATGGAGAGTGTGCTCACAGAGAATGATTCCATCAGTGTCTCCGGTTTCGGTGTTCTGGAGGTGCGCAAGAAGATGGAGCGTGTATCGGTGAATCCAGGAAACGGTCAGCGTATGCTTATCCCGCCGAAATTGGTTCTGAATTATAAACCCAGCGCATTGCTCAAGGACAAAATCAAATAATAGGCGCTATGGATAGGAAATTGAATCTTTCACAGCTTACCGACTTGTTCTGTGAGAAAAGCGGTATAAGCAAGAGCGTAGCGTCAGTATTTGTACGCAGTTTCTTTGAGACGATAGTGGAGCAGGTCTCTGCCGGTGAGCAGGTTCGCGTGAAGGGCTTCGGCACTTTTAAGCAGACTGTCATCAAGGATCGTGAGAGCGTAAATGTAAATACCGGCGAGAGAATAGTGATTCCTGGCCACACAAAAGTGACCTTTACTCCGGATTCTGAGCTTAAAGAGCTTATTAACAAGCCATTCGCCAATTTTGAGACTTTGATTCTAGATGCTCAGGAGCCTGTCGGGAAGCCTGTGGATTCGGATGATGTTCAAGAGCTGGTGGTACAAGTCCCGGAACCCGATATGGTCCCTGAACCAGAGATAGTTCCAGAACCAGAGATAGTTCCGGAACCCGAGACAACTCCGGAACCCGAGGTAACTCCGGAATCAGAGATTACTTCAGAACCTGAGGCAGTACCGGAACCAGAGAACGTTCCAGAATCCGGGTTAATTCCAGAGGCAGAGACTACTTCAGAACCAGAGACTACTTCAGAACCAGAGGCTACTCCGGAACCAGAGGCGACTCCTGAGGCAGAGGCTGCATCTGTGTCCGCGGATCTTGTATCGGAGGATAGACATGTGCATAAGCCTGTCAAGACAAAATCTCCAGTCATAAAGATTCTGGTATGGATATTAGCTCTTATATTGACATTATTGCTGATCTCATACCTGATATGGCCTGTCAGTCTGCTTCATATTTTCAGAATGGAGGAGAACAGGTTGGGAGTGACTGATGATTCCGGCTATGCTGTTCCTGTAGAGCAAGTGGAGATTGTCCATCCGGATAGTATATCTGATGTGGTATCGGAAGTATGCGACAGTGACGGAATGGCAATAACCGGGGATACTTCAAGGCAAGTTGATGCGAAAACTGTCAGTGAGGCTGAGATTCCGGCTAAGGAAGAGGCCGTGAGGCAGAATACTGTGGCAAAAGCATCGTCTGAATTTAAAATGAGCGCGGCTGATGAGGCGAAAGCCTTGGATGCATATACAATGGCCGATACAGTGATGTATAGAATGAGTGGCGTGAAGACCACACACACACTGGCATCAGGAGAGACTTTGGCGCGTGTGTCACTGCAGTATTACGGAACTAAGAAATTCTGGCCGTATATCGCGGCATACAACCATATCTCAGATACAAAGTACTTGCAGGCGGGTCAAAAACTGAAAATTCCAGTCTTGACAAACAAGTGATGTCGCAAGTTTATACAATATTAAGATTTTTTGCGGATTAATTCACTTTTTATTAGTGTATCTTTGGGGCATTCAAACTTCAGAGTACTAATTAAAAATGTAAATAGTAAAAGAGTATAGAAATGAACGGTAATGTTGATATTCGGGAGTTGAACGAGCGCATTGAGAGCCAGAGCGCGTTCGTTACAAATCTGATGACAGGAATGGATCAGGTCATCATCGGTCAGAAACATCTGGTCGAGTCTTTGCTGATTGGCCTGTTGTCAGACGGACATATTCTTCTTGAGGGTGTTCCTGGTCTGGCCAAGACACTGGCCATCAAGACTCTTGCGTCTCTTATCGATGCAAGTTTCAGCAGAATACAGTTTACACCTGATCTTCTGCCTGCCGATGTTGTAGGTACAATGATTTATAGCCAGAAGGATGAGTCTTTCCAGGCAAAGAAAGGCCCGGTGTTTGCGAATTTCATTCTTGCAGATGAGATTAACCGTGCTCCGGCCAAGGTTCAGAGCGCGCTTCTGGAGGCTATGCAGGAGCGTCAGGTTACATTAGGCAAGGATACATTCGCTCTTCCAAAGCCTTTCCTGGTGCTGGCTACACAGAACCCGATAGAGCAGGAGGGTACATATCCGCTGCCTGAGGCACAGGTTGACCGTTTCATGCTGAAAGCCGTTATTGACTATCCGAAGATTGAGGAGGAGAAGAAAATCATTCACCAGCAGATTCATCATGAGGTTGGCTCAGTACGTCCGGTTATGACTACTGATGATATTCTCAAGGCCCGTGAGGTTGTGGATATGGTATATCTTGATGAGAAGATTGAACAATACATTGCTGATATTGTGTTCGCTACCCGTTATCCGGAGAAGTACGGGCTTAAGGATATGAAGGAGCTTGTATCGTTCGGAGGCTCACCACGTGCGTCGATCAATCTGGCTCTTGCATCGCGCGCTTACGCATTCATCAAGCGCAGAGGATATGTGGTTCCGGAGGATGTACGCGCGGTGGCACACGATGTGCTCCGTCACCGTATCGGTCTGTCATATGAGGCAGAGGCTACCAATGTCAATGCCGATGAGCTTGTGAGCCGTATTCTTAATAAGGTAGAGGTTCCATAACAATAAGATGGGTCTATGGAGACCAGTGAGCTGATTAAAAAGGTCCGCAAGATTGAGATAAAGACCCGTGGATTGTCCAACAATATATTTGCGGGACAATATCATACGGCCTTCAAGGGGCGCGGTATGGCCTTTTCTGAGGTTCGTGAGTACCAGTATGGCGATGACGCCCGCGACATAAACTGGAATGTGACTGCCCGAATGAACCGTCCCTATGTGAAGGTTTATGAGGAGGAGCGGGAGCTTACTGTTATGTTGCTAGTAGATGTTTCCAGTAGTCTTCAATATGGCTCAACGGGGTGTTTCAAGCGGGATATGGTTACTGAGATAGCTGCGACACTCGCGTTTGCGGCTATTCAGAATAATGATAAGGTAGGACTTGTGTTCTTTTCTGACAGAATAGAGAAGTTCATTCCTCCACAGAAGGGAAGGAAGCACATTCTTTATCTTATCCGTGAACTGCTTGATTTTGTGCCGGAGAGTACGCACACCAATCTCTCCATTCCTCTGGAGTTTCTGACAAATGCTGTGAAGAAACGCTGTACGGCATTTGTACTCAGTGATTTCATTGTGAAGGATGACTATCGCGACGCTTTGACGATAGCGAACCGTAAGCACGATGTCGTGGCGATACAGGTTTATGACCGTCGTGCGGAAGAGTTGCCCGATGTGGGGCTTATGAAGGTTCGTGACGCCGAGACCGGCAGGGACATATATGTAGATACATCGTCGAAGGCTGTGCGTGAGGCGCGTCGCAGGTGGTGGCTAAACTCCGAAGAGAGGAGAAAAGAGAATATGACAAGAAGCCGTGTGGATTCAGTCTCTATAAGAACGGATCAGGATTATGTGAAGGCTCTTATGGGACTATTCGCCATAAGGAATTAAAAATGAGATTTATACGCAAGATATTTGTAGTATTGCTTCTGATGCTGGTATCATATTCTGCATCTGCAGACGTGATTGTTGAGGCATCGTGCGACTCAGTTATGATGTGGATAGGCGAGCAGTCTGGTCTTCACATCTCTGTTACCTGTGATGCCGGTCAGAAGGTTTCATTTCCGGAATACAGGGATACAATCGTCAACAAACTTGTTATTGTACCTCCTGTATTGACTGACACTCAGTATGTGGATAAAAAGAAGAGGATGACTGTAACGCGGAACTATACTGTGACAGCCTTTGATTCCGCATTCTTTTACATTCCCTCATTTGAAGTGATGGTAGATGATGTTCCTTATAACTCGAAAGATGGAATATCACTTGCCGTATATACGTATGACCTTGATTCCATTGATGTGAATCAGATGTTTGGGCCAAAGGATATTATGCCTGAGCCCCTCAACTGGCAGGATGTAAGGCTTGCGGTCTTCTCATTGCTGCTGTTCGCCGCTCTGGCCGCGCTTGCCGTTTTCCTCTTCCTGAGCTGGAAGAATGACAAGCCTATTATCCGGACGATTAAGGTTGAGCCAAAGAGACCAGCCCACGAGGTGGCAATGGAGGAGATTGAGCGCATCCGTCAGGAACAACTGGCGCACGGGGAGGATGCCAAGCAGTATTATACCCAGCTTACCGATGCCGTACGTGTATATATGAGTGACCGTTTCGGCTTCAATGCCACAGAGATGACCTCTGATGAGATTATTGAGCACCTTTCTGAGTGTGACAAAGGATCGATTGACGAGCTGAGGGAGTTGCTTTCTACGGCAGATCTGGTAAAATTCGCAAAACTGAAGCCTTTACTTGGTGAGAATGACAGAAATCTGGTAACGGCTATGGAGTTCGTGAAGGAGACGATGTCTCAGGATGAGCCGGTGGAGGAGCCGAAAGAGGAAAAGGTTATTGTTGAGCAGAAACGCAGCAGGGAGGCACGTGCCCTTCTTCTTGCGGCAGTCATTGCGGTGGGAGCTGGTTCAGCATTCTTCCTATATATTCTTATCAGGGAAATCTATTATTTGTTCTTTTAATTGATCTCTGGAATGTCGTTTGCAAATAGTGCATATTTACTTCTGCTTTTGTTGATTATACCACTTACAGTCTGGTATATACTCAAGGGACGGAAACGTGGGGCCACAATGCAGATACAAGATGCCGGCGTTTATGAGACGGCTCCCAAAAGTTATAAGCATTTCCTTATTCACGCTCCGTTCGTTTTAAGGATGCTGGCTCTGGCGATGCTGGCAGTGATTCTGGCCAGACCTCAGACTACAGATAACTGGCAGAATACTGAGATTGAGGGCATTGACATTATGCTCTGTGTAGATGTATCCACAAGTATGCTTTCAGAAGACTTGAAGCCAAATAGAATAGAGGCGGCAAAGTCTGTTGCCTCTGAGTTCGTAAGTGGACGTCCTAATGATAACATTGGTCTCACAATATTTGCGGGAGAGTCATTTACGCAATGCCCGCTCACTGTTGACCATGCCGTGCTTCTGAATCTGTTTCATGGCGTGAGCAGCGACATTGCCGCCAGAGGTATTATTGACGACGGTACTGCTATCGGAATGGGACTTGCCAATGCCATAAGCAGGCTTAAGGACAGCAAGGCTAAATCAAAGGTGATAATCCTTCTTACTGATGGATCGAACAACCGTGGCGAGATTTCGCCTCTGACAGCAGCCGAGATGGCCAAGAGTTTCGGAATAAGGGTATATACCATAGGCGTTGGAACCAATGGTACCGCACCATATCCTGTACAGACGTCGATGGGAGTGCAGTATATGAATGTGCCTGTTGAGATTGATGAGAATGTGCTTCGCCAGATAGCCCAGACCGCAGATGGTCAGTATTACCGTGCCACGAGCAACAGCAAACTGAAAGAGGTGTACGAGGAGATTGACAAATTGGAGAGAACTAAGCTTCAGGTTAAGGAATTCAGCAAAAACGAGGAGGCGTATGAGCCATTTGCCTGGATTTTGCTGATCTCTCTTCTGCTTGAGGTGCTTCTGCGTCAGACAATTCTGAAAACTATTCCATAAAGTTCTGCCGCTATGTTTAGACTTGCAAATCCTGAATATCTATATTTACTTATCATACTGCCGGTTATAGCATTTGTGCATATCTGGTCAAACATTCGTAGAAAGCGTAAGCTGAAAGAGTACGGTGATCCGGACTTACTTGCCCAATTGATGCCAGATGCCTCCGAATACCGCCACAACTTGAAGTATTGGATATTATTCGCATCATTTGCGCTGGTTTGTTTCCTATTGGCGCGTCCTCAGTTTGGAGCAAAACAGGAGACGGTTACACGCTCAGGCATAGAGACCATAATTTGCCTTGATATATCAAACTCAATGCTGGCCGACGATGTGGCACCCACACGCTTGGACAAGTCAAAAAGAATAATTACCAATCTTGTTGATCAGTTCAAGGACGATAAAGTTGGTCTGATAGTATTTGCCGGTGACGCATATGTACAATTGCCCATAACTAATGACTTTATATCAGCCAAAATATTCTTAGGAACGATCACTCCTTCATTGATTGCACGCCAAGGTACTAATATTCAGGATGCTATCAATCTTGCCTCAAAGAGCTTCACACCAAATGAGGGAGTGGGCAAGGCTATTATAGTGATTACCGATGGTGAGAATCACGAAGGCGGAGCTACTGAGGCTGCTGAGGCTGCCAAGACGAAGGGGCAGGTTGTTCACGTTCTTGGAGTGGGTTCTACAGCCGGGTCACCGATTCCAGGAGAGCGCAACGGAGAATTCCGCAAAGACAAAGACGGAAATGTGATTGTCACACGTCTTAATGAGCAGATGTGCAGCGATATTGCCGCTGCAGGCGGTGGCGCGTATTTTTATGTTGACAACACCAACGCCGCCGAGAAAGCTCTTCAGAAAGAACTGGACCATCTGGCTAAAGATGATGTTGAGAGTACAATCTTTACTGAATATGATGAGCAGTTCCAATTAATTGCCTGGTTTATTCTGGTGCTCCTTTTAATAGAACTGATGATAAGTGAGAGCCGGAATCCTAAACTCAGGAAAATCAAACTGTTCAATGCGGATAAAGAGAGTGTGAGATGATGAAAGTCAGGTTTTTATTTATAACAGCGATGTTGTTGCCGTTGGCAGTTTGCGCACAACGTGACGACAGGGGGTATGTAAGAAAGGGTAACAAGCTCTATTCTGACAGCCTTTTCATTAAGGCTGAGGAGAATTATCTGAAGGCTCTGGACAAGAATTCAGGCTCTGTTGAGGCATCGTTCAATTTGGGCAATACATATCTGGAGCAACAGAAAGCCAAAGAGGCGGCAGAGCAGTACCAGAAGGCTGCTACCGTAATGGAATTGGAACGTGATAAACTCATAAGTTCCAGTGCGTCAGAGAAAGAACTCAAAAATATAAAGGAGAGGACTGCACAGGCATACCATAATTTAGGCGTGGTGATGCAGTCATCTCAGAACTATGGTCCCGCTATTGCGGCATATCAGGAAGCCCTGAAGAATAATCCCGCTGACAATGAGACCAGGTTCAATCTTGCTCAGGCTATGCGTCAACTCAAGGAACAACAGAATCAGCAGCAAGACCAGCAGCAAGACCAACAGCAACAAAACCAGCAGCAGGAACAGCAGGACCAACAGCAGCAGCAGGATCAGCAACAACAGGATCAGCAACAACAGGATCAGCAGCAACAGCAAGATAATAAAGACGATATGTCAAAAGAAAATGCTGAGCAACTCTTACAGGCTGCCATGCAGGATGAGAAGGATGTCCAGGAACGGGTCCAGCAAATGATGCAGGTTCAGTCTAAGGGCAAGTTGGAGAAAGACTGGTGATATGGTTAAATGAACAGTTTATACTGATTATATGGTAACTAAGAGGATTGGGCTCATTGCCCTGATGTTTTTGTCAATACTTACAGTCAGTGCGGCAAAAGACGTGACTTTTACCGCGCAGGCTCCGAAAGCTGTGGTAGCTGGCGATAATTTCAGACTGGAATATACTGTTAACGCATCAAATGCCAAAAAGATGAGGATGGCCTCTGTTGAGGGCTTTCAAGTATTGGCAGGACCTAGTACGTCAACAAGGAGCAGTACGTCCATTATTAATGGCAAGATTGAGTCATCGTCCACAGTAACATATACCTATGTATTGGTAGGTGAGGAGGAGGGCGAGTTTACTATTCCTGGCGCTACTGTTGAGGTAGGAGGTGAGACTTATACTTCCAACTCGTTGAAAATAAAGGTGCTGCCACAGGATAGCCAGTCTCAGTCCGCGTCTCAGCAGTCAAGGCAAAGACAACAACAGAACGCAGCTCAGTCACAGCCATCGCAAGGCAGCGGCTCGGGTAACATATCCAACTCGGATCTGTTCATGCGGGCTATTGTCAGTAAGACAAGGGTCTATGAGCAAGAGGCTTTGCTCCTTACATTCAAGGTATATAGTCTGGTTAATCTACGCTCGCTGAGTAATAAGATGCCGGATCTGAAGAATTTCCACGTTCAAGAAGTGGAGCTTCCACAGAATAAGGAGTTTGAGCTTGAGCACTACAACGGACGTAATTATCAGACATTGGTGTGGAGTCAGTATGTGCTGTTCCCTCAACAATCAGGTGATCTAGAGATTCCTGCCACATCGTTTGAAGGCGTAGTCGCGCAAGCAATAGAGAGCAACGACATTTTCGATATGTTCTTTAATGGCGGACGCTATGTGGAGACTAAGAAAGAACTGACAACCAACCCTGTGACGATTCACGTAGATGCACTACCGGCAGGCAAGACAAGCGCGTTTATGGGTGGAGTGGGAGATTTCTCAATCAGTTCCAGCATCAGCACCGAGAATTTGAAGGCAAATGAGGCTGTTACTGTGACGGTGGTGATTTCCGGCACTGGCAATATGAAACTTGTGAAGACTCCCGAACTTAAATATCCACAAGACTTTGATATATATGACCCAAAGGTTGATAACAGATTCTCTCTGAAGACTACCGGCCAGTCTGGAAATAAGGTGTTTGAGTATCTGGCAATTCCACGTCATGCCGGACAATACGTGATACCTGCCGTTGAGTTTCAGTATTTTGACGTAGCCAGTAAGTCTTATAAGACACTTAAGACTCAGGAATACACGCTCAACGTTGAGAAAGGAGAGGGGAGTGAGGCTTCTACCGTTTCCGGTTATGTGAGCAAGGAAGATCTCAAGTTTGTGGGGCAGGATGTAAGATTTCACAATACAACTGGAAAACTGATTCAGCCTGGTAATATGTTCTTTGAGTCATATATGTTCTGGATATTGTTGCTGCTCCCGTTATTCATTCTGATGTTGTTGGTGATAATGTACAGAAAGCGTATCAAGGATACTACCAATGTAGTACAGACAAAACGTAAAAAAGCCAATTCTGTGGCGACCAAACGTTTGAAGACGGTTCGGAAACTAATGACTGAGAACAAGAAGGATGAGTTCTACGATGAGACATTCAAAGCCTTATGCGGATATGTAGGTGACAAACTGTCAATACCGGTAGCGGAATTGTCCAAAGACAACATTGCATCACAGTTGCGCGAAAGAGGTGTAAATGAACAGATAATTAATCAGTTGACCCAACTGATAAGCGATTGCGAATTTGCACGTTATGCTCCAGGAGATGATTCGGGACGAATGGATCAGATTTATAATGAGTCGGCGGCCGTAATCGGACAGATGGAGAACTCGATCAAACATTAATTGTCTGTTATTTAGAGTAAAAGCATTATGAAAAAGATACTCATTCTTGTATTGGTTTTTTCATTATCATCAACTTATACAATTGCTCAAACTGATAATAACGATAGTGGTGAGCAGTCAATGTTTTTTACAGGCGATAGTCTGGCAGTAAATTCTTATGGAATAGTCCAGGCCGACAGTGCCTATATTCAGGGAGACTACACAACAGCTGCTGCCATATATGAGAAAGTGATTGAGAATCAGGGTGTGTCATCAGCCCTGTATATGAATTTAGGGAACGCGTACTTCAAGCTTGATGAGATTGCAAAGGCGATACTTAATTATGAGCGAGCATATCAGCTTGATCCCTCAGATAATGATATTCGCTTCAATCTGGAATTCGCCAGAAGCCGGATAGTAGATAAGGAAACCAATGTAAATGAGTTGTTTATAGTTACTTGGATGAAGTATCTTGCAGCATTGATGAACGTGGAGCAATGGGCAATAATGACAATTGTATTGTTTGCTATGCTGGTGTTGTCCGTTGGTCTATATTTATTCAATAACAAAGTAGCAGTCAAGAAGGTTTCATTCGGTATGGCAGTAGCATTACTGGTGTTATCAATAATGTCATTCTGTTTTGCATCCAGCCAGAAAAACAGTCTTGTAAAGAGTGACAGCGCAATAATAATGTCGCCAAGCGTTACCGTTAAGAGCACACCGAATGACAATGGAACGGAACTTTTCATTATACACGAGGGACGAAAAGTCCGTGTATTAGACAATACAATGAAAGATTGGGTGGAAATTCGTCTGAATGACGGTAATGAAGGCTGGATCCCAGTGTCGTCATTAGAAATCATCTGATAGATAAATGATTGATTTACAGCAGCTGATACAATTCAGCGATAGAATCACTCAAGATATTAATAATTGTGATTCTATCTTTTTAGATGGAATCTCACCATATATATCAATGCCGGTATTCTGGATACCTGTCATATTGGTGGCTATATATGTTATATTTCGTGATAACAACTCGCATAAGTTGATTTGGATGCTGTCTATGCAGGCATTGGCAATAGCT
Source organism: uncultured Bacteroidales bacterium (assembly GCA_937898885.1). GTDB lineage: Bacteria > Bacteroidota > Bacteroidia > Bacteroidales > Bacteroidaceae > Colenecus. The sequence continues at coordinate 14,107 of CALDKD010000089.1, read as the reverse complement.
TGTTGTATAGTATTGGCAACTTATGTCATAAAACCATTTCTGACGAAACAATTTCCTGATCCAAGCATACTTGGCATTACAATTATACCGTTTTGCCTTGTCACGTTTCTTTTTTTGAGTATCAGAAGTGCATTCTTCACATTTTCGTCAATATTGTGGATGATTACGTACTCTTGGGCACGCGTATATAATGGAGAGAGTCTCTTTGTAGTATTGTTATTCTGTATTTTTACAGGATTACTGATTGGGGCTTTATTTTATATGTTGTACAGAATCTTTGTAAAGAACAACGATCGTTATTCATCATCTCACGCTGCTGAGACTCTTTTTACGTCCTCTGGATATCAGATTGAGGATATCAGACTCATACAGTGCACGTTTTATAGCACATTTTTAGTTATTATATTTATCTCCTTATTCTGATTCGCATTTCCCTATAATAACTATTATGTTAAATAGGAGAAAGCGGTCTATATCCTATCTCTATCGTCTTGAACAAAAAGTGGAGAGACTCATACGAATCTCTCCACATAAATTAGTTGACTAAATTAACGCTTATTCTGCAAGTCCTTCTGCTTTCAGAATTGTCTCAATCTGGTTGAGCTCTTTTGCCATATTCAGTTTGTAGTAGATCTGATATAGCATCTGTCCCCATTTCTTTACATCGTTTGGAGCAAGCTCGCGAACTTTCTCAAATGCAGGAAGAGCATCCTCGTAGTACTTCTTCTCAGTCTCAATAACTTTCTTGTATGCTGGTGTATTGTACTTTACGTCACTCTGGCTGTCAATATAGTTATTGGCCTCAAACATATAGCAAAGACCCATATTGATGTATGCCTCTATCAAGTTGGAATCCTTCTCAATAGCAGTCTTGTAAGCCTCGATTGCGTCAAGATAGTTCTTCTGATTCTGACGGAGATATCCAAGTACATAATGATTGTATGCCTTGTTCGGATCAACCTGAAGCATTTCAGTCACGAAAGACTCCATCTGATCCATATTGCCAATCTCGTCATAATAGCCAAGCAAACGCAGATAATAATAGTCCTCTGTCGGGAATTTCTTGATACCATCCTTAAGAGTCTCTATCCACTGTGCAGTGTCAGCGAGGTTCTCGTAAGCAATGCTCTTGAATCTGAAGCAGGTCTCACCGTTCTCTTCATCAGCAACGCCTAAGTCGCAGAATCTCAAGACCTTCTTGTAATCCTGCATCTGATATGCTGCTAATGTGGGATAATATGCGAACTGTGTTGCAAGAGCCTCATAATCAGGATTCTCCTTGTTGAAACGCTGCATCATTGGCATCTCTCCAACTTCGTAGTACTTTGCAAAGATGTCAAATGCCTTTGCATAGTCACGACGGCGGTTAAAGTAGAAAATACCTCCATTGATAAGGTTGGTACGGTTGTTGTCCATATATGTAGCATTCTTGTCACGGCACGCTGTAGAGGTCTTGCCCTTCTCGTTTGGAATCTGCTGCAGTGAGTCGCAATGATTGTAGCAGTCGTACATTTTCATAAGATAGTCGTACATGGCAACAGTGTCACAAGGCTGGTTCTGTGCAGTCTTAATATTCTCAACCATATAAAGTTTCTGATACACATCACCGGCAATGCCCCAAGTATCGGCATCCTCTTTTGTGTATTCATTCTTAAGTGCTTGCTCAATGAGTCTCTTTGCCTGACTTACGTTGCCGCCATCGCCAAGCTGCTCCTTTGCGCTTCTTACTACTTGCTGTGCCTCCTTTGTTGCTTTCTGAATTGCCTTCAGAGCCTCTTTGTCGGCTTTCTGTGCAAATGTAACTCCACTGATGCACAGAACTGAAACTAACATAAATAATACTCTTTTCATCTGACTATTGATTTAAGTTTACACTAATTTGAATATTCAATTAATAAAAGGTTTAATTACACTTCTTCAAGTGTATCGGACTGTATTGGCTGATCACTCCCCTGCTCTTCCGTAATTGCCTCAACATCAGCCTCATCCGGCTCGGCATCGACCTTGCAGATTGATGCTATCTCATCGCCTCGCTTTTCCAGGTTGATGAGACGTACCCCCTGTGTGGCTCTACCCATTACACGTATGGTGGAGACGTCAAGCCTGATGGCAATACCAGACTTGTTGATAATCATAAGGTTGTTGTCGTCTGTTACGGTCTGTATTGATATAAGCTTACCGGTCTTTTCTGTTATGTTAATGGTCTTTACACCCTTTCCACCACGGTTAGTCTTACGGTAATCCTCAATATCCGAGCGCTTTCCATAACCGAGCTCCGATACAATGAGAATGGTCTCGCTCTCAGTGTCATTTACGGCTACCATACCTACTACATGGTCGGTTCCGTCATCATCAAGCGTCATTCCTCTTACACCAGTCGATGTACGGCCCATCGGGCGTACCGTACTCTCGTTGAAGCGGACTGCGCGTCCGTTACTGTTTGCAACAAGAAGTTCATTCTCGCCGTTTGTGAGCAGTACATTCACCACTCTGTCGCCCTCGACAAGATTGATTGCGCGCACACCGGCACCATCCTTGCGTCTGCTGGAGTATTCAGCCAGCGATGTTTTCTTTATTGTACCGTTGCTGGTGCAGAATACCAGATAATGACTCTCCTTGAATTCCTGGTCATCAAACGATTTGATGGCGATTGATGCGGTAATTCTGTTATTTTGGTCAATGTTCAGAAGATTCTGTATTGCCCTGCCCTTTGAGTTCTTCGCACCTTCTGGTATATCGAATACCCTTATCCAGTGATACATACCATTCTCTGTAAAGAAGAGAATGTAGTTATGCATTGTGGCCGTGAAAAGATGCTCAATGAAATCCTCCTCGCGCTTGTCGCTTCCACGAGAACCTACTCCGCCGCGTGCCTGAAGACGATATTCTGTAAGTTGTGTACGTTTGATATAGCCATTGTGTGAGATGGTTATGATCATAGCGTCATCAGCATAGAAATCTTCAGGATTGATCTCTTCGGATGCCATCACAATCTCTGTACGACGCTCATCACCATATTTTTCCTTGACTGCAGCCATCTCTTCCTTGATAACCTCGCGGCATCTTTCCGGATTATCAAGAATCTCCTGAAGCTCGTTGATGCGCTTGAGCAGATTCTCGTACTCCTCGTGAAGCTGATCCTGCATAAGTCCTGTAAGCTGGCGCAGACGCATCTCTACAATTGCCTTTGCCTGAATTTCATCAAGGTTGAACCTTGCCATAAGGTTTTGGATAGCCTCTTCCGGAGATTTCGCAGCTTTGATGATAGCTATGACCTCATCAATGTTATCTGAGGCGATAATCAGTCCCTCAAGTATATGGGCACGCTTTTTTGCCTCGTTGAGATCAAATTTGGTACGTCGGATTACAACCTCATGCCTATGGTCAACAAAGCACTTTATCAGGTCTTTAAGATTCAAGCATTTAGGACGGCCGTTGACGAGCGCGATATTGTTCACGCTGAATGATGACTGCAGTTGCGTCATCTTGAACAACTTGTTCAGCACCACGTTGGCGTTGGCGTCTTTCTTAACGTCAATGACTATACGCATTCCCTCGCGGTCTGACTCATCGTTAACGTTGCTTATTCCATCAATCTTCTTGTCTGTGACAAGCTGAGCTATGTACTTGATCAGCTCTGCCTTATTGACATTGTACGGAATCTCCGTAACAACAATCTTCTCGTGTGCGGGTCCAGACTCTATTTCTGTCTTCGCCCTCATTACAATGCGGCCGCGTCCAGTCTCGTAAGCCTCCCTTATTCCAGATACACCATATATGAATGCTCCTGTCGGAAAATCAGGTCCCTTGATGTAATGCATAAGGCCGTCCACATCGATATCCGGGTTATCAACCATTGCTATGCATCCGTCCATCACCTCGGTTAGGTTGTGTGTGGGCATATTCGTGGCCATACCGACAGCGATACCGGTGGCGCCGTTCACCAGCAGATTTGGAAAAGTAGCCGGAAGAATTACTGGCTCAACATCCTTATCATCGTAGTTGGGCGCAAAATCAACGGTATCCTTCTTGATATCGGCCATCATCTCCTCGCCCAATTTCTTCAGGCGGGCCTCTGTATATCGCATTGCAGCCGGGCTGTCACCATCAATGGAGCCGAAGTTTCCCTGACCGTCAACCAGAGGATAACGCATAAACCAGTCTTGGGCCAGACGTACCAGAGCTCCGTAGATTGAGGAATCGCCATGCGGATGGAAGTGACCCATCACATCACCGACAGTTCTGGCCGACTTGCGATATCCCTTATCTGATGTGTTGCCCTCACGCATCATACTGTACAATATCCTACGGTGTACCGGTTTCAGACCGTCGCGTGCATCAGGAAGCGCACGAGCTACGATGACAGACATTGAATAATCTATATAAGAGGACTTCATCTCCTCCTCAATGTTCACCTTGATAATTCTGTCCTGTTCCAATTTCTATTGTTTTATGTTATTTCTGTAATATCTGAGGGTAACCCCTATCGGATTGTAAAGTTACTAATAATATTGGCTCCCCCTTATACAAATAAGGTATATATTTTCAACAATCAAGAAGACGCCGGACTTTCTGACGCTGTTGAAAAGTTTTTGGCACAGCTTTTGTAATGACCGTATTGGAAAGGGCCATATTGCTTAACTTTGCCCTTGGATACAAAATGGAAATGGAAAGACATTTATCAGAGAAAGCCGCCGCGATATTGCTCCTGAGCAAGGAGGAGGCCGATCGCCTTCACAATGGCGTCATAATGCCAGAGCATCTTTTGCTTGGCATCATACGTGACCGCAGCAATCGTGCCATGGATTTGCTGTCACGTATGGACACCGATCTCGCTGGTATGAGACAGAAGTTGGAGGAATTCCTCCTTTCTATAACACAGCCGAATGAGCCGGAATATGTGTCATTCAATGAGATCAAAGTTACCTCAGACACATCTAAGATATTGAGAATAAGCATACTTGAGGCAAGAATGCTGAAAGTGGACCTTGTGGATGCCGAACATCTGTTGCTGGCTATTCTGAGAGATAGCAGGTCATATGCCTCAAAAATCTTGAATGGTCAGAAAATTGATTACAAACGTACTATTGAGCTAGTGACGTATAAGCCAGACACCCGTATGGGTATGGGCTTTACCGATGAGGAGGATGGCGAAGAAGACTCGTCGATTGGCAACTCCCCAGCTACAGACAAGAATAGTACTACCGCGTCAACTGCACGACAAGGTGGCAAGACTCCGGTATTGGACAATTTCAGTACGGATATGACGAAACAGGCAGAGGAAGGCAAGCTTGACCCGGTGGTTGGCCGTGAGCAGGAAATTGAAAGACTTGCACAGATACTGAGCCGCCGCAAGAAGAATAATCCGGTAATCATAGGTGAGCCAGGTGTTGGAAAAACCGCTATAGTAGAGGGGCTGGCTGAGCGCATCATCAAAAAACAAGTTCCTAGAATTCTATTCGGAAAACGAGTGCTATCACTTGATATGTCATCAGTTGTGGCCGGTACTAAATATCGTGGTCAGTTTGAGGAGCGATTGCGTTCCATTATCTCTGAGTTGAAGGCAAATCAAGACATAATACTGTACATTGATGAGATACATACAATTGTAGGCGCTGGTTCTGCTCCAGGCTCAATGGATGCGGCGAATATGCTGAAACCGGCCTTGGCACGTGGCGAGTTGCAGTGCATAGGCTCCACCACAACAGATGAGTATCGTAAAACCATAGAGAAGGACGGTGCCCTGGAACGACGTTTCCAGAAGATAATAGTTGAGCCTACAACTCCTGACGAGACCCTCCAGATTCTCCGTATGATAAAGGACCGTTATGAGGAGCATCATAATGTAACATATACTGAAGATGCCGTCCGGGCTTGCGTCAAGTATTCGGACCGATACATTACGGATAGGAATTTTCCTGACAAGGCAATAGATGTGATGGATGAGGCAGGCTCACGTACTCACCTATTCAATATGTCGGTTCCAAAAAACATTGAGGAAAAGGAACAGGAGATAGATTCTATTCGCGTAAGTAAAAACGAGGCCGCTGGTTGTCAGGATTTTGAGGCTGCGGCCGGATTCCGCGACAAGGAGAAGCTGTTGATGGCGGAACTTGATCAGATGCGCAGAGACTGGGAAGAGCAGGAACGCAGCCGCCGTGAGCTTGTAGGACCGGAGCAGATTGCACAGGTAGTCTCAATGATAAGCGGTGTTCCGGTACAGAAGATTGCTACAGAGGAGGGAACACGCCTGAAGGGTCTGTCCTCAGTACTTAAGTCAAAGGTGATTGCCCAGGATTCTGCAATAGACATACTTGTTAAAGCCATACAACGCGGACGAGTTGGCCTGAAAAGCCCGGATAAACCAATTGGCACATTCCTGTTCCTTGGTCCTACCGGCGTTGGTAAGACCTTGTTGGCTAAAGAACTGGCCATACAGATGTTCGGAAGTGCCGATGCGCTCATCAGGGTAGATATGAGTGAGTTTATGGAAAAATTCACAGTATCACGTCTTGTAGGAGCTCCTCCCGGATATGTAGGATATGATGAGGGTGGCGAGCTTACTGAGAAAGTAAGGCGCAGACCCTACTCTATTATTCTGCTTGACGAGATTGAAAAGGCACATTCTGATGTGTTCAATATGCTTCTTCAGGTAATGGACGAGGGACGTCTGACCGATAGTAACGGGCGTACGGTAGATTTCAGGAATACCGTACTGATTATGACCTCGAACATCGGCTCAAGACAAGTCTGGGAGTTTGGGAATGGCATAGGGTTCAGTGCGGGCACCTGTACAAAAGACTCTACAGCACAGGAACTTATACGTAAGTCTCTGAATAAGTCGTTTGCGCCTGAGTTCATCAACCGAATAGACGAGATTGTAACATTCAACCAGTTGGACAAGGCTGCCGCTGAGAAAATTGTATCACTTGAGCTTTCTCAATTAATAACCAGGATGTCGCAGCTGGACTACAGTATGAGTCTGACAGATGCGGCACGTGAGTTCATTGCGGGGAAAGGATTTGATACTGAATATGGGGCAAGGCCGCTTAAGCGGGCAATTCAAAGCCTTGTAGAGGATAGTGTATCGCAGAAAATCATTGATGGAGAGTGTGTTCCCGGGGACAGCATCGTCATTGACTATTCCGAAGAAGGTGACTCTTTGTCAGTGCTTATCAATCCCGTTACTGCGGAATAATAGCATCAGGCAAGATGCTTGACAAATTGTCAGACTGTAAAGTCTGGCATTTGTATTGTTATTAATAAGGTGGAATATCAAAATACATAATTATATGAGCAAACAAAACGGTACTATCGGAGTGACTACCGAGAACATATTCCCGGTAATAAAGAAGTTCTTGTACAGTGACCACGAGATATTTCTTCGTGAGATGGTCTCGAATGCCATCGATGCCACACAGAAACTAAAGACTCTTTCGTCAAAAGGACTTTTTAACGGAGAGCTTGGCGACTTGACCGTAAGGGTAAGTCTGGATAAGAGGAGCATCACGGTGAGTGACCGCGGTATCGGTATGACAGCCGATGAGATTGACAAATATATCAATCAGATTGCCTTTTCCGGCGCTAATGAGTTCCTTGAGAAGTACAAGGACGATGCAAACGCGATTATCGGTCATTTTGGATTGGGCTTCTACTCATCATTCATGGTGTCCAAAAAGGTTGAGATTATCACAAAATCATATCAGGAGGGCTCCAAGGCTGTGAAATGGAGTTGTGACGGCTCGCCGGAATTCACAATGGAGGAGTGCAAGAAGGAAGACCGTGGCACTGACATCATTATGTATATTGATGATGACTGCAAGGAGTACCTTCAAGAGAATGAGATTGAGCGGCTGCTTAAGAAATACTGCAAGTTCCTGCCCGTTCCAATAGCATTCGGAAAGAAGAAAGAGTGGAAAGATGGCAAGAATGTTGAGACAGACGAGGATAACATCATCAACAGCACGGAACCACTCTGGACCAAGACACCTAATGATGTGACCGATGATGAGTACCGCAAGTTCTATCACGATCTCTACCCTATGTCTGACGATCCTCTGTTCTGGATTCATCTGAATGTGGATTTCCCGTTCCACTTGACAGGAATTCTCTACTTCCCGCATATCAAGAGCAACATTGAGCTTCAGAAAAACAAAATCCAGCTTTTCTGCAATCAGGTTTATGTTACTGATTCAGTTGAGGGTATAGTACCTGATTTTCTCACGCTGCTCCATGGCGTAATTGACTCACCGGACATTCCACTGAACGTGTCACGCTCATATTTGCAGAGTGATGCCAACGTGAAGAAGATATCCGGATATATCCTGAAGAAGGTAGCTGACCGCCTGAACTCAATCTTCAAGAAGGACCGCAAGGAGTTTGAGGAGAAGTGGGACGATTTGAAGATTTTCATTAATTACGGACTGCTCACCGAGGAAGAGCTGTATGACAAAGTGTCCAAGATTACTCTGTTCAAGGATACTGAGGGTAAGTATTTCACATATGAGGAATATAAGACACTTATTACAGATAATCAGACCGATAAGGATAAGCAACTCATATACCTGTATGCCAACGACAAGGATGCGCAGTATGGTTTCATTAATGCTGCCAACTCTAAGGGTTACAGCGTACTGCTTATGGACAGTCAGCTTGACATTGCGGTGATAGGAATGCTGGAGCAGAAATTCGGAAGCTGCCGGTTTATGCGTGTTGACAGTGACAGCATAGACAATCTCATAGTAAAAGAGGATAAAAAAGACAATAGCGTTGATTCCGGAAGTGGGAAAATGCTCTCATCAATATTCAAGAGCCTTATGCCTCAGCTTGATAAGACAGAGTTCCACGTTGACGCAAAGGCGCTCGGTGAGAATTCCATGCCGATTCTCATAACACAGAGCGAGTATATGCGCAGAATGAAGGAAATGGCAGACATTCAGGCTGGTATGAGCTTCTACGGCGATATGCCAAGTATGTATTCTGTGATTGTCAATACAGACCACCCACTCGTCAAGAGAGTGGCTGAGGATGCCTCAAAGTCTTGTTCTGATGATGTCGCACCTATTGATTCTGAACTCTCAACGCTGCGCGCAAGGGTCGCTGAGCTGAAAAAGTCTAAGGAGGGTAAGAAAGAAGATCAGATTCCAGAGAATGACAAGACTGAACTTTCAGATAAGGAACAGGCAATTTCCGACAAGGAGAGACAAATCTCAGACATTTATGCGGATTATGCCAATAAATGTAAGATAGTAAGCGAGCTCGTTGACCTGGCCCTGCTTCAGGCTGGAATGTTGAAGGGAAAAGCATTGGATGCCTTCATTAAACGTAGCATTGACCTTATTTAAGGTGAAATTCAGTTTTTTAATTTGTATAATCGGCAGCCAATTGGTTTGGTTGCCGATTTTTATTATATTTGAACTGTGAACTACTGTGTGAGACATATAGCATTATTCTTGATAGCAACGTTCTGTACCCTCATTCCTGTGAACGGTCAGAAGGTTGGACTCGTCCTCAGTGGAGGAGGAGCAAAAGGTATGGCGCATATTGGAGTAATCAGAGCTTTGGAAGAGAATGACATACCAATTGACTATGTTGTAGGAACTTCCATGGGAGCAATCATTGGTTCCCTATATGCAATGGGGTACACTCCGGACGAAATGACTGCGCTGATATTGTCTGACGAGTTCCGTAAATGGTATGGCGGAGAACAGGACCATACATATCGTTTCTTTTTCAGACACGATGACCCTACCCCTTCGCTGGCATCACTTCGTTTCAGTTTCGGTGACTCTCTATTCACGGCAAGGCCGCAGTCAACAAGCATAGTAAATCCAAGGCAGATGAACCTTGGCTTTGTTGATGTCTTTGCCGGTGCGAATGCCGTATGCGATGGTGATTTCAATAAACTGATGGTACCTTTCAGATGCGTTGGGGCCGATGTCTATAACAAGCGTAATGTCGTTATGTCAGATGGTGATCTGGGCAATGCCGTCAGAGCCTCAATGTCCTTCCCATTCGTATTTAAACCGATTAAGATAGATGGCATAACGGTTTATGATGGAGGTATTTATGATAACTATCCGTACGATGTCATGCTGGAGGAATTCAATCCTGACTTCTTGATTGGCAGTGTCGCGTCGGGCTTGGATCCAATACCCGAGGAAGATGATTTGTATGGGCAGTTACGCTCAATGATTATTCAAGAGGACAATTCCAACTACACAATTCCCGACGGGAAAGGCATATCCTTGGAGATGAATCTGCAGGATGTGAGGCTTCTTGAGTTTCAGCGTGCCGAAGAGATATCAAGCCGCGGTTATTACTATGCCGTCGAGATGATGGACTCCATTAAAAAATGTGTTCCAACAAGGCGTTCATCCAGTATTGTCAATAATAGCCGTGATGATTTCAAGTCCAGAGTTCCAGAATTAAAGTTCAATGAGATACGAATAAAAGGTGTCTCGGATGTGCAGGCTGAGTTCTTTGAGCGCGAGTTCCGTCAAGACAATGGTGATGGGCAGATGTTTGATTATGAAGGGTTGAGAAAAGGATATTTCAGACTATTGTCAGACAATGGTATTAAGGAAATTATCCCAAGCACTTCTTTCAACCCGATTGATTCCACTTTTACGCTCACCCTTGACATTGATTTGGATGATAAGCCAATGCTTCATATTGGCGGAGGTCTCTCCACCTCGTCAACAAGCCAGCTATATGCGGGGATATCGTATAAGAGAATCAGTAATTATTCTCTGGACTGCCTTCTGGAGGGTCAGGTAGGCCGCTCATACAATGATGCGCAGCTTACAGTCCGTCTTGATATGGCTAAACGATTGGCTAAGGCATTGTCTCTGAAAGTGGCATATTATAACTTTAACTACTACAATCAGAAATACATATTCACCAACTCAGAGAACCCTGCATTCAACAAGAACAATGAGTTTTTTGTAAAGTTGAAGGCTGCCCTACCATTCCTGAATGACAGTAAAGCAGAGTTTTCTGTAGGAGCAGCGTTACAGAACGATTATTTCTCCCAAGCCCAGACCCTCTCTGATTTCAAGTATGACATCGACAGGTACAAAACCTTGGGCGCGACCATCAAATTTATTGCAAACACTCACGATGCTCCACAGTATCCGACATCAGGACACAAGACATATATTGTAGGAGGCCTGTACACGTCGCAGGAACGGTTTTTACCAAGAGGAGAGGACAACGGTGTCTCGTTGTCGGCACAATCCTGGCTTCAGATGATATTTGAGACAGATACATACTCTCGTGTAAGCGACAGGTTCACCATAGGGAACTACGTCAGATTTTATTACTCAACCAGAGGATTCTCAAACAATTACAATGCCACTATGATGCGAGCCGGCAAGTTTGAGCCTACTGTCAATAGTGTATTTATTCACAATAAGATATTTAGAGCCAGCCAGTACGTATCGTATGGATTCAAGCCTATAATACACATAAACCGTTTTATGCATGTACGTGGAGAGTTCTATGGTTTCCTGCCGTTCTTCCCAATATATTGCAATGAGAGTGGAAAGGCATATCGCGGAGATTTTCTTTCAGACTTCTCATATCTTGGCGAGATATCCTTGGTGGCGCATTATGGGCGCATATCGGCCAACGCATTTATTAACGTGAGCGGCAATACCCACGGCGCGGAGGCTCCTTCATTCGGTATAACCATAGGTTATCTGATGCCAGGTGAGCGCTTTATGGAGTAATTCGCTTTTTTTATCAAAAAAAAGGCTGTTTAGGTTGATATAATAAAATTATTGAGTACCTTTGCAACGTCAAATTTGATGTGAGACATCAATACGGGATGGTTCCGTAGCTCAACTGAATAGAGCATCTGACTACGGATCAGAAGGTTTTGGGTTTGAATCCCAACGGAATCACCAAGGAAATTGCCTATGTTATTGAAAATCAATGCATAGGCAATTTTATTTTTAACATTTGCCCCACATTTGCCCCACCTAAATTTTGAAATGACACGAAACGTGATTGCATTATAGTGCATTCACTTCCTCTGGGTTCACATCACCGATGCAATCTGACACCATAGTATATCACACTTATAGAAATATCAGACGCTTTCTTGTTCAAATCTGATTAACAATATAAGCGAAGGAACCTGTTGCCAATATGTAAACAATTGATTATCTTTGTGTAAGACACAACAATTAGACAATTACATTATGACAACTTCACCATACGCCCTCCTCCTTATCCGCCAGTTCGAAGGCCTCCGTCTCACCGCCTACCGCTGTCCCTCCGGCATCTGGACCATCGGCTACGGCCACACCTCCGGAGTGAAACCAGGCGACACCATCATCACCGTCCGGTCGGACACCTCCATGATACAGGCCCTGATAGAATGCGACTCCACCGGCCAGGCCTATCTCAGCGAAATCATGCAGCTCAAATCAGCCGCCCGGCTCCATCAGGACATCCGGCTCCAGGCAAACGTCCTCACCGCCACAGCCGACATCGACTCCATGTCCATCTATCTCACCTACAAGGACCGCTACCGCACGACCGAAACCACCCGCACAGAAACAAACACTGTCACCGTCACCACCAACATTCTGAAGTCCTGGCAAAAGCTGCTGATGTTCATCGGAGCCCTCACCCTGATAATAACAGCAGTAAAACTCTACCTGAAGCTCAGTCTCTGACCCAAAGCCTCTGATAAAAAGGTTTCGTCTTTCCGCCGATTCATTGCGGAGGTCCATGCAGACATCCCATGAACATTCCACCCGCAATAAATCGCCGCAAAGGCGATGTGAAATATCAGTTGGCGATTTGACGATTTGGCGAAACCCTGCAATTTTCCAATGATTGCAACAGAAACAGATTCATTATCAGCTTACCTAACCATATCAGAACGTATATGTTAACAACCTATTGTTACATGCTCCACTTGTTGCATAAACTGCTTCTTCAATCTTTCATCCTGAATTAGTTCAGTTATTGTTTTTCGATAAATTCTAGAGAAAATTCTTTGGTGATTGAAATTAATCATTTATCTTTGCGTCGTAATTATTTATCGAATATCAATAATTTATTTTTGCTTATGAATAAACGGAAGTTGAAAAGCTATTGCACATTGTTTGTTATAGCCCTGGTCCTGAGTGTCTTCAAATTTAATTTTCGAAACAGTTTCATAACCGGTTCAGAATCGGAATTGGAGTTCGGGGATGTTCCAGCCTCATTCTATTCAGTCAGTGACACCACATTTCATGAAGGCGGATACGGTTTACATCAGGTATCTTCATATAAGACTTATCAAATCTATGTAGAACCTAAACCGGTTAGAGACGGTAGAAATCTGATATCAAAAGTCGGAGAGCAGGTTTATAGATTAAAAATGCGGCAGGTCTTCATTGATGTTCCTGAAGGACAGTTGACCGATGTATATGACATTTGTATGATAATATCATATTCAGTCATTGTCATTTTGATACTCTGGATACTGATTCTGGCTTTGAAAACAGCCCGCAGCATACTCAGGGGAAATGTATTTGTTACACGAGTGTCAAAGTATCTTGAGAAGACAGGCATATTGCTGTCCTCTCTTTATCTGATTCAATTCTCCGTTTCGTATATCTTTACACAGTATCTGATCAGAAATATTGAACTGGCAGAGTATGAAGTCGTTTTCACGAACGATACGAACCAGATGTATATTCTGACAGGCCTTGCACTCATGATCATATCACAGATTATCCTCATGGGCAAGGATATTAAGGATGAACACGACTTGACAATCTGATATTAGTCTTCTATGAGTATTATTGTAAATGTTGATGTAATGCTGGCCAGGCGCAAGATGTCTTCGGGCCAGCTGGCTGAAAAGGTCGGAATCACGCAGGCAAACCTGTCCATTCTAAAGACAGGCAAGGCAAAAGCCATACGCTTCAGTACCTTGAATGCCATTTGCAAGGCATTGGACTGCCAGCCTGGTGATATTCTGGAATACAGAGATTGAAACAGATTTCTTATACGGCCCTAAAAATATCAGAAGTGATTTGTTTTCAGTTTCCAACAGGCATACGTATTGCCATTAGCCAGATGCAACGCATTTGCAACGCCGGAC
>CALDKD010000088.1 GCA_937898885.1 uncultured Bacteroidales bacterium | reverse complement strand
GATCTGGAGCGCATCGAGGGCGTGACGCTGGACGAGGAGCATCTGCGCTACGTGCAGCAGCACCCCATCGACTGGCGCGTGCCGACGCACATCCTCTACGGGGAGAATGACAATCTCACTTCACTGGCGACGATTTCCGATTTCGCGCGCCGCACCGGCGCCACGCTCGAGGTGATGCCCGGCGGCGAACACTGGTTCCACACTCCGGAGCAGATGGCGTTCCTGGACGGGTGGATTCAAAGGACAAGTATAGCTGCTTCTTATTTGAACAGGTCGTCAAGGGAGACAGAATGATTGACGACGTCGCTGAATGATCCTTTTGCAAGTCCGAAGGATGCTATTATTGCGACCTGTATTGAATGAGTCTTGTTATGCTGTCTGCTGGTCGAGTATGCATCAAGTTTATTCCTGAGATTCATGTTGTAATCCGACGTTATGGAATATGCGCTTTCCGAGAACTTCATCTCACAAAGATAGTCCGTCCGCGCAGCATCACACTCCAGGATCAAATCTATTTGAGCCCCTGTCCCGTCTACTGTTTTCCCGCTCCAGCAATAACTGTTGTCAATCGTGTAGACGCGAAGTGCGTCCTGTATTTGTGGGAGATGAGCAACGCATAACAACTCGAACGTCTCCCCTGCCCAGGAGTAGAATTTCCCCGTACGGTTGATTGTGTGCCACATCCCGCTCTTGCATTGTACACCGTCAATGAATCTCAAATAGAAGAGGGAGAAGAAATCCGTAAGTTGATAGACCGTCTCCACACGGGCTTTCCCGTATCTTGGATACTTGCGGATCACACCGGATTCATGAAGGTTGTCAAGGAGTTTGGAGAAGGTGCCGCCGCTGTCCATTTTTGTGGCTTCAAGGATTTCTGACTGAGTCATGCCATAGAACTTTGTCCCCAGAGCCTTTACTATCTCAACATATTTTTCCTTGCTGGAATACAAGCCGGCATATACATCTTTGAACTCTTCATGGATGTTTTCATTGGCAAAGAACAGCCTGTCCATATTATCGGTCAGGCTTAGGTCATTGCGAAGCTTGCTCATATAGAATGGGATTCCTCCGAACGCCATATATCCTAATGCAATTTCATATTGCGACATGTGGAACCCTTCCCTCTTATAGAACTGCGCACACTCAGCGAGAGTGAAAGGCAGAAGCTTGATTTTCTCTGTCAGACGGCCGTGCAATCCGCCATAGTCCCGGATTACATTGTCGAGCATCCAACTTGTGGCCGATCCACATACAACAAGGACGATGTTTCTCTGACTGTCGGCCCATGAGTTCCAGAAATATCCTAATTCTGATATCATTTCCTCGGACTGGGGACCGGCAAGCCATGGCAGTTCATCGATGAAGATGACCTTCCTCTTGTTTCTTTTCTTCGCCAGAAGCAGCCTTAGCAAAAGAAAAGCCTCCCTCCAGTTGGTTGGGGCCTGATTCTTGGGGTCGAGTCCGGCGATTAAAAGGGCATCATAGAAATGAGAAAGCTGAAGCTTGCGATATGGCTCATACTCTTTATCGCCATCTTTCACGTATGTCCCCACTGCAGAGAAAAGAATCTTGTTCTTGAAGTACTCATTTACGAGATATGATTTCCCCACGCGTCTCCTCCCGTAGATTGCGATGAACTCTGACTTATGAGACTTGTATATGCGGTCCAATGTCCCGATTTCTGCATCTCTGCCAATGATTGTCGAATATGCCATAACACAATTGATATTTCTAGGACAAAGATAAATATTTATTTTGAATCTCAGCGAAAATGATGAAAAATCAATGCTTTTCGCTGATATTTAAGCAGGCTAGTACTATTCCTTATTGAGATCTATCAATGTGTTAATCTTTGCACAGTAAAGCAATATTATACAGCCTAGCGACGTACATTAGTTCCACACTCGGAGCAGATGGCGTTCCCAAATGCATATGTAGCGAAAGTAACGATGTTGACCAGCAACAAGGCTGCAAGTATTGTTTGGAGTTTAGATTCCATTCCTTAACTTTGCATAAAATCTCAGGTTTTCCGTCCTCGATACTAATGCTGAACAGGCAATGTCTCGAGGGCGCAAAATAGCGCGGTACAAACGATTTTGTATCTCATTGATACTCAAGTGGTTGAAAATGAGTGCATTTGATATTTCCTTGCGGGAATTGCCATGTACCGATTAAAACGCTAACGCATTGATTCTCAGTACAGCTATCGGAGTGAATCGGGAAATAACCATTGTCACGTATTATGTTTCAGCGCATACGTAGTTGATTATTCTCTTTCTTGTAACGTTTCCTCGTACATAAGGTAATGGCACTCGTCCATACCTTGTTTCTTATAACATTCCTGCGCCTTGCGGTTAATGCGGTCCACATAGAGCCTGAGGCAAGTGGATCCTTCCTGCTTTGCGAATGCCCGCACTGTCTCATACAGATACGTGAAGGCTCCCTGCCTGCGGTATTCCGGCTTGATGAACACACTTTGAATCCACCAGTACCAGCAGTTGTTCCAGTCGCTCCATTCCTTTGTCACAAGCAGGCTTCCAGCGGTATCACCACCTTCAGTACGGACAATGTAATACGTCCCTTTTGCAGGGTCCGACAGTCCGGCTCTGACACCTTGAAGGATTTTATTCCTGTCCAGGATTGTACCTTCTGATTCAAGGGCCATGTCAATCTGGAACCCGGCTATTGTTCCGGCATCGGCCTCTGTACCTTTCTCAACTTTCCAGTTCATATCAAAAGCATTATCCTGCCTTCTGCGAGGCAGAAGGTCTCATTGTGAGTCTTCACAGCATGCCACACCTGTTTTACCGATACAGGCTGGCCATCCTTGCGGATGTGCAATTGCCTGCGGTTTACCTACCAAGGAGCATTGCCTTATTTTGCAAATTTAGCACCTTTTCATTTACCTTATTCAGCAAAGTGCCTCACATAAGCACTGAGGAGAAAGACGGGGGTGGACAAAAGCCGTCATATGGCTGAACGGGCAAAAGCCAGACTGGACTGGTAATCCATGGCCTTGCGCATCAACCGTTCTTCGCCGCATACGTCGGTAGCAACGGCCGTTTCAACCCATTCAGTTTCGGTGGAAATGGATATTGGAAATTTAATATAAATTTGTTCCGGTAATTGAAAATCAAGAATTATGAATGACAGCATAAAATATATAGGGTGTGACGACTCTGAAATGAAACTTTTTGAAAGTCAGTATGTAACTCCGGAAGGGATGTGCTACAACAGCTATATTATCCTTGACGACAAAGTGGCTGTGATGGATGGTGTTGATTCCCGAAAGGCTGAAGAGTGGATGAAGAATATGAGACTTGCCATGGGAAGCCGCACTCCTGATTATCTTATAATTCAGCATATGGAGCCTGACCATTCCGGTTCCGTATCCGCATTCATAAAAGCATATCCGAAAGCGACTGTCGTTGCCTCCGACAAAGCATTGAAGTTCCTGAACCAATTCAACGAAAGTCTGGAAATTGACCGGACGCTGGTGGTGAAGGATGGCGACACACTCAATCTTGGCTCCCGCACGCTTCAGTTCATTGCCGCACCGATGGTTCATTGGCCGGAAGTGATTATGACCTGGTGCCCTGAGGATAAAACACTTTTCTCTGCGGACGGATTCGGCAAGTTCGGCGTGATGGGCGCCGATGCCGATGATTGGGCTTGCGAGGCGCGCCGCTATTATTTCAACATATGTGGCAAATACGGCCTTTCTGTCAGCATGGTATTAAAGAAGGCGGCTAGTCTGGACATTCGGACAATTTGCCCTCTTCACGGACCTGTTCTGGAAGGTGATGCGCTTGCCCAGGCTCTCCGACTATACTCCATATGGAGCAGTTACTCAGTTGAGACAGAGGGTGTTTTAGTTGCACACGCATCCATTCACGGCAATACTGCAAAAGTCGCTCAACGACTTGGGGAAATGCTCAAGGAAAAGGGCGCAGGCAGAGTTGTGGTGGCAGACTTGTGCCGTGAGGATATGGCAGAAATCATAGAGGACGCCTTTCGGATGAACCGCCTCATAGTATGCGCTTCGAGTTATGACGGCAATGTTTTCCCGCCTATGCACTATTTTCTATGGAAACTTGGCCTCAAGGGATATCAGAACAGGACGGTGGGCATTGTCGAGAACGGAACCTGGGCCCCTTCAGCAGGGAAGGCGATGCGTGCTCTTTTAGAACCTCTCAAGAACGTAAACATAGTAGAACCTATGGTTACAATAAGATCCACAATGAAAGAAACAGACGTTCCGTCATTGGAAGCATTGGCCGATGCGGTTCTTGAATAGAGCGTAGAGTACCCGCAATAGTTGTCCGGAACCTTGAACCGATTTGTCCGTTACTTTGTTTTCAGGTGGGTTGCAAGACTCCGCTATGGTCTTGTAGCTGAATGCCTGTAAGGTTAAAAAAAAGATTATCTGTACTCATTTTATTCACTCTATATACTATGTACTATATACAATAAGTACATTTGGCCTCATATTGATGTCTATTGTCTATCACGGCATTCGTAAGCTTGCCTACATCAGCGAATCAAACTCCATCGCATCGGTCTTCCTGTAGCCGAGCGATGTGCCGGATGCGATGAGCTCACCTTGTTCATTCATTATTTCAACACGGCAGAACGGAATCTTTCGATGGTCGCTGGTAACGAAAGCCCGGGCTGTCAGATGGTCGCCCTTGCGGGCAGGATGATGGAAAGCCATCACATTCTCGAGACCTACCGTCACGTTCCCGCTGGCGTTCATAGCCGCAGCTATGGCCAAATCGGCAAAAGTGAAGAGTGCCCCACCCTGACATATACCGGCACCATTCAAGTGATGCTCATCTACGGTCATCTCAGCAATTGAGAATTCAGTTGTGACCTGCGTCAGACGCATGCCGTTGTCGGCGGCAAAACGGTCATATGTGTTAAGATAATCCTTCAGTGTCATAAATAAACCTACGTTTTTGGTCAGATTGATTTCATATTCATATCAAATATAATTGTCTCAGAAAGAGTCTATGGCGTCCCATAGGACGTTTTCCTCATTGACATAACCTTCTATCCCGGATATACGGATCTTGAACCATCCGTCCTTGTACTCCAGACAATCGTAGACACCAGGACAACCGCTTTTCTCATAAATGAGATTTCCTGCAATCCCGGACATGCTGTCAGGTTCTGCGTATGAAGGGACCACTCCGGACTCTTTCAGAAAGACTATTCCCCTTCCGTCGCTGGCGTACCATGTCTCCACCATTGCGTGACTCTTCGGAATCCACACCGAATCCTGAATTTCCCCTATGTAGTTATCCTCGTCTTCAGTCAGATATCGTGCCACCATACCTCCTTCGGAGATTATGACCTTCTTCTGAGGTGAAGCATCCCGAAGGTCCCACGCAAGTTCATCGTTTACAATCATCGCCACCTTGGTGCGTCTATGCATAACCAGCACCGCAGCGGTAAGCGTCAACGCAATGACAGAGGCAAAAGCAATTATTACAGTACGTTTTCTCATGATTACATGAATACGAAAGAATAATCTCACAGGTCAGACATTCACATCAGAATTGAGGATTTCCTCAGATAGTCAAGAATCTGCTCGGCGTGGTTCTTTGTCTTGATTTCTTTTGGAGCAAATATCTTCTCTATTACACCCTCTCCGTTTACAAGATATGTGGTACGTAGTGTCCCCACCGTCTTATGGCCGCAAGCAACCTTCTCGCCCCAGCAGCCAAGCGTCTGCAGAAGCTCGGTAGATGTGTCGGCAATAAGCGGAAAATCCAGACCGAACTTGTCGGCAAACTTTGCCTGGACATCCTGCTTGTCCTTGGAAACACCTATTATGGCATACCCCGCAGTCTCAAGCTCCGCTTTATGCGCCTGAAGTGAGCAGGCCTCAGCAGTACACCCACTTGTATTCGCTTTTGGATAACTGTAAAGAACTATATTCTTTCCGCGATAATCGCTGCTTTTAATTTCATTTCCGAACTGGTCCTTTCCCAGCACTTCCGGAATTCTATCACCTACTTTCATTTGATTAATTGATTATTGCATATTGCATCCAACGTCTGACAGGCATTGCGAGAACTCATCCATCTCACGGAATTCCGAAGGCAACATTCCTGTCTGCCGTTTGAACAACTTCACGAAATATGAGGAATCCTCATAACCCAGGTTATACGCAATCTCCTTTATCATCAGATTACTATACCTGACCTGACGTTTGGCCTCAAGCATGATCCTTTCTGTTATGAAGCCCAGAGGTGAGCGTCCCGAGCATTCGTTGACACACTTGTTCAGCGTGCGCACAGCTACATTCAATCCGTCAGCGTACTCCTGCACCGTGTGCTTTGTAGCATAGTCCTTTTCAAGCATTCTCCGGAACTGAACGAACAACCTATGCGCGGGCTTCAGTCCATCCAGCTGGAGTTCACCCACCTTGTGTCCGTAGCGGTGAACCTTTATCAGGAATATCTTCAGTAATGAGCGCAGCATATCGGTGTGTCCTATGCCACTGCCGGTCCTCAGCTCCTCCTCCATACTGTCCACCAATGCCTTAAGTTGCGCAGCCGTGTCATTGTCTATGACATAGTACGGGGTGGTGTCAAAGGTATGGAATAAGTCGTACTTGACGAAGAGGTCGCTGTCGTCACCACTGCTCTGCATGAAATCAGTGCAGAGCTTGATGGCCAGCCCCTTGTAGGCATCACTGCCGTCAAAGTGATGCACCTGGCCGGGAGTGAGGAAAAAGATGGTTCCAGGATGTATGGGGTATTCCTGGAAATCAACATAATGCAATCCCGTACCTTCCTGAAACCAAAGAATCTCGTAAAAAGTATGGACGTGCGGTACCCCATCGTCAATGTCTCCCTTATAAAGGAAGTCCGGCATATGGTCTATATAGAAACCGGTGCCGCTCGGCGTCTCACATACCGCCTTATATATATTCTTGATGTCTTGCGTCTCCATAGTCTGGGAACTTATTGCTGACAGATACAAAGATAAGCCATTGATGGTATATTTCGGCATTTTAACGGAAAAAATCATACAGTATGCCGAAATTCACCTTCAAGATACCGATGTTTATAGTTCTGTTCAGCCAAATGCCATTACCTTTGCAACAGTAATCAACAACAATATTAACATTTAAAAAAATAGAATTATGGCTAAATGGATTTGCCCGGTATGCGGATATGTTCACGAGGGTGACACAGCACCAGAGAAGTGCCCAATGTGCAAGGTGCCTGGAAGTAAGTTCAAGTTAGTAGAGGAAGAAAAGGGGCTTCAGTTTGTAACAGAGCATGAGCTTGGCATCGCTGGCGCTATTCCGGCCGGAACTGACGGAGATTTCGTACGTCAGGGCCTTAAGGACCACTTCCTTGGAGAGTGCACGGAAGTAGGCATGTACATCGCCATGAGCCGTCAGGCAGACCGCGAGGGTTACCCGGAGATAGCAGAGGCTTTCAAGCGCTATGCATATGAGGAGGCTGATCACGCAGCACGTTTTGCAGAGATGCTCGGCGAGGTGGTCTGGGACACAAAGACCAACGTCCAGAAGAGAATGATGGCTGAAGAGGGTGCTTGCGCAGGCAAAATGGACATCGCCAGAGTTGCCAAACAGCTCAATCTTGATGCCATCCATGACAGTGTTCACGAGATGGCCAAGGACGAGGCACGTCACGGTGCTGGCTTCCAGGGTCTCTACAACCGGTATTTCAAGTAATAGACACCGGCTATGAATACAAAAGAAATAGTCTTGAAGACAATGGCAGAAGCAGGGAAACCTGTTTCTGCCGGTGAGGTAGCCACAACTTCCGGAATTGACAGGAAAGAAGTGGACAAGGCTTTTGCAGAGCTCAAGAAAGACGGCGCGATAGTCTCACCTGTCCGCTGCAAGTGGGAGCCTGCAAAATAATCACACTGCGCCAGACAGAATCACCTGCCGGTAAGCGAGAGCAGTCCGTTTATTATTGTAAGCGGATGGGCAGGATTGCCGGGGATGTACAGGTCAACCTTGTGCGTGTCAAGGAATGTCCTGTCCAGGCAGTCGTTACTACCTGCGGCATTGGCGAACAGACCGCCACTGATGGCGTCAGTGCCGCAGAGTATAAGGAGTCTCGGGTCTGGTACGGCATCGTAGCATATCTGCAGGGCACGAGCCATATTGGCCGTAACAGGGCCCGTCACTACCAGTCCGTCGGCATGACGCGGTGAGGCCACGAACTCCATACCGTAACGTCCCATATCGAAATTCACATTGCCTGTAGCGCCAAGCTCCCACTCGCACGAATTGTCACCGCCGCAGCTAACCTGACGGAGCTTCAGCGACCTTTTGAACATTCCGGCAAATTCAGGTGCCGGGCCGAACTCTATCGGAGCGCTCACGCCCTCCTTGACTATAAGGTTCTCGCGCACGGTAGTGGCCAGATGACAGTCTTTAGTAAATGAGATCTTGGCAGGAAACAGTCTCGCGCATTTCCCGCAGAACGCGCACTTGCCAAGGTCTATGGAGAGACCGCCCTCGCAGGAGATAGCCCGCATAGGGCAGCATCCCGCAACGGCGGCATTATCCACGGCCGCATCTGTAATGACAGGTCTCCCACGGAATATTCCCGGCACCTCTGCAGTGCGTGGGTCCGGTATATACTGTCTGCCCTGTCTTTTCAGGACTGAAATCAAACTTACATGTTTCATGACAATCGCATTATTCTAAAGGTCATGTCCGCAATAAGAGAGGTTGAAACT
Source organism: uncultured Bacteroidales bacterium (assembly GCA_937898885.1). Taxonomy (GTDB): domain Bacteria; phylum Bacteroidota; class Bacteroidia; order Bacteroidales; family Bacteroidaceae; genus Colenecus. Next base: position 21,499 of record CALDKD010000088.1, on the reverse strand, counting down.
CTTGTTGCAGATGGGAAAATCCGATATCTCGTTGTCGCGCACGGCCAGCTCAAGCATTCTCCAGTTGTGGAACGAAGGATCCTTTACCTTGTACACAGACAGTTGCCCCTCCTCATCGGTTACGGCCGCATGGCATATCTCTCCGCGCCAGCCTTCCACAAGACTCACCACAAAGGAACCGGCAGCCAGTCCACTCACACTTCCTGGCCCTGCATCGGCTGAAGTCTCATCGAACGGCCAGGACTCTATCAGTCTCCTCACAATGGCAATGGAGCAGAAAACCTCCTCCATTCTTATCTGCGTTCTTGAATAGACATCACCGTGATGCTTTATTACGGTGTCAATGCTTCCGTCATAAAGCAGATATGGATGACTCTTGCGCACATCCCTGCAGAGTGCTGAGGCGCGGGCAGCCATACCTACGGCTCCTGTTTCCAGCGCATCCTCATATTTTACAGTACCAGTTCTCTCAAGGCGCGACAGGACTGACGGGAAATGACGCACCTGACGGCTTATCTGGTCAAAATCCCTCTCGAATGCGGCCAGAACGCTCAACAAATCGTCAGCCAGCTCTTTTGTCAAAGGGTACGGAGCCTCAAAAGGCCGCACTGATGTCTTCCCCAGCCTGTTACCGCACCATTTCTGCATAAAGTTGATGATTGGCGTACGCAGACGGCCATACACGGCATTGCCTAACTGGTATGCCACATCACCGCAAATGGCGCTCAGATCACCGGTATGTATGGCTATCCTCTCCAATTCCAGCGCAAGTGTACGGGAGTACTGTATGGCGCGGCTGGCGCTGAAACCCGACAATGCCTCAATTACCGAGGCGAACGCCACGCTATGCCCTGCCGCCGTGTCACCTGCGATGTTCTCGGCAAGAATGGCCTTCTGCTCCAGTTCGGGCAGCGCCACCATAAGAGGCTCAACACCCCTGTGCTGATAGCCGAGCATTATCTCAAGGTTAAGAATCTTCTCACCCTCGCAGGTAAAGCGGAAATGCCCGGGCTCTATTACTCCGGCGTGTATCGGGCCGACACCCACCTCGTGATGCTCCTCATTGTCGCTACGGTAGAAAGGATAATCATCCGGTGCCGTGCGGAGCGGCTTCGGCCATCTGTGATCGCGCAGGGAGAGTCCGAAATTCTCCGCAATCTCACGTTCAAAACGCTCTACCGACACAATCCCTGCCGAGGGAAGGACATCACCACTCAATTCATTGCTGAGCACAGCTATTTCCGACCTGCCGTCATCGGCTATGCACATTATCAGACGAAGGCATCCGCCCGTCCTCACGGCAAAGTAATTGACGCAATGGCACCCGCTGTCGGAAAGAAGTTTCCGCACACAGGCCGCAAACTCGTCGAAACCCTCTGCCACGGGGATGTCACCGAATCTGCACGGACTTGAATTCTTAAGATACAATGGTTCCATTCTAAATAATCATAGAAGCGGTTTGTGATACAAGGTCCATAAGCGAGCCGGGACAGCAATAACCAATATAAATAGCCAGAGCGAACAACAGCAGTTGCGTGATGCTCTCAGCCCAGGATACATTAACCTGTCCTAGCGGAGGAAGGCTGGCATCTCTTGGAATGAAGATAACCGTAATGATGCCTTTGACGACAGCCCAGATAAGAACAGTCAGGAAGAAGGCCGTCAATATCACAGCCCACACATTCCCTGAGGCTATCATAGCTCTGAATATCCCCAGCTCGCTCATAAACATACCTGATGGAGGTACTGCAGTAACAGAGAAAAGTCCGAGCAGCAGCACCAAGGCTCCGAAAGGATTAATGTTGAGATAGCCGCCCATACGGTCCATCATCTTTGACCTGTATATCTCAGCCATCTGTCCGAAATGCAGGAAGAGCCCGCACTTTACGAACGAGTGCATGACCAGGTGAAGTATTGAGAACGTCACACCCACCCTGCCGAAGCAGAGTCCAAGCAGCACTATTGACGCGTGCTCTATGCTGGAATATGCCAGCAGACGCTTCATATTCACAACACGCACCATATATGTGGTGGCTATGAAGAGCGTGACCATAGCCGCGGCTATCAGCACCGCTCTGCCCCACTGGGCGCATCCGCCCGCCGATACCACAGCCCAGGCGCGGAATATTCCAACGAAGCCCAGGTTCATCAGCACGCTCGACAGCATTGCGGCTGCAGGAGTGGGAGCATTGTCCTTGGCGTCAATGCCGGCCGTGAACATAGGAAAGAGTCCCATCTTGGCAGTATATCCCGCAAATATAAACAGGAAGCCAAGACGGGTCCAGCGTGGATCCATCTCAGCGCTATGCAGCATCAGACTTGTATAACTGAGGTCCGTACAGCCGCAGTGCAGCATGGCAAGGCTCCAGAAAAGAATGCCAATGAATATGAACGTCACGCTGATAGCGCACACGAACACATATTTCCAAACCGCCTCAAGGGCAAGCTCCTCCCTGTGGTGATACACCAGCGCTCCTGCGGCAAGGGTAGTAATCTCGGTGAACACCCAGGTCATGACTATATGGCCCGATATGTAGCCCAGGAAGAGCGATGCCGCCAGCAGTGTCATAGCTCCGGTATATACCAGTCTGGCTCTGACAGTGCTTCTGTATGTTCTGAAATAAATAACCGAATGTATGATGACAGGCAGCAGAACTATTACAAGCACCGCCGTCATGATAATTGAGAGTGGGTCTATCGTGAAGTATTGCATATCAGTCCTTGAGGCTCGTTAGTTTATCAATGTCGGTATTCTTGAACACATCACCAATCTTTCCGGCCAGGAATCCCAGCAGAAGCACGCTGGCAAAGATGTCAAGCAGCACGCCCAGGTTCACCAGGAAAGGCATATGGTTTCCCACCGCTATGGTGAGGATGAACACTCCGTTCTCTATGACGATGTATCCCATCAGGTGCGACAGCAGTTTGCGTCGTGAGCAGATGAAGTACAATCCGAAGAATATAGCCGAGAGGGCGGTCACGAAGAACATCTTGCTGATAAGCTCATCTCCCACAGCTCCGGCAAGCAGGAACGTCCCGGCCACTATGCATACGGTAATGGCAAGCGATGCGAAGTGAGGCAGAAACGGCTCGGCCTCGCGCGTAATCCTGTTCTTGTCGATAAGATGATACAGCAGGGCCGGAACCACAACAGACTTGAACAGCAGCGTCTCAACCGATATCCACACAAGATTTGCCACTGTTATCTCCTTGAGCAGCACAAACGACATCGCAAACAGGAGAAGCCCCTGCAGGAAAAGTATCTTTACATAGTTCCTCATTCTGTTGGCAACCGCCATAGAGAAGAGGGTTATGATGAAAAGTATAAGCAGTATCTCTTTCATTCCAATTACAAGTTTACTATCGTGAAGAGGAGAAGAAAAGCGGCCGCGCTGAGCGAGAAGATGAACTCAGGATTGTGGTTCATCCTGAAGCGGGCCATAAAAGACTCTGTCAGTCCTATTGCCACAGCACAGAGCAGCTGCACCAGCACGAATATTCCTATTGAGCAGGCCATACCTCCGCACACGAACAAGTTTGCCACTATCGCGCCATAAATAGCGAACTTCAGGTAGCCGGCGCACAGAATGAGTCCCAGATCAAAGCCGCTGTTGTCAAGTATCATCACCTCGTGTACCATAGTCAGCTCAAGGTGTGTCTTGGGGTCATCCACAGGAAGCCTGCTGTTCTCAATCATAGACACCAGCAGAAGCAGCACCGCCATCACGATAGAGGTACCGAAGCCGAACACGCTGCCGTAGGTCTCAAGCGAGACGAACATCCCTGAGAACGACACATTCCCTGTAAAAAGAGCCAGGCTGCCGGCAATAAGGAAGAACACCGGCTCGGCAAGCATTGAATACAGGCTTTCCCTCGAGGCTCCCATACCCTCAAAGCTGCTGGCAGTATCAAGTGCCGCAATGATACAGAAGAACTTGCCCAGAGATAGGACATAGGCGAAGAACACAAAATCACCCTCAAAGCTTAGCAGCCCCGGACGCGCGCCGAACGGCACGCAGGCGGCTGCCATAAGAACCGTTGCCAAATATACAGGCGGAGCCATCTTGAAGACAGCCGTGGTAGAATTGCTGTAAACAGTTCCCTTCCTGAACAGACGGGCCACATCCATCAAAGGCTGGAACACACCCGGCCCGCGCCTTCCGGCGCATACACTCTTTGTCCGCACAATAATGCCGCTGAACAGCAGGGCGGCGGCTATAATCAGAATAAAGCTTAGCATAACACAAATGTCAGAATGATAGTGACCACAATGAACACTATTCCATAAAGGATATAAGACTGAAGACGACCGTTCTGCAGGAAGGCGAAACGCTCTGTGAACCGGATGTACCAGGCGGCGCCCTTGTCAATGAGACCGCTCCTTAGTATCCGGCCGAATATCTGTGAATACGTCTTCACGAACGATGTGGCGGTATACTGCAGTTTCGGCGACGGCACGGTATAACCGCATCCCCAAGTCTCTCCGCAACGGACCGTGTGCCTGCGGCCCGCCATCTTCCTGAGGAGCGCTATCACAATGACAGAAGCTATCAGGCAAGCCGATGCCAGTCCTATCGATGATACCGTACCCGACAATGCCACAGCCTTGCAGCCCAGCTGCGGCAGCACTGAGTTGACCAGCCCGACATAGACTCCAGGGAGCAGTCCCACAGAAAGCATCAGCAATGTCAGCACAGACAGGGGAATGGTCCTGAGAGCTCCGAACTCCCTCATCTCAGGCAGTGACGAGCGGCTCTCGCCAAGGAACACTATGCCGAAAGCCTTGGTGAAGCACAGAATAGCCAGACCGCCTATCATCACCAGCGCCACTATCGCAGCCGTTATCCCCAGCTGAGTTGTAGCAGGCATATTGCCCAATGAGGCGAAAAGCCCCATATATATCATCAGTTCCGAGACAAAACCGTTCATCGGAGGCAGTCCGCATATCGCCACCGCAGCAATCAGGAAGAAAAAGCCGGTTGCCGGAAGAAATCTCAGCAGGCCGCCAAGCCTCTCAACATTGAGGGTATGAGCGGCCTGATACACATTGCCGGCAGTAAAGAAAAGGGTTGATTTGAACAGCGCGTGATTGAGTGTATGCAGCAAAGCGCCGGCGAAGGCCACCGATGCCACAGTCTGCAGACCCATTCCTTTTGCCATACATCCCAATCCTATTCCCATTCCTATGACACCTATGTTCTCAATGCTGTGGTATGCAAGCAGCCTCTTCAGATTGTGTTGGACAATGGCCATCATCACGCCATACAGTCCGCTCACAGCCGCAATGGCCAGGATAACCTTGCCCGCCGCTATGAAATCTATGCTGAATATGGTTATGGCACGGAATATTCCGTATATGCCAATCTTTATGATTACGCCTGACATCACACCTGAGATGTGGGCCGGTGCCGCCGGGTGCGCTACAGGCAGCCAGGTATGGAACGGAACGAATCCGGCCTTCACCGCAAAGCCCATACATATCAGCGCGAAAGGCCAGCCGCAAGTACCCGGATTAGCGTAGCTGTATGTCCTGAAGGCATCGAAAGAGAATGAGCCGGTCCTGTCATACATCATCAGGAATCCTATGGTCAGAAGCACCACACTTACGTGAGACTGAATGAAGAAGTTGATGCCGGCCTTGATGGTGTCCTTCTCCCAACTCTCAAAAGTAATCAGGAAGAAGCTTCCAAGCGCCATCAGTTCCCAAGCCACAAGGAACGCCACGGCATCCTTGATTAATGGGAGCGCAAGCATCGAGGCGAATACCATCAGATAGTTCGCCACGTGAAGCCGGAGCTCACGCCTGTGACTCCTGTAAGCTTTCAGGTAGTCCGCCCCATAAGACGCGCCGGCTGCAAAAACTATGGTGATGATTGCGATGAACCATAGTGAGAGAGCGTCTGGGGCTGAATAGAATAAATCTGTCATATATTACAAATACATTTACTCACATGAGAGTATGAAGCCGTAGCTGTAAGGATTGTCCGCATTGATGGTGTACTTGTCAAGGGTACGGGCGCCCCACCCGTCGTTGCATCCCACACCGTGGATATTCAGGTCAAGGTTCACGTTTATGTAATCCCTCTTAGTCAGGTCATACGGGTGTCCGGCCGCCTCAATATCCTGCTCGGTCCAGGGCCAGGTTCTGAAGCAGAGCGGCTGGTCCTTCCTGAACGGCATAGTCCAATTGGTATAAATAGGTATGCCGTACCCCTGCATCTGCCATTCACCCGGCACCACAATGTCGTCCCAGGCGGATACATCGTAGTCCTTACTGAAAAACTCAGTCTCTCTCTGCTCCGGCCGTGGATACCAACGGAATTTCCACATTCCGTCCAACGATACGCACTCACCGCACTCATATCGTCTGGAAGGCAATGTCAGAGTAGCGTGATATGGTTCCTTATTGATTCCAAGGACCTGAGGATTCTCCCAATCGTTGACTTCCTGTGCCTGACCGGCAATACCGAAGGCCAGGAAAAGCATGACAATCGCAACCTTTCTCATAACGCCGGCAAAATTACGGAATTATTTCATCCTGCAGATGCCGGAGCAACCTTAATATCGGATTACCGGAAAGCTGTAACGTTACTTAACAAAGTATTTCTTTCCTTTATACAAATAGATGCCGCTCTTTGCAGGCTCTGCTATTCTCAGTCCGTTTAAATCGAAGAAATAATCATCCGTATTCTCTGAGTCGTAAATGCCGATAATGCCTGTGGCATCGTGCCTAATGAGCAGTATATTGCCCACAAGCGCCTCATTCATCCCGCTTGATGCCTTTGCAACCTGCCATTTAAGGATATAGTCTCCAGATTCCTCAACCTCAAACTCTATTGTATTGTCAGTTGTCTCTGTTATACGTACGGAAGAGCCGCTGGAAGTCACATAAGTGCGTGGAGTGGCATTGAGCGACGCTACAGACGAGCCCCCTACTCTCTGGACAGATGCCGTAATTCTTGGCTTGGCCTTCCATCCTACAGTGGAGAATGTCAGAATATATTTGCCTGGCTCCAATGACAGGCGCGAGCCGGAATCCTCGCCATATGACACATATCCCGGTCCGGAGGTGCTGGTACGGAAATAGAAAGCGTATGGCATCAGGCCCTCTGGCGAGAATGACATTACACGCGGGCCAAGAGAATAGCTTCCCGAATTGCGTGTGCCCTCCTCAAACTTGGCTCTCCACCCCTTTGGTATATACGACGCGCCGTCAAGGTCAAAGTGGTCGGCAAATATCACATTGGCATCATCGTCACCACCATCGCCTATGTCGCTTCGTGATGAGCTCTTCACAAATATATAGGTACTGACGCTATATGCGGCCACGCTCACGACAGGCTCGTATGTCTCTTTCTCCCAAGTCAGATCGCCTTTCTCCATATTTTTGGTCTCTGTTGTCACAATCTGTCTTGCGCTGCTGGTGTAGAAAGGCAATGTAATCTTAGTATTGTAGGTATCGGCACCAGAGTTTATCACCATAACCACAACGCTGTCGCCCGTAACCGACAGATATGCCGATGAGGAGAGCTTGCCGGTATTGTCAATCAAGGCGTGACTCACGCGCGTTGTGCCCGACACATACTTGGCATAATGAGAGAGAATATAGCCACGCTTGGTTATCTGGTTGTTCACCGTGCCAAACTCTCCGTCGCCCAGACAGCCATAGTACCTTTTCAGTGAGTAATGCACCCAGGCGCTCATATTGGCAAGCATCGCATCGTTAATGCTGTGCGCGAAGAGGAAAGCATCGGTTTTCCAGTCAATATTCAGGTTATTGTTCTGCTGGCGCTCATTGATGAGATACTCGGTCATCCACACCTCCTTGCCCTTTTGTGCGGCAAGCGGATACGCGGAGCCGTCCCATCCGTAGAAGTGACCGCCCACGATATCCAGATTGGCGCAGGCCTCCGGGTCGTTGAGCATAGGCTCGTGCATACTCTTTGTAAAATGTATGGCCTCGGGCGCAATCACCTTGCACTCAATCAGTGAGCCATACTGCCTCAGGAACGACGCCAACTGCTCACCTGTCCATACACAGCTTTGGTAATCAGCGGTCCAGTCAGGCTCATTCTGTATAGACACGGCATCTATGGTAACTCCCTGCTGCCTCATATACTTATAGTAGTCATTGAGCCACACGGCCCAATCCTTATAGTGCGATGTGAGCAATGAGCCTCCATTGGAATCGCTATTGTTTGATTTCCACGAGGCCGGTGGGGTCCAAGGCGATGCAAAGACAAAAGCGCCATATTTCTTGGCACGTTTGGCATTTGCCACACCCGCATTCCAGAAGTTCTTGTTATTGGCTATGTACAAGCGCAGTATGTTCAATCCCAACTGGTTTTCCCCTTTGCCGAAAAGCTTGTCCATCTCACTGTCGCCCAGCCAGTATGACCACTGCGGACTTGGAGAGAAGCCTCCGAATCCGGTAACGTGCTGATGTCTCACCCTGGCATCGATATTGATGCCGGCCTCCCGTGTGGCGGCATTCGCACTGAGAAGCACAAGTGCGGCACTCAGAAGTGTAAAAAGCCTCTTTATCATTCTTATAGTATTTTCCGCTAATTTACGCAAAACTTTCAATTTTGTCGCAAATATCGCTTACTTTGCAGGTACTAATCAAACTGCACGGAAATGATATAGAACATAGCACACATAGCCTTGAATCCATTGGATATAGACAAGACCGTAGAGTTTTTCCAGAATGTGTTCGGATGGAAGAGTCTGAACAAGAACCTGTGGCTGTATGCCCCCGACGGCAACAAGATAGAGCTTATGATGCTTGATCCTGACTCACCTCAGAGCAAGGCGTAAATAACAGTTTATTATAAACGCAATCAGTGGCTGACTGGCAAGGAGATTATTCCAGCTCGACGCCCTGAACGTTGAAGGTCTTGCCCCCGCGGACAATGACTATCCGTCCGTCACGCAACTGCTTGACTGGAATCTGTCCGGTCTGTTCCGTGCGGATACCGGTTTCGCTGATGGTAAACGGCTCGCCATCGACGTAGTCCGAGAGCGGGTGGCCCTCTTCGTCACAGACGCAGACGCGCCAGGAGAATCTCACGCCTTCCATACCGGCAAAGTTGATGCTACCGCCCAAACCATGTACCAGATAGTTGCCTACGAGCTGGTCGTAATAGAAAAGCTGCAGATTATAGCAGGCATCTGCCGGACCATCCCAGCAGAAGATGACCACAGTGCCGTTGAACTCAAGATGCGTTGAGGTAATCTGTGACGGGATGTCGCCACCGATGACGAAGCTGGTGGTAGCGGCATACTCGTCGAGTGTGTAGTAGTCGGCGCTGACGGGAGTGACTGTGACCATGTAGGTACCTAACAAAACCGTGTTGAACGAGATGGAGTGCTCAGTGGTTACTCTCTGATACTTCACATCACCCTGGCTGTTGGTGATGGTGACCTGGTGATAGGGTGCGAGGCCGTCCCACGTGATGGTGGCTTCGCAGTTGTACACGTCGGCGCGGAGGTTGGTGACGGAATAGTCTGGGGTAACAACCTCAAAGGAAGGGCCGTCGGCACGGCCTATGAAATTGCCGTCGGCATCGTAGGTCCTGATGCTCCACTCATATCGGCCGTTTATGGAGAGTTCCTTGACATAGGGCGATAAGACGCTGTCAATCGCCTCATATACGTAGAGATTGCCGTCAATCTCAATGTCCAGCTCAAGGATAGTACGCGCGTCACGTGGTCCGGCATCCCAGGCTAAGGTGTACGTGTAGCCATCTGTGGTGGTGGCGGTAAGGTTCCTGGGGTCGTCGGCCGAGCCTGTGATGGCAAAGGCCCCGCCATCGACGAACTCAGAGAGCGGCTCACCGTAGACATCAACGGCACGCACGCGCCAGGTGGCGTTGAACTGGCGGACAAAGGTGTATAAGATTTTCATTTCCCTGATATACTTGTCAACAGCCACCTCGCCATCAAGCAGAATCTGGAACTGATACCGCGGAGCGGATACGAGAGCCGTCCACGAGAATGTGGCTTCATAGCCGTCTATGGAGACATCGAGATTTGCAGGGAGATAGTCGGATGCGTTGATAACGCTGATGACTCCACTCTGCGTGTGATAGTCTTCATTGCCGCTGGCCGTGAGAGGGATGATGCGGTATCGGTAATTGCCCGAAGCGGGGAAATCATACCCGAAAGCATAGTCGGGGCCTTTCAACAGAGTCTCGCTGAGCAGGTTCTCCTTATTCTGATCCCAGATTTCCATACGGCAGAATGGAGCCTCAGTCGTCCAGCTGGCCTCCCAGTGGAGTCCGTCGGTGTTGATCTGCATATTGGTAATCGTGAAATCAATATCGGCCGCAGCCTCATCACAGCGGCGGTAGAGTCGCGGCAGGGAAATGTCGGTCTTGCGGTTGTAAATGAACCGTTCCTGTGAGCTGGAATAGCCCAAATAACAATTTTTGCTGGTAGAGCTTAGGTCTGAGCACTGCATGGAGACGGCGCCATCGGCACCGAGTGAGAAATCCCAATGCCAGCCATCTTGCGTCCATCCCAGACGGTTGGGGCCACCGGCGGAAAGGTAGTTGCCTTGCTGGTTGACGAACACGGCATATACGCCCGCGTCGTATAATAGCGTGAAGACAGATGCCTCGCTGAACTCGTCAAGGTCAATGGCATTATCCACGATAGTGACGGGCACGGCATCTATGTTCTCTACCAAACGGCTGACTTTATTGCCGATCAGGCTCATGGCCACGCTGTTCTCCGTATCCACAATGATGAACTCATCACCGTAGCTTATGTTGTTCTCGTCGGTGACCAGCTCAAAGTGAGGAGATGCGTAGATAAACTCGCTGACGGTAACTGTGGCCACGGCAGAGTGACCATCCACGGTGGCCGTGATGTGGGCAGTACCTGCGGTGTGCGCGGTTACCATGCCGATACCATCCACTGTGGCTACACTGGCGTTGTCAGTAGTCCAGGTGGCCGTACGCTGTGTGGCGTAGGCCGGTGTGACTACAGCCTGAAACTGGGTCTTCTCACCCTGCTTGAGAGTAACCTCTGCCGGGTTGACGGCTATGTTCTGCACGGGAACGGTCTTTTCAATGTCAGGCTCAATGCCGTGTATCAGCTCAATGTTGTAGCCGAATCCACCTAGGTTCTCAAAGTCATAATAGCCGTTGCCGCTGCCGTCCCATCCCCAGTTGATGTGGAGATAGCCCTTGACATCGCGGCCGTCGCACACGAAAGCATGGCCATCATTGCCATTCCCATCAGACGTGCCGGATATAAATACCGGGCGTGCCTGTTCCAGGTCGGTGTTGATAATGGCAAGATAGTCCTCATTCGCGCGGTCAGTATAGGTAGCTTTATAGCTGAAATACTGCGTCATAGCGTTGACCAGGTCGTACGTGAAGGATCCGCTTCCCTCGTAGCCATAGTCCATATTGACGGCCACGCCAAGCTGATACAACAGCGTTGAGACAGCCTTGTCCTCCACATCGGTCACGTACTGACGATAGTTGGCGGGCATGTTGTTCCAGTCATATCTGGTGGCGCCAAAGTCTGCAGTGAGCGTCTGGCCTTGCCATTGGTAGCTATGAGAGCCCTTGCCCTGCAACGGCCAACACCAATAGCGCATGATCTGCGCCCCTGCTGTGGCAACGCAGCCCGTCACGGTACGGTTCGCACCCTGCATAGGGCAAAGCAGGTTGTAAGGGTCGGACTGTCCCCACTCTATGTCGCCCAACAAGGGTGCGATGGGAGTATTGGGATGGGTGACGCCGACAGGTGAAGTGTTGGCCGGAGTGGCGTTTGCCACACGCTCAGCCGTAGCGTCCATCCACCACTGAAGGCTGGGGTTCACCCTGGCCTCATCGAAAGCAGGGCCGTCACTGTAGGCCAGAATATCAGCAAGACGGTCATCGGCGGAGACAATGACAAAGCCTCCGTCCGTGCCCGAAGTGTTGAAGACATAGAAAGCGGCCTCGGCAGAGGCAGGCTTATGCCGGGTGAATGCCAGCTCTGGTTTCCGCGCATCGGCGCCTATACCGCCACGGGCAGGTACCTTGGCTGATGATAGACTTGTTTTGGCCAACGAGAAGCGTGCCGCGATGGCGGCAGCCTCGTCCACGGTGCGGTTGGCTGCCGATATGGCAACTGTAAGCAAAAGCCCTATGGCAAGTATGATGTTCCTTTTCATAACGATAGTAATTCCAGCCACTCTCCGTAGCCATACAAATATAGACAAATCTTTTTATCTTTAAGGTGATTTCCACGGGCCACAGTGAGATTTCCACCATTATTTGCTTAAATTTGTGAAAAATATTTTCCTGTATGAAGATTCTGAGAACCTGTTCCGTACTTGCCGTATTGCTTTGTCTGTGCGCCTGTAGCAAAGACAACTACGATCCATATATTCCGTCGGAATGGAAATATGACAGGTATTCCGATACCGGCATTGTACCGGGCAATGACTTTTACCGCCATGTATGCGGACTGGGCATAGCTGAGCCTGGCGTGGATGCCTGGGCACCTATCCCTTGCTGGACCAGGCAGGCACAGGATTTCTCAAGTCTGGCATACAGCGAAGGCGCAGACAATCCAGTGCCGGTAATGAGAAAAATGAACGAATTGAAAAGCGCCTGCGCCTCACGTGAGAATATGGAAGAGGCATTTGCCCGGCTGCGGGAAAGATTGTCCGGCATTGGAAAGCTGAAAGACATCAGTGATTATCCGCAGGCCTTGGCCCGATGCGCGCGTCAGGGATACAATTTCTTTTATGTCCAATCACAGAATCTTGACGGTCACAAGTTCGGAATAAAGGTCACAGCCATATATGACGGATTGCTGCAGGACTGGAACGAGGAGTGGCTGAGAGAAGCGGGCATATACGATGAATACACCCGTCTTATGCCAAAGGCGCGTGAGTTCGAGCGTTATTTGAAGGACAACATCAAACCAGACGACACCAAGTCCATCAGCAGCCTCAATGCCGGCGTACCGGCCGAGTGTATGCAGATAAAGGAGTATATTGCCGGCACCGCCTCCGCAACCAAAGCGGCCGATGGAGCATTCAGCCGTTTCGCCGCAGCCCTTGGCAATGCGAATCCCGATTTTGTCCCGACTGACGATGTAACACGCCAGTACTTTGAACTTATTGACAGAATGGGTAACGATATGCTTGAGGCTGCGAGCGCCTTTCTCTGGTGCTCTGCCGCATCGCTCGACATAAACATCCTGTTCGAGCCGGAGATCATAGGCAACGCCTTTATGATGTTTATATATCCAAATATTCTGATGAATATATCCCATACATTCTGTGACTTATATACAACAGCGGAAAACATCACCAAGAACCAGGAGATCTTTGAAGGCTTGCGTGGCACAATGTTAGAAAGGATTGACCAGTCGGAATGGATGACAGCCAGCACCAAGACGCTTGCCAAAGAGAAACTCGAGGCAATGGAATGCCATACCGGAATACTGGACTGGGCAAGATATGAGGCCGACATGCCCGCCTCACAGGATTTCTGCTCAGCCTTGCATGAGATTGGCTCCTCTTATATTACCAAGCTGATGAATAACAGCGGTGATAACGACAACACCAACCATATCATTGCCGCCGCCTATATGACTCCTTTTGTCGGCTATCCGGCATACGATGCCAACTCCTTCTACCTGAGGAATTGCAATACAATGTGCATCCTGCCAAGCACGGAGATAATGATGGATATGAACCCCGACTTCCCGTTCATCAATTTTGTCATTGCGCACGAGATGTGTCACGGATTCGATTCCGACGGCTGCAATTACAATGCCCGTGGAGAATTCAGTGACTGGTGGGCCGATGATGACAGGCTGGAATTCCAGAAGAAGAAAGACCAGCTGATAGGCATTTTCAACCAATATTATGTTGGTGGATCCACATTCTGCGATGGTGCCAAGACAATAGACGAGGATATGGCAGACCTTGGCGGTATGGAGATAGCCTGGCATGCCGCAAAGAAGGAACTTGAGGCGAAGTACCATGGCGACCAGCTTCAGGATATGAGACGCCGTTTCTTCAAATCCTACGCAGTGTTCTATGCCCAGTACCTGAGCATAGAAGATAAGCTCAAGTCTGTAAGAGAGCAAGTCCATTCCAACAACGAGTACCGAGTCAACGGCATAGTGAACAACATTGATGACTGGTATTCCTGCTTCAACATAACACAAGACCAGAAGTATTACCTGTCTCCTAAGAGCCGTGTTCATTTCTGGTAAGCCCACCCTTCCCAACATAATCCGTCTCCAATAGTCACGCAATCCGCCACAACGACAACGCACGTGCGCATTTGGACCCCAAAACCTGAGAGACATAACGATTTAAGGTTTAAGGGACATTGAATACACACCCCGCAGCAGAAAAACATAAATACTTACAAATTTACCGCAGTGCCGCTTCATAGCAGTCTGATCAATCATCTCTGCCACACCTTTGATAGTGAATAGCGCCCTATATATAATAAGGTGTATGCGCACAAAGCCACCATCAAACCATCCGCAAGCATTCACTCTGAATCCCCCAATTCACTCACGCGTCCAGACGAGGCCTCAGCCGTTTTGCGTTGAGGCCTCAAACGAGTTCAGTTGAGGCCACAAACAAACTCACTTGAGGCCTCAACGCAAAACGCCCCTCTCATTCACTCTGTGTCCCCCAATTCATTCACTTTCGTTCACCCGCGTTCACTCTCGTTCACCCAACTGGGTGAATGGTGCGGAAGGAGGTTACTGACGGCAGGAAATTGAGGAATCTGCCGATCCTGATTGTCGCTCAAAGCGACAAGCGGACCAGCAGCATTATAAAAAATAGTTACAGGGCAGTCTCTGACTGCGGTCTTGCTGCTACACTCTCTGACTGCTGCATCGCCGCAAAAAAAAACGTTCCCGACCTGATAGATTGAGGTCGGGAACGTTTTAGTAATTGCCGTAGCTATCAGTAATCCTCTTCGTAGCGGTGATAGCCACGTTCTGGCTCGCCCGGGTAGTAGTAGCCGTAGCCGTTGTCTTTCTTCAACTCCTCCCACTCGTATTCGTAGCGGATGTCGTAGCTAGGCTTGTAGCCGGCTTTGAACATCTGGTCGAAGACAGGCAGCATCAGGCCCGTGAGGTTCGTGTTGTAGTTGCAATACAGTTCCTCGATGACCGGCAGCCCGGAGGCTTCGAACGACGACATGCCGATGTTGGGGCAGTAGAGTTTCTTCAACGAGCTGCAGTTGGTGACGGACAGGGCCCCTACGCGATAGGACCCTTCCCCGTAGTTGTCAATCTGAATTTTCTCAAGTGCATTGCACTGGGTGACGGAAATCTGTTCGCACACGTTACGTGTCAAGTCCACATCCTGGAGAGCGGGCAGATAGGAGAAGATGGCCGTCTGGTAAGTGTTTTTGTGGAAATAGACATGCTTCAGCGTGCTCAGCCCAGTGGCAGTGAAGTTGTTGAACTGGGTTGATGTGATACGGACGTACTCACATTTCGTTTTCAGATTGATGTCGGAGAGCCCTGTGACATCGTGGAGCGACAGGGTGCCGCCAGCCATCTCGATGTCGTCGAAGAGCTTGCTGTTGCCCTCGGCCAGGCTCACGCTGACGGAAGTAAGCTTGGGGCAGTTCTTGGCCGAGACGTGCGGAAGGTCGGTTAGCCTCTCTCTATCATCGCTGCGTCCCAGTGCAATATATTCAAGCAACGGGCAGTCGTCCAGAATCACCTCCTTGGGCTTGAACTCTTTGCCGGTCATCAATATGCTCATGTCGAAACCGGTGATGTTGCTGCCCGAGACGTCCAAGGTCTTCACATGCTTGGGATAAATGATGCCGGGGCGTTCGCACTTGGTGTGCTGTATGAAGACATCGCAGTCAGGGCCTACGAAAGCAGATCTGCAGTTCGGGTCATCAATCTCCACCCTGGAGAAGTGGGTATCGCCCTCGTAGTCAAGTTCCCAACTGAAGTTCTTCACCTTGCTGCTATGGTTGCCCACATAGAGGTTATCGCCCAGCGGCCACTCTTCAGGGATGACAATCTCATAGTGACGACTGCCCTCGGTGCTTCCGGACCACAGTCTGATTTCCTCCAGGTTGGCCACGCCATAGCTGGCAGTGGTCCACTCGCAGCCGTCCCAGTCGCCACCGCGGCAGGCGTAGATGTCGGCTAGAATCTGCTCCATGGCATACTGCTCGTCCTCGTCAACCAGCACCATGGTGCCGTAGCGGAAATGACGCAACATGGCCTCTACATCGCGGTAGATGGCTGTGACGTTGAACTGGTCTATACGGTCGGCTTCTATGCTCACCCTTGCGGTGATCTTCACAGAGTCGGCACCGTTTTCCAGCTCGGCTATCTTGCCGGCATCAAGGTCGAAGGGATAGCGCTCGCCGTCGCCTACATCAAGAAAGAGATCTGGGTAGAACAGAGACTTGTTCTTTATCCAGGTGTAGAAGGTGATGTCCTTGCCGTTGACGTCACAGCGGTATTCCTTTGACACGGTGGGTATCAGGTTACGGCTCTCCAACGGGAACTTGACGTCCTTGAACGTGTATGACAGCGGGAAACCCATGCCTGTCAGGAACACGTCGCCTCCCAGTACGAACGACATTGAGTATTCGCCCTCCTGCAGTGCCTGGCCCCAGCCGCCGTAATAACCCCACGTCATAGGATCGGCAATGTTCAGCTTATGGGTCAGCTCTTCGGACAAGGACGTTGACAGACCGATACCCACCTCCAGCACGGCCCCGTAAATGCCGATGGCAGGGCCGAAATTCAATCCATACTGGAACGTGCCGCCAATTTTCGGGCCTATGGAATACTCAAGCTTGTCTCCGTCCTTCTTCTGCACGTCGCCGCTCAGGTAGCTGATCTCGTCGTAGTGGGCGGTGGCCACCATGCCGGTCTTGTAGGTCACCGAGCCTTCAAAGGAGACGGTGCCCTGGGCTGTGAAGTGGGCGAAGATGTCGATGTTTGGAGTGATGAGGATGGGGCCTACCGGGATGGCTCCGCAGACGATGGTGAGCAGCTTGTGGTGGAAGGTGAGAATGTCCTTCTCGCCGCTGATGGCGATGTCGGCTCCCAGAGAGGCATTCACATCGTACTTCAAATCGAGCGTGGAGATACGCCAGTCATCCATGATAAGCTGCACGCGCAAGGTGTTGTCGAGCGTGATTTTCGGGGTCATCTCCCAGCCTTTGCCTATATCCCAGCCTACTTCAGGTACGGTGATGGTCCATTGGTCCGTACTCACGGCCCTCGTGCGTGTGAATGGCAACTCATTGCCGTTACCGTCAAGAATCTGCTTGATGCTGGAGCTGACATCGATGTCCTGCTCGTCAATGTGGAGACTCTTGAACGCGCTCGTCAGCCCTACGCGCTCGTTATAGAACACACGGTAGCCTTCGCTGGTCTGCTGCACATTCTGAACGCAGAGCAGTGCGCCGTCGGGGAAGAGGTCGAACCGGTTGTTAATGATGTATGTCTCACCCGGCTGAGGGATGAACTCCGGCGGAGTGCTCAGCGACAGGTAGAATGTGGTGTGCTCCAAGTCAAGCGAGGTGATATTCTGAGCCACAGTGTCACGCATGAACAATGTGTTGTCGCACACCACAAAGTCATATTCGGGATAAGGGTTATAGCCATCGGCCGTACCGGCAGGATTATCGCCATCACCAGTTCCGCCGCCTCTGGCCTCCTGGATGACGGGGATCTCGCAGCTCTCATCACCGGCAGTGACAAGAATCTTGCCCTTCCGCTCCTCGGCCCTGGTGTTCGGCTCTGCGGTCACCGTTACGGTGTTGCCACTGTAGGAGCAAGTCAGAAAGTTATAGTAGGTGCCGGCGCTCCAGTTCTTGTCTGTGGTGGTGACGGTGAACGTCTGCACGCCGCCCGAGGCGGTGAAACGCAGCTCAGTAACCGATACGCTCAACTTTTCCTCTTTCTTTCCGGGGCCGTCATCGCCACCCCCTATAGGATCTTCGGGTTTTGTACAGCCTGCCAATGTGAGCAGTGCAGTGAGTAGCAAAAGTAGTCTCTTCATAACGAGCTATGATTTTATAATGAAAAATGCTAAGTTATGATTATTTTCAAATAATGAAGGTATTCGCGGCATGAAAATTCGGAAACAGCTTTAGTAGCATTACGCAAAAACATTCAAATTGCAAGCCATCGGCAGGAAAGTCAAGAAGAGAATAACAATCTTCACAAAGTACCGCTAAATTACCATGTACAGACTGAAGTAAGGCGTTAAGGTGGTAAGGTGTCCGGAATAATCCGTACATTTTTCAGTTTGTTAAGGCCTGTTGCGCTATATTTTCACAACTGGCCGATTTTTGCTGGCCAGTTGGATAAATTTTGCTACCCAACTAGAGAAATAAAATTGGCCTTTTGAGCAACACAATGTGCGAGGCCTCCTTGTCACTAGAATTAATGTTTACAATCAGTGCAGGCCTTCTATTGATGCGTGTTTCCAGTTGTGGGACCTTAACACCTTACCACCTTACCGCGGTAAGTTTTCCGTGTTTCCCGGGAGCAGTCAGAGACTGTCTCAGCGCGTCTCTCGTAGAAGCCGTTAAGCGAGTAGGCTTCGTAGAGCCTAGCCCCTGAGACAGCCTCTGAATGCGGCATTGACGCTACACTCTCTGACTGCGGTCTTGACGCGAAAAACGCTGACTGCATGGTACTCTCGCAACAGCTCAGTCTTCCTCAATCTCCTGCTCAGGTTCCCAGATGTCCATCATCAGATCACGCGCAGTATCATTACCCTGCTCCACCGCAGTCATCAGCAGATCGTAATAGCCTTCCATATCGTCATCCAGAAATGGTGTGGGGTCGTTATGCTCGCCAGCCACACCAAGCCAATACCAGGCTGAGTCGTGCCCCACAGGCTCCAGACAGCCTTTACTTATACCCTCACGCAGCAGAATCTGAAACTGTGTCATACGGCATATGACAAGAGCGCTCCAGTCATTCGACGCCGAAAGAAGGGCATACAACGGGTATGCGTCAACAAAACCCTCGTCAATGCTTTCCTTAAGCAGATCCAGCACCCGCTGCTCATCTGCGGCAGACTTGGATGCAAGCAGCCTCAAAGCCTCCTCGTAATGATTATTCATCAGCAAAAGAATTTAGTCAAACATGACACGCGGATTCATAACCGAAGGGCTGTTCCACTCTATACCGTATTTTGCCAGAACCGCCTTCTTTGTGCTCCAGTATGAGTAGCAGTAGCCCATCCCTTTGCGCTCATTCTTGAGCAGCCTGTCGCATTCCTCCTCTACCTTATAGATGTATCTCTCCCACTCCTCCGAGCGTTCCACAGGATCGAACTTCAGGTTTACGTCATACTTGTCGCACCACTTCTCCATTGACAGTTTCGGATTCAGATAATCCAGCGTTCTCTGCAGGCTCTCCTTATGGTCCTGCAAGGAATACTCCCTCACATACTTCTCCGGAGCGCCCGAGAACCCATCCATATCCATATCCTCAGCAAAATCATCATCGCTCATCAATGCGAACAGACTCTGCTGATACTCCTTCACCTCTTTCTGGAACCTTGCGCAGTCCCTTTCAGGCATACAGTTCATCATCTTGTTCAGCAGCATAATACGGGTATATGGCGTCAGCTCGCCCTCAACGCGCAACGGCAGGCTGTCGCGCATCAAGGCAAACGCCTGATGCCCCAGCTGGATATTCTTCCAGGTTGAACCGTAGGTATTGCTGTTCTCAACCATTGTGGCAAAAACATTGCCAAGTCTCTTAAGGTTATCCATAATCTCCTCATCCGTTAAGTTGTCAGCAGGAATACAGGCAGCCTTGCGTCCGCTGCCAGTCGCGTCCGAGCAGTTGCGATTTACGAATGAGCAGGAACAGCATACCGCAATC
This sequence comes from uncultured Bacteroidales bacterium, assembly GCA_937898885.1. GTDB lineage: Bacteria > Bacteroidota > Bacteroidia > Bacteroidales > Bacteroidaceae > Colenecus. The sequence continues at coordinate 1,621 of CALDKD010000088.1, read as the reverse complement.
ATAAAAGCGAAGGCCCCAGTCTTCATTCTCATCAATCTGGAGCAAAGAGACATAATCGTCATCATATTCCTCATTAATCTCTATAAGATAAGGCCTGCCAAGCAGCTTGAATCCCTCGTCGCAGGCGCCACAAGCCTCAAACGTCAGCTTCTCCGCAGGCATAAACACAGATTCGCCACTCTCGTCCCAATGCATCTCATAAGGCTCAAGCCCCTCGCACGTGGGGCTGTACATCACGCGCACCACCTGCTCCGGCCACGGCCCGATAGGTGTCTCCAGCGGGCAGTCCAGTCCGAGGAAATAATCCACCGCGGCAAAGAAATAGAGCATTCCCTCGTGAGGCAGCAGGCCGTCAGGGTCAAGAGCCGCAATGTCCTGGCACCTTATCTGGCACAGGAAAGTAAGCGGCTCGTCCCACTCATCATCACCGTCTGCGCAATGCACCACAGGATACGGCGACCCTGCAGGCAGGTCGGGAGCGCCCCACCACTTGCTGCGCCCCTGCAATGACTCAGTAGTTTTTGAGAACAAGAGTTTTATTGAATACATACAAATTCAGATAACAGAAAAGTATTTTCCGCTAATTTACATAAAACTTTCAAAATTGTCGCAAATATCGCTTACTTTGCAAGTACTAATCAAAACAGCACGAAAATGATAAAGGACATAGCGCACATAGCCTTGAATCCATTGGATATGGACAAGACAGTAGAGTTTTTCCAGAATGTGTTCGGATGGACGAAAGTGTTTGAGCTTCATCACGACAACGGTGACCCCTGGATTATATACATAAAGATTTGCAAAGGCCATTTCCTGGAGCTCTTCTACGATGCCCAGAACGACCGCGACTATGCCTTCGACTTCACCAAGACCGGCTACAACCACCTGTGCGTAACAGTTGGCGACATCCGCAGGACACTGCAAGAGATATACCGGAAGGGATACATCAAGAGTCCCGAGCCGGAGATTGAGAAGAGCCTTAACAAGAACCTGTGGCTGTACGACCCCGACGGCAACGGCATTGAGCTTCAGGAATATGTACCCGAGTCGGTGCAGATGCAGAGCAACGAGGCACCTTACGAGTTCGGACGCGAGGGCTACATAGGCATAGGCCACGCCTGCTTCGTCTGCAAGGACATCAAGGCATCGCTCCACTTCTATTGTGACCAGCTGGGAATGAGGCTCGTGGGCATACAGAGCAACGACGAGGGCAAGCCCTGGCTCTACTATGTGCGCATTGCCGATGGCGTATATCTGGAGCTTATTCCGGACGGTCAGGGCGAGAACCCCAACATAGGCTGGAACTCCCGTGGCTTCAACCACCTGTGCCTTGAGACAGACAACCTGCTTGAGGATGTGGAGCGCCTGAGGTCAATAGGCGTGGAGATTGCGCAGGAGCCGAAGACCGCCGCCGACCACAACTGGCAGGCCTGGATAAACGACCCCGACGGCAACAAGATAGAGCTTATGATGCTTGCCCCGGACTCACCGCAGAGCAAGGCGTAAAGACAACCGCCGGCTCACAATCACTTGCCAGCAGCCAGAGGCTATTGACTCGGGGCCGCAGTCAGAAGGCTGATCGGGGAATGACATCAAACAAATCGCAACCGGTACTTATATA
>CALDKD010000087.1 GCA_937898885.1 uncultured Bacteroidales bacterium | reverse complement strand
GCATAGGAAACGCGTATAAATATACAGGAGATGAGAAATACAAGGAGGCGCTTGTAAGTGCAGCTGATTCCCTCGTACGCCTGTATAATCCTAAAGTAGGTACGATCCTGTCCTGGCCCAACATGGTTACAAAGATGGGCTGGTCCCATAATACAATCATCGACAACATGCTGAATCTCGAGCTTCTATTCTGGGTTGCCGAGAATGCGAACCGCCCCGACCTCTATGACATAGCGTTCCGCCATGCGGAGGTGACGATGCTGCATCAGTTCCGCGAGGACGGTTCTACCTATCATGTGATGGTATTCGATGCTGAAGACGGGCGTTTCCTGGAAGGACACACGCATCAGGGATGGAAGGACGAGTCCACATGGGCGAGAGGCCAGGCGTGGGCAATATATGGATTCACGATGGCGTACAGATTCACCAAGGACGAGCGTTTCCTTGAGACAGCCGTAAAAGCGGCTGACTATTTCATCGCCCATCTTCCCGAGGACCTTGTTCCATTCTGGGATTTCGACGCTGCGAGGGAACTTCCTGATCAGCCCCGCGACTGCTCTGCAGCGGCCATCACGGCTTCCGCTCTTCTTGAGATGCAGACATATCTTCCCGATGACAAGGCGGGGTATTACAAGGATATTGCAGTTTCGATGATAAAGTCCATGTCTTCAGATCCATACAGGGCTGGGGATACATGCTCTGCGTTCCTGCTCCATTGCACCGGCCATATGCCCAACGGCAGCGAGGTTGATGCATCGATAAGCTATGCGGATTACTATTATCTTGAATCATTGATTAGACTTAAAAGGCTCCAGACTGGAGAAATAGTTTTCTAAATATATCATTAACTTATTATTAATCAACATTATGAAACCATTATTCAGTAAATTTTTACAGGAAATGCTGATCCTTGCCGGCCTTCTCGTTGGAATGGAGGCCTTCGCACAGCAGGCAATTTCCGGTAAAATTGTCGACGTGAACGGCGAACCTGTCATCGGAGCTACCGTGCAGGTAGAAGGAACAAATGTCGGCGTGGTTACCGATCTCAACGGAGCGTTCTTGCTCAATGCCAAGGCCGGTTCACCACTTCTCGTTTCAATCCTGGGCTATCAGGATACAAAGGCCTCTCTTCAGGAAGGCATCGTAATCACCATAAAGGAGGATTCCGAGTATCTTGACGAGGTTGTTGTCGTTGGTTATGGCGTCCAGAAGAGAGCGACCCTCACAGGATCTGTCTCACAGGTCAGCGGTGACAAGGTTATCAAAGGCAAGTCAACCCAGAATGTTGCTGCCGCTCTTCAGGGTACTATTCCCGGTCTCACCATCACCCGTACATCTTCCCGTCCGGGAAATGAGGGCACGTCCATTACACTCCGTGGTGGTATCTCAGTCAACAGTACCGAGCCTATGATTCTTATCGACGGTGTCGAGGCTTATTCTTGGGAACTTTCCCAGATCAACCCTAACGATATTGAGAGCGTATCCGTCCTTAAGGACGCATCAGCTGCTATTTACGGTACCAAGGCCGGCGGCGGTGTGATCCTCATCACGACAAAACGTGGCCAGGTCGGTGACGTCAAGGTAACTTATTCCGGAAGCGTACACGCAAACGTCGTAGGTCGCAGGTTCCCTGTTGCAGACGGACAGACCTGGGCCCAGATGCTTTGTGACGCCACCACAAACGATGCCTACGCCCTCCTCGATGCCAACGGAAATCCCCAGTACAGTTGGTGGATGTGGCCGGAGGATGTGTGGCGCACTCTTGCTGACGGCAAGGTCTACACTGGTGTTGTCGGTGGTTACTGGCGTATGCTTGACCCGACCAGTGATCAGTATGACGCAGTGTACGGAACCACTTACGGACAGGGACACAACATTTCCCTCAACGGAGGTAGCGACAAGCTCAGAGTCATGTCCTCCATCGGATACAACAGTGACCGTTCGCTCCTTGACTTCGTCTATGACGGTCAGAAAAAATATAACTTCCGTACTAACGTCGATTACGATATCAATAAGTATGTCAACCTGTCTGCCAACGTGGCATTTGACCACAGGGTTACGGGAACTCCTACCCAGGGTATCGGCCATGGTATCCAGGACTTCTATGTGTTCCCTCTTTACAATGAATATGGTCAGTATTACGATTCATTCGGAAGCAACAACCTCCTTGCAAAGCTCGATGAGGGTGGTCGTACCACCAGCACTGAGGACATCCTCCGTCTGGGCGGTAAACTTACCGTGAAACTCGATCCCATTCTCAAGGGGCTCAGTTTCAATGCCAGCGCCAACATCCGCCAGAGATGGGGCAAGAACATAGCAAGACAGACCAACTTCAAGATGTATGACTGGTCTGGTGAGACTAAGAATTCCACCGGTATGCCTGATCCCAGTCTTGGTACAGGTACTCTGTTCAAGGAGAATGGTCTCAGCAACTGCTGGGTTAAGAATACCCGCTCCGATGTCCTTTATCAGGTTTACAATGCATTCCTAAACTATGACAACGAGTTTGGCAACCACCATGTCGCTGTCATGGCCGGTGTGACGGCTGAAAAGACCCACTCTGAGCAGAATTACAGCTATCGTAAGAACATGCCTGTAGATGAACTCGACGACATCAACCTCGGAGATGCTACCACAGCAGAGGCTACAGGAGGAAGCAGTGAGGTCGGAATGGTTTCTTACCTTGGCAGGCTCAACTATGACTACAAGGGTATCTACCTGTTGGAAGCTCAGTTCCGTCGTGACGGTTCTTCAAGGTTCTCTCCGGAAAATCGCTGGGCTAATTTCGCAGGCGTTTCTGCTGGTGTCCGTCTTGCACAGATGGACTTCATGAAGGGCGGTCTGTTTGACGAACTCAAGATTCGTGCATCCTATGGTGAAACCGGATCCCAGACCGGTATCGGCAACTACGACTACATTTCAGCTATTTCCACCGGTACTACAATCTTTGGCTATACCGGCACAAAGGAACAGACCGCATGGGTCAACGGCATGACATCCCTGAACAGATCATGGGAGCGTATCAACACCACCAACTTCGGCGTCGACTTCGCTCTGCTTGACAACAGGCTCTCCGGTAGCTTCGAGTATTATATCCGTGAGAACAAGGGTATGCTCATTTCAATGACCTATCCTTCCACACTCGGCGCATCCGCACCTAAATCCAATGACGGTAATTTCAAGGCAAACGGTTGGGAACTTGAGCTCAAGTGGGCAGACCGTATAGGAAAGGACTTCTCCTACAATGTAGGCTTCTCTCTCGCCGATGCAAGGACCACTGTTACGAGCTATGCCGGTGCAGTTGCCATCAAAGTTGGAAAGAATAGCGTTATCGAAGGCAAACCTATCAATGCCATCTATGTATACCAGACAGACGGATATCTCCAGAATGCTGCTGATGTGACTGCATACTACAATGAAATCACCAAGACAGCCGGTGGTATCCATCCTGCACAGAATACCGGCGATCAGCTTACTCCCGGATGCGTCAGAAGGGTTGATGTCAACGGCGACGGCCGCATCACTACCGATGACCTCGTTTATTATGGCGACGCCAATCCCCATTACACTTTCGGTATCACTCTTGGTGCTCAGTACAAGGGATTTGACTTCAGCATGTTCATCCAGGGTGTCGGACAGCAGTATGTGCTTCGTGAGGGTCAGATGATGTGCCCTTGGTACAGTGGCTGGACCAACCAGAATGCAACATTCTATGGCAATACATGGACTGTGGACAACCCGAATGCCCGCTATCCTATTGCATCACGTAACGGTAAGCGCAACGACTGGAATTACAAGCAGTACAATGACATCAATGTCAACAATTGCTGGTATGCCAGGGCTAAGAACCTTGTTATCGGATATACCCTTCCTGAGAATGTCATTCGCAGATCTGCTCTTGACAATGTAAGATTCTATCTCGCTGGAGACAACATCTTCGAGATCTCTAACGTAAAGGACGGTTTTGATCCTGAAAGCAAGCCCGCTTCCGGACAGGGAAATGTCGACGTGTTTGCACGTACCCTCACTTTCGGAATCGACCTTACTTTCTAGTTCAGGAGGTATAACTTATAAAGATTATTATTATGAAAAAGATAAGAATATTTGCAGCTCTCAGCTTATTCGCACTTCTTTTCGTCGGATGTTCCAAGACCTTCCTTGATCTTGAGCCTCTCGACTCTCAAACCGAGGCTATCTATTTCAAGACTGCCAGTGACTTCGAGTATGGTGCCAATTATCTCCACACGCTTATCTATGCTTGGGCCGGGAACGATGCATATGCTATCAATTTCGACCGTGGTACTGATATCTGCGGCGGTGGCGACAGCAATATGCAGGGTACCTTGACTGTCCCTACATCTGATGCTTACTGGGATAAAGCATATTCATGGCTCCGTTCTGTCAATGTCTTCCTTGAGAAGTGTGCTGCTTACGAGAACCATTCTGAAATTGCCGGTTATGAAGGACAGGCTTATTTCTTCAGGGCTTGGCACCATTTCTTCCTTCTCAAGCGTTATGGCGGTGTCCCTATCGCTGATCATGCCACCGATACCGGCAGCGAAGATATGACAACATGGGGCCCCAGGTCTTCCCGTTATGAGGTTATCCAGTTCATACTGAACGACCTTGATGCTGCCATCAAGGATCTTGCAAACACTACTGTCGCTTCTACTGGGAATGACGGACATGTTACCCTGGAGGCCGCAAAAGCTCTCAAGGCAAGAATCTGCCTTTATGAAGGAACATGGGAGAAGTATAACGGAATCGGTTCAGCCGACAGCACCAATGGTGACGGCACTTCTTCCGGCGCAGGCGTTGCCGTACCTTCCGGATATCCTTCAGTGACCGATTTCCTTAACATGGCTAAGAGCCTTTCCAAGGAGTTGATCGATAGCGGTACCTTTGAAATCTGGATGGGTGTCGAGGATGTAAGTTCCATAGCCTCTGTCAAGAACCCTGAAATGTATGCCCACCACAGCTATTATTATCTTTTCAATCTTGAGGGTTCCGAGTCGAATCCTGCAGGTATGAGCAAGTCTTCAAACAAGGAGGCCATCTTCCGCACTGTTTACGACAAGACCAACAAGAAGGGCAACATGAACCTTACTCATTCCGCCCCTGGTGGCATGACAAGAAAACTCTACGACATGTATCTCTGCACAGACGGTCTTCCGGTCAATATCTCACCTCTCTTCGGTGATTATACGACCATGAATGCCGAACGTCAGAACAGAGACTGGAGATTCCTTGCCGTCACTACTCCTGTTGAAGGTTATTGGTGGGGCTATGGTATGTACAGTACAGGTGCTCAGTATGACGTGGATATCACGACCCTCTCCAAGTCATCATACATGAACATTCCTAGCTATCGCAATGCCGACAGCGGCGTAGGTGGAAGGAAGTTCTGCAGCGAGATGGCGACTTATGTTGACTATGATGAGTCCATGGACTGCATGCATATCCGCTATCCTGAGATTCTTCTCATTTATGCCGAGGCTACCTGTGAGCTTGGAAACGGTTCCATTTCCGATGCAGACCTTGACTACTCCATCAACAAGGTGCGCGCACGCGGTGGTGTTGCTCCTCTCAATGCTGCACTCATTGCAAAGGCCAAGTCTCTCGGATGCGAACTTACCCTGCTTGGTGAGATCCGTAGGGAGCGCGCTCTCGAGCTCTATGCTGAGGGCCACCGCTTCTATGACCTGTGCCGTTGGGGCACCGCTGAGTCAGAGCTTGCAAAACCTGTTTTCGGAGCCTACCTTAGCTATAACGGTGTAGATTCTTACATCAAGTCCTACATCAATCCTATCGATGGTCTTCCCGCATACGATGAGTCAGGATATGCCGGAAAAATCAATACTGAAGAGGTAGTATATGACTACCCGGGTATTCCTTCAACCAAGCCCGGTGCCATCATCACCACCATTGCTGCAAATAGGAAGTTCACTCATAAGAACTATCTCCTTCCTATTCCTAGCGACCAGATCAAACTCAACCCGAACCTCACTCAGAATCCTGAGTGGTAGTAGCGGTAGTTTTGATTCCTGAATTATCAAAGGGCGGCCTTTTGACCGCCCTTTTTATGATAACTGAAAAATAAGTATATTGTAAACATGAAACGTATTTTCTCCACATTATTCGTATTTATTGCCTTTACGTTTGTTGTATCGGCTCAGAATGTTGATACTCAATCCTTTGGCGAACCATTTGAACATTACTGGAGCGTAGGCGTAGGTGCTGGACGTGTCAACGAGGGCCTGAGGGCCGGCTGGCTAGAGCACCTCTCTCTCTCCAAGGAGCAGTGTGGTTTTTCTTATGTCCGCATGCACAGCCTTTTTGGAGATGACATGTTTACATATTTCGAGTCTTCGAACGGAACTGTCACTTACAACTGGCAATACGTTGACGAAGTCTATGACAGGATGCTCTCCATTGGCGTCCGTCCTTTTGTTGAACTGTCGTTTTTCCCTGAGGCCATGGCGGCAAAAGGCACAAAGATGCAGATGTGGTATCGCAATTGTGTTACTCCTGACCCTGAGAAGTTCTCAAACTGGCAGGAACTGGTGAGAGCCTTTACCGCCCATGTCGTCGAGAGATATGGCCTGGAAGAGGTCAACAACTGGTATTTCGAGGTCTGGAACGAGCCCAACCTCACCAATGGTTTCTTCGAGGGCACACGCAGCCAATATTTCGAGCTTTATAAACTCTCTGCCCAGGCTGTCAAATCCGTCAGCCCGACTCTCAAGGTCGGAGGCCCCGCCACCAGTAACTTCATTGCAGACAAGAGGCATGACGGAGAACTCTATGACCACAGCAAGTCCAGATTCTATTCTCAAGACAAGATAAACAAACAGGAGTGGAAAGGAATATGGATAGAGCAGTTTCTCGCATTTTGCGAGAAAGAGGGCCTGCCGGTGGACTTTATTTCGTGCCACCCTTATCCGACCGACTACGCGCTCGATCCGGACACCGGGCGTTCCAAAGGTGCTATCCGATATGTCAATTCCCTGTATGACGATATTTCATGGCTCCGCAAGACCATTTCATCCAGCGCATATCCTGATGCGGAGTTGCACCTTACAGAGTGGAGCAACAGTCCGAGCAGCCGCGAGTCCTCCCACGATTTCCTCCCTGTCGCCACGTACATAATCAAAGCCAACCTTGACTGCATCGGCATGGCGAATTCTCTGATGTATTGGACATTTACGGATGTCTTCGAGGAAAAGGGCGGTGCGCCGGAGGTTTTTCACGGAGGTTTTGGCATGATTAATTTCCAGGGTATAGTCAAGCCTTCTTTCCATGCTTATCGTTTCCTGCACAGGCTCGGTGATGAAAAACTATATTATCAGGATCCGCTGTTTGTCAGCCGTCACCATGACTCCGGCAAGATTTCATGCCTCGCTTTCAACTATCCGGACGAGTACCTTGAGACGGTGCCTGCCGGATCCGAGGGCGGTATGTTTGCCCGGGCCACTCCCAAGAAACTTGCATGCACCCTCACGGGGCTGAATCCCGGTGCTGTATTCAGCGTTGAGATTCTGGATAAGGACCATGGAAATGTATACAGTAAATATAAGGAGATCGGCTCGCCCCATTCTCTTTCAATTGCGCAGACCTCTTATCTGAAGAATGCGGCCTGGGAGACGAAGAAAAGTACACTGACAGCCGATTCGAACGGTAACCTTGTTCTGGACTTTGAACTTGAACCATGGTCTTGCGTTTTCATTGATGAATTATAAATTGCCTTAAAATGAATAAGTTATTTATATCATTCTTTATTGCTGCCGTGTCTTCATTTACACTGCAGGCTCAAAATGTCCTTGATACCTATACCGCTCCCGAAGGTGCACCACTCAATGACGACTTCACCGTCCAGGTGCGTGTCCCTGGAGGGGAATGGCAGAGCATCCCGACCTATATGGTGCTGGTCGATGAGGTAAGGAGAACCGAGCATCATTTTGAGGAGTCCTCTGTGGCTTTTTTCGACTTCGAGGGCCAGGTGGATGTCAAGGTCATATCCAACGGTGCGGCAATAGCCTCCGCACGTGTGAGGCCCCTTTCCTGCGGTATCGAGCCGACGGTGGATGGCAAAGAACTGACATTCTCCCTAAACTCTCCCAAAAACCTCTCCGTAGAGGTGAACGGCGACATCTTCCACAACCTCCAGCTTTTTGCAAACCCTCTCTGTAAGGATAAGCCGGATAAAAAGAGGATAAAGAAAGACAAGGATCTCATCTACTTTGGCCCTGGATATTATGACCTCGGGCGGGATGGACTGAAGGTCGGTTCCGGAAAAACCGTCTATATCGACGGCGGAGCTTTCATAAATGGAACCATCAAAGTTGCTGATGCAGAAGGTGTGCGTGTTTACGGACGTGGTATGGTGCGTCCTGAAAGGGCTGCGGGCGTGTCCGTTTCAAGATCCCGAGACGTGGTGGTCGAGGGCGTCATAGTCACACAGTGCCCAGTTGGCGGGTCCGACGGGGTCAAGGTGCTGAACGTAAAGTCGATAACCAATTATGGGTGGGGAGATGGAATGAACGTCTTCGCGAGCAGCAACGTCCTTTTCGACGGAGTGTTCTGCCGCAACTCCGATGACTGTACTACTGTTTATGCCACGCGTAAGGGGTATACTGGAAGTTGCCATCACATCATCATGCAGAATTCCACCCTTTGGGCAGACGTTGCCCACCCGATATTCATCGGCATACATGGCAATGCAGAAAATCCCGACACCATCGAAGACTGCAGATACTACAACATCGACATCCTGGATCAAAAAGAAAAGCAGCTCAACTATCAGGGGTGTCTTGCAATCAACGGCGGAGATAACAACATCATCCGCGACATCACTTTCGAAAATATAAGGATAGAAGACATCCGTGAGGGACAGCTCTGCAATTTCCGCATTTTCTTTAACGAGAAATACTGCAAGGCTCCCGGCCAGTGTATAGAGAATATCCTTATAAAGGACGTGACTTATAATGGAGACAATGCCAACATTTCCATCATAAGCGGCTATGACGCCACCCGCAAGGTCAGCGGTGTAACGTTCCAGAATCTTAAGATAAACGGAGTCGTTATCTCCGACGATATGAAAGGCAAGCCGGCCTGGTACCATACCGGTGATATGGCCCGCATCTATGTTGGCGAGCACGTAGACGATGTGAAATTCATACAATGATGAATTCTCTGAATCTTTTAAGGGTGAAGGACGCTCGTGACTTTCTGCTGGCTCTCAAAGATGCTTGAACCACCCTTGCCATGATGAAGAGTCGCCCAAGGACAGAGAGAAAGGCACAACTCTATGGTGCTGCTATCGAAAGCACAAACCATCTCATCAAGGTCTATTCTCAACTTCTCGCCAGCATAAAGGTCCTTCGCTTTCTTTATCAGAACATAGCAAAAGTCCTGATATATACGCCAATCACGCTTCTCGTTTGCTTCTGCAAGGGTGGATTTCGGCATCACCTTCAACCCAGAGCGATACAGATTCTGAGAGCAAAGGCGAAGCGTTGTCTCAATATCTCTCAAGCCGTTTCTGTCAGTGAACTGAGCAAAGCTCATCACAAGGAACAGGTTCCTGCAATTGAACTTGATCGCATGCCGGTCGCCTTTGTAGCGATTGACACACTTGCTGATTTCATATTCGGTGAAGAGCGACATAAGTTGTGCGAAGATTGTTTTACCCTTGTTCATGGTCTGCGAGAAGCGGCTCAAATGCCGTCACGCAAACTTACGAGTTCTAATCGAAAAAAAATTTTTGCCTTGTAACTAATTGAATTTTAATTTATAAAACCGTCTTGGGGATTTTTCTCAGGACACTAATGATTCCATATTGAAATAATGATTGCAGCGGTAGTTTCTGTTTTATTTTCAATCTTGTCTATCGGGCAAGAGTATGCAGGTTATCTCTATTGCCATATGAGCCGCGACGGAGAGTGGACTTCTTATGCGTTGAGTGAAGACGGTGTACATTTCCACGATTTGTTTGAAGGCGCTCCAATAATGAACACAGAAGAGCACGCCCCGATTGAGGGTGGCCAACGTGATGCTTTCATATATCGAAGGCATGACAATTCGGGCTATCTGATGGTAACTACTGACATGCAGTTCGCCAAGAGCCATCGTTGGAACAATCATGGAATAGACCTCCATACCAGCGATGACCTGATTAAATGGGAAACTACTGGTTTTGACTTTAATGATGGGCCGGATATCTTCTCTGATTCCGAATCGCCGGATGTTGTGGCTTGGTCAAAGGTGGATCGCGTCTGGGCCCCGCAGATTATATGGAATCCCGAGGCTAAGGCTTATATGATATACTATTCGATGAGAACTTCGGAAGAAGGTGACTATGACAAGGTTTACTATTCCTATTCCGATGAATCTTTTTCAAAAATAACAAAGCCTCGTCTGCTGTTTGACTGGGGCTATTCTACCATTGATGCCGATATAAACTTTGTCGAGGCGGATGGAAAGTATCATATGCTGATAAAGAAGCATAATTCAAATGAGAATCAAATATATCGCACAGAATCCTCTTCGTTGACCGGTCCATGGCCTGAGCCGCAAACAGAAGACTACATAAGTTTTGAAGACCATCGTGCATGCGAGGGCGCTTCCGCTTTTCAACTTATTGGTGATTCTACTTGGAGGGTTGCCTATACTGAATATACTTCGCATCCTCGCAAATACAGGATTTGCAGAGCTGATGAACACCTCAGCCATTTTCGTGACCCTGAGGATATTCAAGGGGTATCGGCACCCGAGCACGGGTCATTTATGCTTATTACACGAGAAGAATACGAGCGCCTTGAGGCCTGGGGAAAAACAGGCATTCCTGAGCGGCATGTTTCTGAAAATGATTTTCATACTTCACTCCATCCAAGAGTGTTTGTGACCGAAAATGACAGGCCTTCAATATTAGAAAAGGTTTCTCGGGTCTCTTGGGCAAAGGACATAGTTGCGGAATTACATCGCCAGATTGATCCTGTTATTGCAATTCACAAAGACAACCCCGGTTATGTCATTTCCCGCATGCCCATGAATTGGGAGACGGGGAAGAGATATACTCGTTTTTATACGGAAGGGAATATTTTGAACCGACGTGAAGGCAATGCAAAATATCCGACCATTCGCGTCAAATATACCCGTGCGGCCAGTAACTCTGTCCCTGTTGCGCCGCTTGACAAATTGATTCCATATAGCGATGGGACTATGACGATTGAAAAAGGGACTGTCCCCGGCATCGTTAAAATTGATGACAACCCTTTCACATCGTTTTATGATTTAGGATCAGATAAAGAATATGACACCATTCCTTTCGAACAGACAGGAATTGGTGCTGATGCGCTGACCAGAACGTTCCTGCATACTGCATGGAAGTCCTCCATCCTATATTATCTTACCGGCAATAAGGACTATGCTAAATTGTCGGCCGATATTATCTGGACCATCGTCCGTGGCGCCGCTCAGCACGAATGGGTCAACCCGGGGGAGAAGGGAGCCAGCGGATACCTCTCATTTGAGACATTGGACGACACAAGGCATTACTCCACATTGCCATTGGCTTATGACATGATCTACGATTATCTCCATGAAGAATATTTTGATTTGGATCAGTTCAAGAATGGCCTTGATGGAGAATTGTGGGCGCCACCACATCCGGAAGGGAAACAATGGGCGCTCAATCAGTTTGAAATCGTGTTTAAGAATATGATTGAGAACAAGTTGCAGCGTGGAGGAGGATTGATTGGCAATTGGAACACCAATGAGCAGCAATCTGCTATGCTTTATGCTCTTGCTTTGGATGGTGATGAATCATACGATGATGGGAAGGGACGTGCGTACTATGTTGACAGATTGGTTTATGGCCCCACAACGCGAACCCATGGAGCCTACCTGGATGTTCTCCGTGCAAACATCAGCCCCAATACGGGGCTTTGGCCCGAAGCCCCCGGTGGCTATGGTCAGGGCGGGATTTCACAATTGATTCGTTTCGGCTATATCTACTATCGCAATGGTTTGGACTATATGTCGCTGGATCCGCTTCTCCGAAAAGCATCAGGAGCCATGCCCCAGATGATTTTCCCGAATGGATATGTGACCAATTATGGGGATGCCACATATGCTACCATCAATACCGATCAGCTGGAACTGATGATGTCGTATTATTCTGACAAGGGTGATGTCGACAATTTGAGGGAGGTTGCATCTTTGATGCAGTTCATTCCGGAAAGAAATTATGGTGGAGAATTTTTCTTCCCTTTGTTCTTTTATCTTCCTGAGTTGCCTGATGTAACTGAAACCCTCAGTTTGGAAAAGGCATCGTGCTCGGAAGACTATTCGATAGTGATTGAGCGTAATATGAGTTCCGATCCTCAAAATTCACTTGCTTTTTCACTGATGGGATTTGGCGCCAGGACCGGCCATCGTCAGCCCAATGGGATGAATATTGAATTGTATGGTCGAGGGCATATACTTGCTCCCGATCAGGGCATCGGGCAGGATTATTGGAGCCGTGACACTCAGTTGTATAAGGCCAATGTTGCCGGACATAATACAGTTACTCCTAATGGCATGGCTGCCGACAACCGAATTCCTCAAAATCTTGAATGGGTTAATGCTGAACCGGCTTTCGGGGATGGCGAATCGCCCGAAAGTTCTGTGTCTGCGTCACATCAGTATGTTGAGGCTCACAACCATTTTTACACTGCCGAATTGAAGGCGGAGCAAAGAAGGGTTATGGGAATTGTCCGGACATCACCTCAAAGTGGATATTATGTTGATATTTTCAGGTCAAAAGTAGTTGAAGGCCACAACGATTACCACGACTATATTTATCATAATGTCGGTATTGGTGCTGATGTTACAGATATGGCCGGGAAGCGCCCTGCATGGATAGATGCACAACTTGACACTCTGTCTGGAAAAGGGTACGGTTATTTCAAAACAATTGGTGTCAGTTCTATGAATAAAGGGATCGTAGCTGACTTTCATCTCGGTGCAGCTGATGCAGATATGAAGGTCTTCATTCCAAAGGAAAAGAATCGGATTTTCTATTATCTTGAGTCACCTTCCTGCCATAGATATTATATCAATGCCCTAAAGAATCAGCCCGTACCTGCTTTTCTTGTACGTAATGAGGGAGAAAGTTGGGAAAAACCTTTTATTACTGTGTTTGAGCCTCACGGGAAGGACTGCCCCTCTCGAATCCGCTCTGTTTCAGTTGAAAAGACTCGCTCAGAACAAGGCGTTTCGAAACTGACGGTCCGGATGAACGAAAATAAACGTAAAGATATTATCATTCATTCTGTTGCTCCTGAGAAAACTGCCCATTATGCAGGTGTTGAATTCATGGGTGTCTATGGTGTTGTTTCTTTTGATGGCAAACAAGTTCTGTCGGCATATCTGGGGGCTGTACGACGCTTTGAGACTGCTGGAATAGAAGTCGTTGCCGCAGAGCCTTGCAATGTGTATCTTGAACAAACTTCCGATGGCCTGACAGTCTGCTCGGATGGACCTGTTCTTGTTAATGGTAAACAATATTGATAGTAGAAGAGGCTGTATTCGCCGTTTATAATTCCCAAAGATTGTCAAGAAACTGCAGGTAATAATTCCAGTCCGAAGTTAGAACATCGTGGCCCCCGGGGCGTATGTGGTAGCCTAATTTTGGATGATGGGAGTATAACTGATAAATCGGGAGCGTAGCCATGAGTCCTTCGTATTCCCCTGCAGGATCGGACATTGCGTCATCCAGTGCACTGGAAACATAAAGCGCACGGGGTGCAATCAAAGACATCATCTTGTCCTGATCGAAAGGCAACGTTTCGTCCTTCCCGTCGTATTTTGAGAAGTTATGGCAATACCAGTGAGGAAAGACAGTGCAAAGGCGGTGAATGTCTTCTCCGATGTGACGGCGGAACAGTTTTGCTCCCCCGGCTCCGGACATCTGGCTTATGACCGCGCTGAACCGTTCGTCCTGTGCGCCAGCCCACAAGGCCGCTTTCCCAAGACGGGAAAATCCAAAAACACCTATTTTGTCAGTATCTACCATAGGGTCGGTTTCGAGATAGTCAACCATTCTGGAAAGAGCCCAAGCCCAGGCAGAAATCGTGGAAAAATTATCATCGCGCTCCTGCAGGTCAGGGAACAGAAGGTGAATCCCGGTAGAAAAGTAGGGAACTCGGTCTGAAGCAATTTCTTCTCGGTATGCAGTGGCAATTCCATATCCATGTTCAAGGATTGCTTCTACAGGCCAGTCATCAGCGTTGCTCCCTCGGGATTGTTCCGTAGCTTTATGCTCTACAACCCCTGTACATTTGAAAAAATAGTTCGGGTCTTCTGAAAATGCTTCTGAAATACGGACGGCAGGATCTGTCGTTATGGTCTGATTGCCTTGGAAGTTCAGACCGACGAGTACCGGCACCTTACCGTTCTGATTAATTGGGAGATAGATAAGCATGTCGGTGTATTGCCCATCTTCCTTTCCTTCCCAAAGAATCCGGACCTGCTTCCGTACCGCTTTACCTCCGAATGCATCTGATGACTCATCGAATATGTAATACTTGATTGAGGATGTCTTTGCCGGAGAACATCCGTACATCTCTGTTTTAAACAGTTCCAGCAATTGTTCTCTTCCTTCTTCCCATTGCTCCAATGACATCGATTCGGATGTTGCGTTAAGGGTTGGATGCATTGGAATCTGCTGAGCAGAAATCTGCAAGGACCAGATTAACAGAATTAAGGACAGGTGTTTGCTTCTCATTTTCATCAACTTTTATACAAATGTAACAAGTATCACGGAACATTCAAGGCGATAGGATATGACTTGTTACTATTGGACCATCAAAATGTCCAATCTTGACCATACTTGCGTGATATAGTTTCGTATATTTGTATAAAACGTTGTGATTATGAGAATATTACGGAGGTGCATATGCCTTCGGTAGAAACATGGGAATATAGAAGTAAACAATCATGAATATGTCAAAGAAAGCATTGTATCTGATTTTGCTGATTATGGTGACATCCTCAGCACCGTTTTCCACTGTCCGGGCACAGACCACCGTGGACTGTAAGGCTATGGGATCACAGCTCGATCACTGGTGGAGTGTCGGGGTGGGCGCCGGCCGTGTGAATGAAGGGCTTCGCGCCGGATGGCTGGAGCATTTGAAGCTGGTGCGTGAAGAATGCGGCTTTCGGTATGTGCGCATGCATAACCTCTTTGGAGACGATATGTTTGTCTATTTTGAGGGAAAAGATGGCTCTCCTGTGTATAACTGGCAGTATGTTGACGACGTGTATGACAGAATGTTGGAAATTGGTGTCAGGCCTTTTGTTGAATTGTCTTTTTTTCCGGAGAAGATAGCGGCAGAAGGGACTCGGAGGCAGATGTGGTACCGCGCTTGCGTTACTTTGGATCTAGACAATTTTGACAAGTGGCATGATCTTGTCCATGCTTTTGTCCAACATGTCGTGGGTCGATATGGAATTGATGAAGTGCTCCAGTGGTATTTTGAGGTATGGAACGAGCCTAACCTTTATAATGGCTTTCTGGTTGGAACCAGAAGTGATTATTTCCGTTTGTACAAGGAGGCTGCCAATGCTGTGAAGGAGGTTGATCCGCGGTTGAGGGTCGGTGGACCGGCAACCAGCAACTTCATTGCTGATTCCCGGCACGATGGCGAGATAACCAATTCGGAGCAGTCGAGATTTTACCCTCAGGAAACCATTAATCAGCAGCAATGGAAAGGGATTTGGATCGAAGAATTCCTGGAATATTGTTCGCGGGAGAATCTTCCTGTAGATTTCGTTTCATGCCACCCTTATCCTACTGATTATGCGTTTGATCCGAAAGAAGGCCGGTCAAAGGGAGCAGTCCGATATGTTGACTCTGTCAGAGATGACATCTCGTGGCTTCAGAATGCATTGGCTAACAGCTCATTCCCTGATGCGGAACTTCACTTGACAGAATGGAGCACCAGTCCCGGGAGCCGGGATGTAATGCACGACATGCTCCCTCCTGCAGCTTATATTCTAAAAGTGAATTTAGATTGCATGGGCATGGCAAATTCATTGATGTATTGGACTTTTACTGATGTTTTTGAAGAACAGGGCGGTGGCCGGGATATTTTTCATGGCGGTTTTGGTATGGTGAATTTCCAAGGATTGGTGAAGCCGTCATTCCACGCATACAGGATGTTAAATGCTCTTGGGGATGAATTGCTTCTCTATCAGGAGCCATTGCTTGTCAGCCGTGATTCCAAGACTGGGAAAATCGTGGCCATTGCATACAACTATCCAGAAGAATTCCATAATCTGGTCCCGTCCCCATCTCATGCCGCTTCTTTCATGGAAGGTGTGTCATCCAAATGGATTGACGTAACCATGACGGGTCTATCCGCCGGATCGGAATTTGAGATGGAGGTCTTGGATAAAGATCATGGCAATGTGTTTCAAGCATATTTGGAAGCCGGACGCCCACATTCCCCAACCCGTGAGGAACTGGATTCTTTGAGGGATCAGTCATGGGCAACCATCAAAAAGATATATCGTGCAGATGAAACGGGTGCGCTCAATATCCGCATGGAGATTACTCCATGGATGTGCGTGACGTTCCGAGAACTGTAATTATACTATTCAGGTTACATTTTTTCACTATCTGATTTATTCACCATCTGATGTTATTATGATTCTTCAGGATTTCAAGCCAATCATTGCGTGCCTTCTTTCGTTGTCCAGTATTATATGCCGTGGACAGGTATCTGAATCCGCTTTCCGGAATCCACCTCAAGATGCCAAAGTATCCACATTCTGGCATTGGATGAATGGTAATGTCAACAAAGATGCGATTACTGCAGATTTGGAGTACATGTCTTCAGCAGGGTACGGCGATGCTGTAATTCTCGATGTCTTCGCCGGTGTAGAAAAAGGACCGGTCGCTTATGGGTCCGGTGAATGGTCCGGGCTATTGCGTCATGCTTGCTCGGAAGCCGCTCGGCTTGGGATGACATTGGGAATGCATAACAGTCCTGGATACTCCGCAGTCGGCGGGCCGTGGATTACCCCGTCTGAATCCATGAAACAACTGACATGGAGTGATACAACGGTTTCTGGCAAGGTCATATCATGCCAATTACCCAAGCCATGGAGCAAACTGGGCTATTATGAAGATATCCGAGTTCTGGCGTATCCTTGTGCCGGTTGCGAAAGGCCGGATACCTCGGACCCATTCTTGGTGGATGGGAACCTTTCAACTGAAATACGTCTGGACAGTCTTCGGCACGACATGTATTTCGACTTTAAGGATTCAGTTCCCGTAAGCCGGATTTCTTTACGACGAGGGACGCGTGAACCCCCGTTGGATCCTCATGATGGTCCCCGTGATTATGGCTCCGAGTATCTTGTTGAATGCTCAAAAGACGGGCTGGTATTTGATTCTGTAGCAGTCCTATATTCGAATCCTCTCCGATCATTGGATATTCCGGCACTGACAACGTTTGACCGTACATGTGCCCGCTGCTGGAGGCTTACCACTCAGCAGAAAGCTTCAGTAGCGGAAGTCGCATTTTATGATGTGATCAGCAGGAAAGATGTCATTGACCTGACTCATCTGATGAAACAGGATGGTTCTTTGACCTGGCAGCCTCCGTATGATGGGGAATGGAATATTGTACGAATTGGGCAAACGTCAACTGGAAAAATGACAACGGTGTCGCCTGAAAGTGGTACCGGTCTCGAGGTTGACAAACTTTCTCCCAGAGGTGCGGATCTCCAGTTCGACCTTTTTCTGGACCCGCTTTTCCGGAAGTTGGCTCCATATGTCGGAACGACACTGAAGACGCTGCTTATTGACAGTTGGGAAGCTGGAGGACAGGATTGGACGAGTGATTTTGAATGCGAGTTCAGGGAAAGAAGAGGGTATCCGATAGGTCCGATGCTGCTGGCCATGACCGGCAGGATTGTGGACAGCGAGGAGAAAACAGAAGATTTTCTGGCAGATGTACGACGCACCAAGTGCGATTTGTTCAATGATTTCCTGTCCCGCTTTGCCGAAAGGACCCACAGATGGAACCTTCTGCTTGCGGGTGAGCCATATGGCGATGGTGATTTCGTAAGAGAGGAATATGCCTCTCTTCTGGACATGCCTATGTCAGAGTGGTGGACGCATTATGTGTACGGATCCCCTGCCACAACCAGATACGTGGCTTCGGAGGCCAGAAAACGTGATATTCGTCTCATAGGTGCAGAATGCTATACAGGCACTCCATTCAATTCGAAATTTTCCGAACATCCTTATGGGATGAAGGCCCTTGGAGATTGGATGATGACGCTCGGTACTTCCAGGTTTTATTTGCATTCCTATGCTTTGCAACCATGGTTGGAGCCTCGTCATATAATGACCATGGGTCCTTTCGGTTCTCATCTGGACCGTAATTCGGCATGGGCCGCCGAGGCTGTCCATTGGAATATGTACAATGCACGATGTGCGGCCATGTTGCAACAGGGGGAATGGGTTGAGGGGGGTGCTGCCCTTAAGGGCAGTCAGGATGACTCGCAGTTGCATTTTACACATCGGAAAGTAGGGGGCGAAGAGTTCTTCTTTATCACAAATCATCGTCGGAGAAAAGAATCAGTCCTGGCGGAATTCACGGTCCCGACAGAATTGATTCCTGAAATATGGGACCCTATGTCCGGATCCACGCGGATACCGGTGACTTATGCACGGAAGGACTCTGTTGTCAGAATAGAGATACCGTTGGAACAATCCGGTTCAGTCTTCGTCGTGTTTAGAAATAATGGCTCTGGGAAAGAAGGGACGTTGCCTGAACACCATTTTGTGATGCACCCCTCTTATGAAGGATCTTTCACATACAGTGTCTGGGCTAAACCGGAGACCATGGCATATGGCAATCGTGGACAGATTGTTTATGGTGGTAAGAATCATTTCGGCCTGGCGATAGGGACTAATGCAATACGGATATATGACGGAACGACTATGATTCTTGAATGGGAGCATCCTGTCAGCGGATGGACTTTTGTAAGTGCCGTATTGGCAAAAGGAAAGATGATCCTGTACGTGAATGGTGAGAAGGTTGCTACCGCTCCTTGTCGGGAGAATCTTCAGTTGGCTCCTGACACTCTTTTTACGGATGACCGCTTTGTGGCTTCTTTTGAAGGTGATAATGAGGACCCTGTCATAGAAGGAAGAGCATTGGGGCAGGATGAAATCCTTTCTGCATTCAACTCTCATGCTGTACATACGGACATGGATAAGGACTGGACGGTTGAGTTTCCAGGTTGGAGCGGGGCCTCTATGATTCACTTGGATACATTGAATTCTCTGCACCGCCACCCTGACTTTGACGTTTCTCATTTCGGAGGAAAGGCTGTTTATCGCAAACGGATTCTGCTTACATCAAATGATGAAGAGATACGATTGGATTTGGGCCGGGTCGAGCATATCGCCAAGCTTACCGTCAATGGGAAAGACTGCGGAATCCGGTGGAAAGCTCCATATGTGTTTGATATTTCTGAGGCTTCACGAATTGGTTGGAACGATTTGGAAGTGGAAGTGACAACACTATATGTGAACCGATTGATAGGAGATGCTCTCCTCCCTTCTTCAGAACGAAAAATCAGTCTCAACTGGCCGCATTTCAATGGCACCGAACCACTCATTGAGACTGGCCTGACAGGTGGGGTTCGCTTGCTCAGTAGTTCGGCTCCATCTGTCCAGCCTATCCGCCGGGCAGAGATAGTCATAGACACGGCTAGAGTGTCTCACCATATTGACAAGAAAATCTACGGTTTGCTTTTAGAACACATATACCATTCGCTAAGCAATGGACTGGTAGGGGAGAATGTATGGAACAGAAGTTTTGAGGAATGTCGTGCCTATGGAGAATGGAGTCTGGATTCTTCTGATGGGTGCCTTTCCCTGGATGCATCTGAGGATAAGTCTGGAGATTTCCGTATTGGTAACGGTGCGGATTGCATATTGTCTTTTGATGTTGAAATCAGCGGCCCGGGGACTGTTTTAGTCGGAATGAGAGATCAGAACAGGGAAAGGATGTTGACGAACAGAGTATATTGGAGATTGAGTGGTCCAGATGGTGAAGATGGAATTCTGGAAGAGGCAACTGGATGGGTCTGGTACGCTCCGGTTGCAAAGGTCAAACAAGAACCTGCCCCCGGACGGTTGAAGAAGGGATGGAACCATATTGAGATGCATGGGTCGGGCCCTCATATCCAATGCGTCTTGAACGGGCAGACCGTCTATGATGGCGAGGTTGATGGTTGCCCCACTTCCGGTTCGGTTACTATAGGTGGAGAAAATTGCCGTGCAATGTTCAAAAATATACGACTGGTAGATGGATCAGGAGAACCATTGCCTGTCTCTTTGGATTTATCAAGGCACTGGCACTTTTCCGGGAATGGCACAATGAGACTTGAGATGGATGGTCCCCTTAATGATAAAGTGGCTACTGAATTGAACGGGCGCAAAGGCTTGTCCATCTTTCAGGAAGACAAGTTTTCCGTAAAGAAGGGTGAGTCAGTTTCCGGATCTGTTTTTCTGAAAGGCAATGTCAGATATGTGAATGCAGAACTTATTGGAACGGGCGGCAGAGTACTTGGCCGCCAAACAATAAAGGGTATTTCCCATAAATGGAAATCATATGAGCTTGATTTTATGCCCGAAGAAGATGATTCCCATGTTGGAATAGCTTTTAAATTGGCTCGGTCTGGAAAACTTTCCTTAGATCAGGTCAGCCTTATGGCTGCCTCTTCTTTGGAGAATGAAGGCTTCCGCGTATCTCTTGACAGTGCGGTGCGCGCGCTGTCTCCGACGGTCCTACGTTGGCCTGGTGGCAGTTTTTCGGAACGTTATCATTTTGAAAACGGTATCGGACCCCAGCATGAGCGAGAAGGAATCCTCCGATGGGATGATTGCGATCCTCTTGCTTTCGGGACAGACGAATTTTTGGAATACTCCGGTCGGGTAGGGGCTGAGCCACAGATTGTCGTTCCTATCGGTTATCATAATTATGAAGGATATGCGCCTGGAGATGAAGACTGGCTGGCTCGTGCTCTTCAATGGATGGATTATTGCCGGAAGCAATGTCCTGACCGTGCGGTTATGTACTGGGAGGTTGATAATGAAGTATGGAAGATGGACCCGGGAAAATACGTGGAACTGGTCCAACAATTTTCACGGGAAATGAAAAAGCACAGTCCGGGGGTTAAGATTATTGCATGTGGTTGTGGACGGCTTGGAGCTGAGGGCCCCGGGCTGGATTCCCTGGTCATTTTCAAAGCGGGGAAAGATGTTGATTATATCAGTCCACACTATTATCAGACCCTCGACAAGTATGGGAATGATGGAGTTGAGGAATATGGAGCATATTTGGATAAATTAGCGAACTGGATAGCTCATTCGGAGAATCCTGCCATGAAGATTTATGTGTCTGAATGGAACTTGGACGGTATTGACATGCGTACTGGCCTTTTCGCCGGGGGCTTTCTGAACAGGATGGAAAGGACTCCTGCCGTTGAGATGGCCGCTGCGGCTCTGGCTATCCGGCATGTTGGCTCCCCTGCATGGAACAATGCGTTTATTAATTTTGATAAAGATGATTGGTTCCCCGCTCCGAACTATGTCGTGATGAAATTGTGGCGGGATCATTTCCTTCCCTTATGTCTGGATGTTGACAGGAATGAAGATGATTTAAATGTTGTTGTTACAACGTCAGTTGACAAGTCCCAGATTGCTGTCAAGATTGTAAATCCTGATGATGAAGGGCGATACCTGATCGTTCATGCTCCGAATGGCACAGGCGAATTGAGCCTTGTCTCAACTGGTAATCTTTTTGACAGAAATGATTTAAACTGTCCTGACAGAATTAGTGTCACGAGACAGGTCGTGCCATGCTCTGACGGCGTGTTCCTGCTTTATATCCCATCCTTCTCAGCAGGTGTCCTATTAATTGAAACAATCAGATAGAACAAGATATGAAAGCCAAGATTCTTATTTTGAACATGATTCTGCTGATGGTGTCCGTGGCATCTTTAGCTAAAGACCACCCTTGCCTGTACACATCAAAAGATCCTGGTGCAATTCGTGAGAAATTGTCAAGTGCGCCGTGGGCGTCCACTGCATTCTTGAAAATCCGGGATGAGGTTGAGCCGTATGCAGACCGCCATGCCGATGACCCACAGTGGATAATATCCCGCTTGGCCATGTATTGGGCAGATGGCGCCCATTATACGCAATGCTACTTGAAAAATCAAAATTGGGACAGCGGAGAAGGAAACGCTCCTGTTCCGACCCTTCGTATGCCGGGCATGCGAACTTGGAACAAGTATGTCAATGTTCCTTTGGAGGATCGTATCCCCTATAACGAGTCGGGAGATATGCTTGGCATTGATAAGTTTGATTCGAGCCGGCCGCTCGTTCTTGTTCCATACAAAGAAAGCGGGCATATGATACGTAGCAATAACGTCGAGATACTTACTTTGGCTGAGAAGGCATCTTTCCTTTACTGGGTAACAGGAGAAGAGAAGTTTGCGGCGTTTTCTTCGGACATCTATCAGGCGTGGCTGCTTGGCACTTATTATATGAATCCGATTCTTGATCCCGGCCGTTCCACCGGGAGTGGCGGTGGTTGGGAGCCAGGAGGAATATGCGGATTCTATGATTATGAGCAGATTCATGATGATCTCGCAAAACACGCAGCTGTCGTGTATGATTTTCTTTACGACTATCTTCCGTCACACCCCAGTGATGATCTCAGCCGGCTTGGGCTTTCGGTGCGAGAGACGTCTGAAGTGGTGTTCCGCAAATTTATAGAACTTGGACTGGTCCGAGGCGGTAGAAATGGAAATTGGAACGTGAATGGATGGGATATGTTGCTCCGCCCGATTCTGATTCTTGAGGATAATGAAGCGTATCCGGACGGAAAAGGGCGCCAGTATTATATGCACTACCTGCTCGAAGAATCCACAAGATATCGGGCGTGCATCCCAGATATCCTTGCTAGCTATAATCCTGTTACCGGATTATGGCCTGAATCCCCAGGCTACGGATTTGGTACCATAGATATGCTGACAGATTGGGCCATGTCTTTGTCGCGGGACGGCATTGACATCATTCAAGGCAATCCGGTCTTGCTGAAGGCGACCATGGCCATTTTTCCATGGATGGATGATCGTTGCAATATCGTTGCATTCGGCGATTCCAGAAGTGGCCCAGCCAATTTCACTCTTTTTGAAAAGTTATATTCATATTTTGAATCAGTCGGTGATATTGATGGTATGCAGCTTGCTTCGAATGCACTATATACGGGTATCTATGGCTGCTCCTATGACCGTTCAAAGAGTGATTGGATAGGCATCTGCTGTTATTCGGACCAAATTAAACCTTTTGGGACGAATCTCATGTCGGGGGCGTCTTATTCTGCAGATCATCGTTTCATTACGATGAGGGACTCGAGCGACAAGTTTCCCATGATGTTTTCGCTTTATGGTGGAACCAATGGTGGCCATATGACTCCTAATGGCCTCGCCGCATGTTTCTATGGATATGGATACAACCTGACTCCTGATTCCTCCGCATATGAATCCTATTGGTCCGAGGATCATGCATACCATCAATCTCCGACAGGGTCGAATACAGTCATTCCTGGCTATGATGCAGGAGAAATTGAAATCATGGCAATGGACCCGGCGGTACCGGATGGGGCTTTTGTCGGGACTGAACGAGTCCATCCTTCCATGCAATTCGCATCTGTTGCCGCTGGAGAGAAGTTGCGTACCATAGTGCAGGTCCGTGTTTCAGAGGAGAGAGGATATTATGTTGATCTTTATTCTGCCGATCTTGACAGTTGCGATTATCTTA
Source organism: uncultured Bacteroidales bacterium (assembly GCA_937898885.1). Taxonomy (GTDB): domain Bacteria; phylum Bacteroidota; class Bacteroidia; order Bacteroidales; family Bacteroidaceae; genus Colenecus. The sequence continues at coordinate 6,420 of CALDKD010000087.1, read as the reverse complement.
TGCACAATGTTGGTGATTCTTTGCAACTGTTTGACTCGTTTGGCAAGGAATTGCCGGTTTCGTCTTCATTGTCGCTATCTCCGGGTTATTTGAAAGGGTACGATTATTTTACTGATGCCACCGCTTCGGTTTGCCCGTCTGTGTTTTATGCACAGTGGACGATGCCGGAAGACATCCACTCACGTTTGTGGATGACTGGAGGCAGGAATCGCCTTCTCATGCGTGCATCTGCGCCCTCGTCTTTTGTCAGCTCAGCCTTAACTCCGGGCGGGGCCAGTACGGATGGCAGACCAACTCATACTTTGATAGTGCGCCAGAGCGGGGAAAATGCTGATGCAAACCCGTTTATGGCAGTATATGATGTATATAAAGGCGATGTTCCGGGAGTGCGTTCCGTCCGTGAAGTTCAATTGAGGCAAGGCAGGGGGTTGTGCATTGAATCTGCTCCCGGACGCAGCGATATCATTGTCAAACCGTTTTCAAAAGATGACGGTGCTCTATATACCGTGACAAAAAAACGAGGGAAGGTCGTCGGCTTGTATCTTGGAGAAGGAAAAGAATTTGGCTACGGGAAACTTTCGATAAGCTCAAAGACTAAAGTCAAGGCGGCTCTTTGGCGAGAGGATGGCCAATGGCATTGTTCTACGAGTGGACCGGCAACCGTGAAAATTAACAGAAAATACTATTTGGTAGAGAAATGCAATAATCTTGTTTTATAATGAGAAGGTATGTTTTTATATTGATTTTGGCCATCACGGTTTTCCAAAATCCCGCATGGTCGCAAGACAGTGAATATTCTCCCGAGAATCGGATTTATCAATGGAGCGTCAAAATGGATGGACGTATCGATGGTATAGAGAGAGAGGCATTCCTGTGGATTCCTCCAGGTTGTTCCGACTTGAAAGGCTTTGTTTTTTGTGGAGGAAACGCGTTGGAGGAAGCAATCCTTGAGGACAAAATATTCAGAGACGGACTTGAGGAGATGGACTTTGGCATCGTTTGGGTTTACAGGTGCATTGACAGGAGCGGGGTGTTTGACGTGGAGGATGGAGCACAGCTGATCTATGACCGGATGATAGAACTTCTGGCAGCAGAATCGGGTTACGAATCGCTCAAGACAGCCCCGGTTGTTCCACTGAGCCATTCAGCACAGGCCTCCATTCCTTGGAACTTTGCCGCCTGGAATCCTGAAAAGACGCTTGCGGTGATATCTTTCCATGGAGATTCACCACGATCCACCTTCTTGTGCTGCAACCATCATAATCCGGATTGGGGAAGCAGGAATGTGGATGGTATACCATCATTGATCTGCATCGGTGAAGGTGAGTGGAATGATTTTAGGATTGCGGACGCTCATCGTTTTGTCCGGCAGTATCCGAAGTCGACTGTTTCTCTCCTGTGCAATGCAGGTCGAGGCCATGGCGATTTCAGCAATGAAGATTTGAAGTACCTCCTTGCGTTTATCCAGAATGCTTATAGTATGCGCGTTCCTGCAGATTGGTCAGGTGGCGCCAGGCCGGTTTTGCGGCTTGTTTCTCCTGACGAAGGCTGGCTTGCTGATCGCTGGCGCAAGAATCTTCCCCCCACGAGTGTTACCAATTTCTACGATTCATATGGAGGTGACCGAAATGTGGCTTTCTGGTACCAGTCTGAGGTGATGGCCCGATGGACAGAAAGCATTTATGAACGTGAGAGAGACAAGGATCGGCAGTATATTGGCTGGTTGCAGGACGGAAGAATTCTTAAGCCTGGTGAGTTTGTTTCATATGTGTGTGACGGTCATGAAATGGAGATACATGCCCGCCCCGTTTTCGTGGATTCCACTTATTCGAAAGTGACTGATGCACATTCAATGGAAGCAATACATATAAAACGCCAGAGCGGACCCGTGAGGATTGTCAATGATTCCACATTCATATACTCTCCTTCGAAGACAGGATTGACTTATCATGGTGGTGTGGGGGTGTTTGCTTTCAGCGAGTCGGATTTCTTTTATGGCCATGCAGTTTCTACGCTCCCGTTGCGCCTTCCCGGGTATTTTGAAGACGGGAAGGAACAGAGAATTACTTTTAAAAAGATCGACAATGTCCCCATTGGCACAAAAACCATAGAGCTTCATGCCAAATCAAGCCAGCACCTTCCCGTGCACTTCTATGTTGTGTCGGGCCCCGCGTATGTTTCCGGCGATCAACTTGTCTTGACCCAAATTCCTCCGGGGAGTCGTTTCCCTGTCAAGGTGAGAGTCGTTGCCTGGCAACCGGGCAGTGAAAAGGAGCCTTGCGTAAAAACGGCGGAGCCTGTAGAACAGGTGTTCTATATTAAGTAAAATCAGTTATGGGCGGATTACGCACGTGACCTTTTGCTGATTCTCAAAAATGCTGGTTCCGCCCTTTCGGATGAAACTGCCATAAGCGAGGAAATAGCGAGATATATTGGATGTCTCAGGTTTTTCGCCTTCCGGGTACGAGAAAGCGAAAAGGTATGCATCAGTTTGGAATCCGCCCATTTCCTTGATGCTGTTCAAATGCATTAGGCGCCCGTCTGCCCGCTCGTTCAAATAAACCTCTGTTACGATTCCTTTGAATTTGATCCGGAGGCCGATGTATTCGTGCCCTGTGATACGCTGTATGTCGGGAAGATCTTTATCATCGGGAGAATCTTTAAGAATTATGGCCATCACGCCCTTGATGCGGTTGGCTTTTTCCGGTGCCATAATTGAATAGTAGGTTTCCATCTGCTGTTCGTTCCTGGCTATGGGAGCTTCGATTGGCCGTAATTGCATTTTTTCCGGGAAATCGTGATTCCATCCGGTGGCAATCAATGTTTCCGGGAAAAGCATGCGCACATTCGCTGATGCATTCCCGTTGGTAATGACCAGATCAAGACCTTCTTTTCTGCATTCTCCTTCAGGGTGGAGTAGCCACTCGAATTGCCCGAAGGAACCGTCATAGGCTTTCAGGTCATCTATGACAAGAATGGTGTTGTCAATCCATAGGAAATGTCGGAAATTCCTGGAGAGAGTCTTAGCCATAGGACCGCATCCATCCGCAAGGATGTAGCGTATGTCTCCCTCGTCAATCAGGTCCTGAAGATGGCCGTCCAGCATTGACCCGGCATATTCCTGTTCCTTTGGCTGGCCTTCTCCGTTGAAAAGGACCACATTGTGTGCCTGGCTTTGCCTGTAATATGAGGAATAAAGCGGATTGCCGTAGCTGCAATTGCCCGCATCCTTTATCAAATATTCTCCATTGTGGAATAGGACGAACGAATTACAGTCGGCGTGACGATGATTCCATGTATGGCCGGAAATAACACCTAGCATGGTAGCGTTCTTCTCCCATGAACTGCGGAGTATCCCCCATCCGTTAGTCTCATAAAGAGTTGAAGCTTGAATCGACGGAACTGCAGGCACATCCTTCATTTCAATTGGATAGAGTAGGTCGAAGACATTCTCCTTCTGCTCGAATTGATTTATGTACCAAAGGCTGTCAGGTGTCCCGTATCCTAATAGATAGAGATATTTTACAGGAGCAAGCCCATTGTTAAGAAGCTCTGAATCTCCGAAGTAGAGGCTGAACGGATGACCGGTGCGTGGATAATTGACATCCATGTACCATTGGGCGATTTCTCGGAGGCATTCGATGTCTTCAGCCTTCTTTTCCGGGAAGGTGTTCTGCCAGGCGAGCCTGTAGCTCAGATAACATCCGTTAGTGACGCCGGCATATCCGACAGATTCATACATGGCACCGCGATCATATGTTTTGGGTTTGTTCTGAAGCCGGTCTCCACTGAAACTGATCCAATCTGCAGCGATCGAATCGATGATGTCTATATACTCCTGTGCTCTTGGGTCCTCGTCTATGAATGCCATGCATGCAGTTCCGGCGTTGAAGACGCAATGTGACCACCAGTTATGCCCCATTGAATTGAACGAGTGTATGCGGGTGCCGTCAAGTACCCAGTCCTTTAACGTCGGGTCGATTCCCAATTCGAACACTTTGCTGCGGATAAATGTGCGTTCCTCGTCGGACAATGTCTCCTTGAAACAGTCATATAGCGTCGCAACGGAACAGGCAGTTGATGCTGTGCTCATCTCAGAATGCCATGCCGGTTCTCGGCGCAGCATATCATCGCTGACCCATTTGTCACGATTGCATTGTGCCATCATGAGTTCCTTTGCTTTTTCGCTGTAGCTTTTCTTGCCCGTAAGAAGCCATGCAAGGCAAAGTTCCTGTTGATTAAGACGCTGTTTCCCGTTTTTGATGGAATTATCAACTCTTCTGATAATCTCATCACACGTGTTCTGAACATTTTTATCCTGGTTCATCCGAGTTTTGAGGTCCTCTATACGGTCGGGGCTACACATTATTTTTACATCAGCCCAGCATTCAGGTAGTAAGGTGAATAAGATGACTCCAATCAATGTGAGTCGGCGAAGGTTGTGTCTGAGAAACATAATTGTCATTTATATAGTTAATTGCCTGCGGATTAGGAACTCAGCGCTCATTAATGAGAACGCAACTCCAAGGTAGCAGAGTCTCTTTCCAGGAAAGGATGCCTCTGCGGTCAGATTTGATTGTGCTTTTGAGAGTTGCGGAACCTTTTACTTTGAGTTCAGCAATCTGCTCTCTTGTAGGAGGCTCCGGAGAGCCCATTTTTTGCCACTCCTCATATACGTCTCCATGCTCTTTGTCGAGTATCTCGACATCGAAAACTGTTCCTGACTTCAATCCGGAAAGAGTCAATGAATACTCTTTTGGCGAACCGAGTTCACAAGCGCGTTGGGCTGATGCCTCATCTTCGAAATTGCTGACAGGAATACCCTTTCCGTTCATTTCATCAGGGTAATGAGTAAGGATTGCTGTAATCTTTCCGGTGTCGGAGTGGCGAGTGACAAGGGACACATCATCCTGATGTATTATCTCGTCGCCCAAAGCGTTGAGCATCCGGTATGCGTGGAATGTGGGCTTTGTAAGTCCCTGGTAGTTGATCAATCCGAACCCGCCATGAAAAATGCTGTTACCGGCACCTTTCTCTTCGAAAACATCCGTAAAAGTCCAATATGACAGTGAATTTACCAGCCCGATGCCCTGAGGAATCACTTTCAGCAAGAATGAGGCAGCAGGCAGGCGGTCGTGTGAATGGTCTCTGGAAGATGCACTGGTACTCCATTCGGTAAGATGGATTTCGGCATCCGAGTATGGACTGTTGTCGACGCGGTTCCTGACCCAACGCATATCATCTATGGTGGACGTCATCAGGCGAATATGATTTGCATTGAGGTTTTCCTGTTCTGCATCAAAGGCCCATTCATGAGGATACGGATGACAAGAGATGAAATCCACAGGAAGTTGTTCCTGCTGGCAGTAGCTGATGAAATCGTCAATCCATGTGCCGACATAATAGAACTGCCCATGTTCATCCTGCATCCTTCGGAAAGAACTGGTCGCCGGCCCTCCGACTTTAAGCTGGCTGTCCACTTTTTTGACAGCAGACGCTGTGATTTTGTACAGTTCAAAATACGCCGCCTGGTCGGCGTCCCAGAACCCTCTGATGTTTGGCTCGTTCCAAACTTCAAAGTACCAAGTGCGAACTTCATCGATTCCATAGCGGGCGATTATGTGCTCTGTGAATTTTGTGATCAGTTTTTCCCATTTCCCGAGATTCTCCGGTGGTGTGATGTTCCCTTTCCACCACATCTGGGTCTTGCTTTCAGGGCAGGCAATGTCTTTGGGGAAGAAGCCAAGTTCCAGGAAAGGCTTTGTGCCGTTGTCGAGCATGCGGTCAAACAGCTCGTCAACGTACTGCCAGTTAAACACTTCAAGGCCTTCCCTATAGTCCCCACGTTGATTTGCTTCACGATATACAAACATATCATCATGGAACAGACCGTGGAATCTGACATATTGAAAGCCACAGTCCTTTTGAACTGTTTTCAGATGCTCCTGCCATGAAGCCCGCAAACCTTCATTTGCGCGTCCAGCTCCTACGCAGCGGCTCCAGTAATGATCAAATTGTATCCCTGGGACAGTAACATCGATTGCACCGTCCGAAGAAGAATGGCCGCTGCATGATGACAGGAAGACAATTAATATATAGAAGCAGACCTTTATTATTTTTTTTATCATAATCTGAACAACGCTTAATATAGTGATAAAAATTCAGCATCCATCAAATAACATCATCTGTTTATGTAGAATATCTGTCTTACGGGCTCTGCGGTTTGGATGCAGTTTTCTCCCGTGCGTCCGTATTGCCATGCAACCACGGACACTTTTACCGGGAATTTAGTCTTGGGCGGTATGCCGGTGAAATACAGGATATTGTCCTCGATTCTCACAGGCCCGCATTCTGCATAGAATCCGACTTTGAGACCGCTGTCTGAACTTGCCTCCAGGGTGATTGGCCCGGAGCCTTTTT
>CALDKD010000086.1 GCA_937898885.1 uncultured Bacteroidales bacterium | reverse complement strand
CAGATTTAGGGGATGTAAACATCTTAAAGACTCAGCGAAGAGGTGAAATCAGATACCTTCCATTTGTAACGACATTAGAAAGTATTATTGATGAATAGTTAGGCCAAGGGGACAGCGAGGGCGATGCCCATACAAGTACCCATACAAGTTCAAACGATATACAACCATCATCAGATAATGTCAGGCGTTTAGTATTGGCAATCGGTAAAGAAAAAATGAGTGTAAATGGTATGATGGAAACTGTAGGTTTGAAGAACCGCCCCAACTTTTTGGGATATTCTCTCACGCCTGCAATAAACGAAAGATTCGTTTGTATGAAGTACCCAGATAATCCCCAACATCATCGTCAACGCTGTTTGTCGACCGTAAAAGGATTGATGTTGTTGGATAAAATAGAATAATTCAACTCTAATGAATAAACGGATATGTCAAAAGCAACAATAAAGAAATTGCTCCAATCTATGCCAAAGGAAGAAATCATTGACATGGTTCTGGAAATGTACAATGCTCGCAAGGAAGCTAAAGAGTATCTTGAATTCTTTGCTAGTCCTGACGAGGATGGCAAACTGGAAGAGTACAAGAAGATTATTACGGAGGAATTCTATCCTTCGAAAGGCCGTCAGGAACCCAAAACTCGTTTTGCTGTTTGTCGTAAGGCTGTGTCTGACTATAAAAAGTTCAAGCCTTCTGCTGATAAGTTGGCGGATCTGATGCTTTGCTACGTTGAGAATGCTTGTCAATTCACCTACGATTATGGGGATATGTGGGAGCAATACTACACATCTGTTGAGAATAACTTCGATAAGACAATGGCTTTTATTGCTAAGAACAACATGTTGGAGCAATTCAAACCACGTATGCAGAAATGTGTCGAATGGGCTTCTCCTTGTGGCTGGGGATTTGCAGATACCATTGCAGATATTTATTATGAACACTTCCCAGAGGAAGTCTAACAAAAGCGAAAGAGTGGGCAACTCAATACCAAAAGTTGTCAATAGTGGCAGAAATTGGAAATGCAATGTTTGAAATGGAAGAGGACAACTTTGATATTTAGTACAATGGTAAAGATATTCAAAATAATAGAGAAGGTTGTGTATGGCATTACCGCTCTGGCTGTAGTCGCTGTGCTGGGAATGCTGTTGATAGGTATTATCGCCAATGTGCATATAGATTGGGCGAGGGTCTTTCCATTGCTTTATCTTGTTGCTGCGGTATGCGTATTGTATAAGATAGTGGTAATCTCTTTCTCTTCATTCTATCAGATTCAAATCACTAGAAGGAAGGACCTGTTGGATACTCTAAATCCTGCCAATATAAATAAAGATGCGCAACTGTCTTCTGAAGAAATCTCAAACAAGTTGGACGAAATACTTGATGCAGTCAGGCAATATCCTCGGACTGATACGGATTCCATTGCCGATGCTCTGAAAGAGCGCTTGCCGGAAGTTGTGCAGACGTTGGTTGCGCAACAGGTAGAGGTAGAGAAGACTCGGCTTGCAAAGGAATATGAGCAACGAATGAATGAAGTCAATGTGCTGTCTGCTGACGTGTCAAGTGTAATGGAGAGGCGTAGCTACTTATTAAAACTGGAAAAAGAAGTGAAGTTGCGTCAGGAGGAGGACGGGCTGAAACGCCTGCAATTGACAGAAGAATATACCTCGCTTGTGTTTTCTCTTGCTGGTACGCCTGTAGAAGTTGTAGAGAAAGTATGCGATGTTGTGAAACTGTTTATTCAGACGGGACATATCTCTGCAGACAAGGATTTGCATGTTCCATTGAACAAGAAACTGCGGAATGCGGAATTGAAGCAGTTCGTCACCAATATTATGAAGTATAATCAGAAGGAGAATCTCGATGTTGATTCATTCCTTCAAACAGCGTTTGGAGAATGGTTCAGCGGCAAGAAGGAAAACATTGCCAAGAACTACTTTGTGCTACCGAAGGATTCGCTGGTTTCGAAGGATGGAATGGAGGCAGACTTGGCTATTTTGCGTACTATGGTAAGTAAAAATGAATAATAAATATCTATGAATCAAGAAAATAAAGACTTACTCCTGCGTCTTATTGAACGGCACAAGGAACTTGGTATATCAGACCAGATAGACTACGATAAGTTCTATCTGTACTCCATCATTACTCATTCTACCGCCATTGAGGGTAGTACGGTAACTGAGGTCGAAGCTCAGTTGCTTTTCGATGAAGGGATAACTTCAAGCAAGCGAACCATTGTAGAGCAGAATATGAACCTTGACCTGAAGGCTGCGTATGATTATGGCCGTGTATGGATAAAACGGCATGAGGACATCACGGTGCAATCGCTCATAACACTTGCTGCGAAGGTTATGGCAAGGACAGGGTCTGTGTACAATTCCATTGGCGGCACATTTGATGCTTCGAAAGGCGAATTGCGCAAGTTGAATGTGACAGCAGGCATTGGAGGGAAGTCATATATGAATTATCAGAAGGTGCTACAAAAACTGGAAGCGTTTTGCAAAGAACTGAACGAACGTCGTAAGGCACTGAATCCGGCAGATATTGCATCTGTCTATGAACTGAGTTTCTGGGCGCATTTGGGGCTTGTAACAATACATCCCTGGGCTGACGGCAACGGACGGACCTGCCGGCTGCTGATGAACCTGTTGCAGATGGAATACGATGTGCTGCCAACAAAGGTGATGAAAGAGGACAAGGCTGAATACATTCAGGCTTTGATAGACTCTAGAGAAGGAGAGGACATTGATATATTCATCAACTGCATGACTCAGCTGCATTGCAATCATTTGACACATGATATCGACCAGTTCATTAAGGATGTTGCAGCAGATATGGTAAATAAACAGGACTATAAGAAGGAAATGGTCGATAAGTGGTCAATAAAGCCTTCTTTGGCCGACAAACTGGCCGATATTCTGGTCTATGTGGCCGATAAGGATGAAATCAGGACAGAGATGATTGTCGGCGAGTTTGGATTTGCTGAAACATCGGCCAAACGTTATCTTCGTCAGTTGACAGAGTTCGGGTATCTTGAAGCTCGTGGCGGCAATAGGAATAGGACATATTGCAAAAGTCGGAAAGTTCAGTCCTAATGACTTTGATGAAATGTAGAAATGTCTGTAATTTTGTGCAAAATTAATAGGAATACAAAGACAAAGAAAACATAGGAAGAAGGAGCATCGCACGGATGCTTTTCGATGGTTATTGATTCCGAACGTCCAGGATGCTTATGGCGTTCCATATTTGTATCATAAAAATTAGAACGTACTGATTTTCAGTAGCGTTTAAATTTGAGGAGGTCAAATAAACCGGACTAAACCAGACTGGACTAAACCTGATATATGTTGTATAATACGGTGTAAATCAAGTATTTGCACCGTATTTTCTGTGCTTGTCACGGAGCGGTTTAACCTTAGTTTTCTCTCCTTTGAGTAGCTGTAGCATACGAATTTTGTAGCGGATTTGTAGCGCGACATAAAAGTGCGGAAAGTGAGACATATTTTTATTCAATTGCCTAAAAATAAATGATTTGTACTATTATACGCATTGCTGCGAATGTGTAAGCATAATTCTGGCCTGACAAACCTTGGCAATTGGAAGCATATCCCTTTTGATATCCGATAGGTCCGATTTTGCATCTTTCATCAAAATCATTACTTTCGCACTATAATATCGAACGAATATGACTGTTGATGAGATTCAGACGTGCACTGAATTCCAGATCATCGATCGGAAGAGTGTGAAGATTGATACAAAAGCGTTGGCCATACCAATCATTGCAATGGCAAATGCTGATGGTGGTACCATTGCGATTGGTGTTGAAGACGATGGTACGTTATCCGGTATACTCGGTTATCAGGCACATGTTAATGAATTGTTGAGAGTATCATTTGACTATTGCGTCCCATCCGTTAAGGTCACTCCGGAATATGTTGATGTAATCGATTCCAAAGGTCAACAGAATAAGATTATTCTTCTTCATATACCGCAAAGCATGTTGGTTCATGCAAATCAGGCCGATGAGGTTTTCTATAGGGTTGGCGACAAATCCAAGAAACTGAATTTTGAACAGCGCATGCAGCTATTATATGCGAAGGGCGAACATTATTATGAAGATGCACCCGTGTTGAATACCGGCATATCTGATATAAATGTTGAAATTGTTGAAGATTATCTCAGACAGTCAGGATACTCAAAAGGTGCTGGACGTTTTTTGAGGGAAAATGGTTTCCTGTTAGAACACTCGGATATGGACGGACGCACGAGTGAAGTTCTGACTGGAGCTGCGGTTCTGCTTTTCGGGAATAATCCGCAACGTTATTTTCAGCGCGCTAGGGTGCGCGTAATCCGTTATGACGGCTTGGAAGAACGCTTTGGCCGTGAAATGAATGTAGTGAAGGATGTAATTTTTACAGGTGCAATCAAGGAATTGACAGACAAGGCTATATCATTCGTCAGTACACAAATTAAAGAACATTCATTCCTTGGAAAGGACGGACTCTTTCAGACTGTTCCACAGTATCCGGAATTCTGTTGGAAAGAACTTATTGTCAATGCCATTTGTCATAGAGATTACAGCATATTGGGTACAGATATTCAAGTAAAGCTGTTTGATGACCATATGACAGTTGAAAGTCCTGGCGTTCTTCCAGGATTGGTCCGTCCCAATAATATTCGTGAAATACATTTCTCCCGTAATCCCAAGATTGCGGAATACATGCACGCATACAAATTTGTCAAGGAATTTGGAGAGGGGGTGGATAGAATGTATCGTGAATTGGAGCAGGCCGGCAATCCTGAACCCAGTTTTAAACAGGTTGAATTTATGGTAAAGGCCACAATGTGGCAGCATTCCAGTGAAGAATATGGCGGTGGCGCACCTTCCGATAACCAACTTGCACAAGGCTTGCCTAGGCAAGTTAAAGAATTGCTACTCTGCTTGGAACAAATTAACTTGTCTAAAAAAGACATGCTTGCTTCAGGCAAGCTGAGCTGCCGTTCCCGTCAGACATTGGAACAACAATACTTAAAGCCTGCGATTGATCTTGGTGTTATTTCCATGACAATTCCCGACAATCCGCGGCACCCGGCTCAAAAATATGGCCTTACTCCATTGGGTCGTGAAGTTCTGAAGAATGTTCAATAACACGATAAATAGTTGATGGCATATATGACCGTGTCAATCTGAATGGAAGATTCCAAGCAGATAATAGACCGCCTGACCAAAGAAATTCAGTCTCTGCGTCAGGAAAATGAAGAACTGAAAGCGATTCTCAGGTCACATGGCATTGAGTATGTCCGTTCTGACAAGCCTGAAGGGGAAACGCTTTATTCGTCAGTCTTATTTCCGACAGTCCAGCTATTATTGGAAGAACGTGTTTCATTATTCCATAGCCTTTTCAGGGGGCGCGATGACGTGTTTGCCCGCCGATGGTTCAGCAAGGCTACAGGAAAGAGTGGATATCAGCCCGTATGTGCCAATGAATGGAGGCATGGAATTTGTGATAAGAAGACGTACAAGTGTTCCGACTGTCCAAACCGTGAGTTGTCACCACTGACTTCCGGTGACATATACCGCCACCTTGAAGGGCGTGATGAAAACGGTCAGGATGTAATAGGACTGTATCCGATAATGTCCGATAACCAATGCTCATTTCTCTGTGCCGATTTTGATGACAAGAGTTGCATACATGGATATAAAAATGATGTGCTGGCGTATGTAAGTGTATGCCGTGACTGGCATGTCCCATACGGCATTGAACGGTCGCGTTCCGGTAATGGAGCTCATGCGTGGATTTTCTTTGAAACACCGCTCCCTGCATACAAAGCCAGAAAACTGGGCAATGCAATATTGACCGAAGCAACGGGTCGGGAAGGGCAAATGGTTTTCAATTCTTATGACCGCTTCTTTCCGAATCAGGACAGAATGCCCGAAGGCGGTTTCGGTAATCTGGTTGCTTTGCCGCTTCAGGGAAGGGCGCGTAAGAACTTGAACAGTGTATTCGTAGATGACAGTTTCCTGGCTTATAAGGACCAGTGGGCGTTCCTGTCCCAGATTCAGAAAGTGAGTGAGGAATATGTTGATGTTCTGTTGTCACAACATGTTCATGAAGAGTTGGGTCCGCTGTCAACCTCAAGTGAAAGCAAACCATGGAAGACACCTGAAGCATACGATATCCATAAGGAGGATTTCCTGAAAGATGTAATAGTTACCAAGGCTGACAAGCTGTACATACCCATGAAATCCGTATCGGCCAAGGTATTGGATCATTTGAAACGTATAGCCTCTTTCAGAAATCCGGAATTCTACAGCCGGCAGGCAATGCACTTTTCCACCTATTCATTTCCAAGAATAATCTCCTGCTTTGACATGACTGATGATTATCTGGCAATGCCAAGAGGATGTGAGGGAGCAATCATGTCCTTTCTTGATATGAATCACGTAGATTACAGCATAAAAGACGAAACGAACCATGGCATGCCAATAGACGTCAGATTTCTGGGTGAGGAGCGTGTTGAGCAAACCGATGCCATCAATGCAATTCTTCCTTATGATAATGGCGTGCTTCATGCGACAACCGCATTTGGAAAAACGGTTACTGCGACTGCAATAATTGCCAGAAAGAGAGTCAATACCCTGATAATTGTCCATTCCAGAGCATTGCTGGTTCAATGGAAGGAACGTTTGGAAGAATTTCTGGAAATTAAATGCGAAGAACCTGTGCCGCAGAAAAAACGTGGCAGACGTAAGGCCTTTTCTCCAATAGGATGTCTCGATTCTACAGGAGATACTCTGCATGGAATCATAGACATAGTCCTGATGCAGTCATGTATGGCCGACGGCGAGCCGAAGTCGTTCATTGGCAATTACGGAATGGTAATAGTTGACGAATGCCATCATGTTCCGTCTGTAACTTTTGAGAATGTCATGAAGTCTGTCAGATCAAAATATGTATATGGCCTGACAGCTACACCAATACGTAAGGACGGACATCAGCCCATAATATTCATGCAGTGCGGTCCTATACGGTTCTCTGCTGATGCCAGAAGCCAGATTGCCAGGCAGTCATTTGACCGTTATCTGATTCCACGCTTTACAACATTCCGTTCTCTGACTAATGACAAAATGCAATTTGCGGCTTTACTTGAGCGGCTTGCTGAAGATGAAGTCCGTAACAGACTGATAGTCGAGGATGTTAGCAAGGCAGTGGTTTCAGGCAGGACACCAATCATAATGACAAGCCGGATGTCACATGTTTCTGTACTGGCAAAGATGCTTGAGCCACTGGTGAATAACGTGATTTGTCTGACAGGAGCAGGAACTGCAAAAGAAAAGCGTGATACGATGTGTCGCTTGCAGAGTATTCCGACAGAAGAATCATTGGTGATAGTCGCTACTGGAAAGTATGTCGGTGAAGGTTTTGATTATCCTCGGCTTGACACGCTGTTTCTGGCTTTACCAATATCGTGGAAAGGACTTGTAGCGCAATATGCCGGTCGTCTGCATCGTGAGAATGAAGGCAAGAAGGATGTTTGTATTTTCGACTATATCGATATACGTGAACCGGTGTGTGACAGTATGTACCGCAAACGCTTGAGGGGGTATGCATCGATAGGTTATCGTACAATTGACAGAATGCGTCCGACTCTGTTTGATGAAGCTGATGGAATGGAACCTGTGCCAAAGGAAGGGCAGATATTCAGCGGCAGAACCTTTTTGCATCCATATCTTAATGAATTGAACCATGCCAGACGTTCAATTGTCATATCGTCTCCAAAGTTGTATGCAGTGGAAAAGAATTCCATCATGCTAAAGCTGAAAGGCTTGTCTGTATGTGGAATTGAAGTCGTCATTCTGACTTCCTGTGAAAACGGACAGACCGAAATCCTACGTTCTAACGGACTCGTGGTCAGAGTGCAGACAGACTTGAAATTGTGCTCTACGGTCATAGACAAGTCTATAGTCTGGTATGGAGGTGTAAATGTACTTGGATATGCTTCCGATGACGACAGTATGATTAAGGTTGACGATATAAATCTTGCCGTTGAACTGACAGACTTGTTGCTTTATTGAAAAGTCTGTTGTGTCAATAGTTCGTTAAAAAGTTTATAAATATATAGTTATCAACAAATTACATTTCAAATAGTCCGCTTTGTCACTTCAACTGACAACTTTGCGGCAGTAGAACCAAGGCCGAAAAAAGTGTTATAAATATGTGATATTTTCGCCTGAA
>CALDKD010000085.1 GCA_937898885.1 uncultured Bacteroidales bacterium | reverse complement strand
CGTGTGTGAATGAAAAAAGCCCCGGCTTGTGGCCAGGGCTTTCTGTCTTATAGGTTGTGCTTTACGTGCTTCATAACCGGAAGACCTTGTCCGTGAGGCCGTCAAGTTCCTCTGGGTAGTGTGTCACAGCTATCAGCGTCTTGTCTGGATTGGAGCAGTACACCTTGATGATAGCCCTTGCCAGATTGCGGCTTTTGTTGTCAAGGCCGTGAAGAGGCTCGTCTAGTATGAGCAACTCGGGATTCTTGACGAATGCTCTTGCAAGAAGTACCATTCTTTGCTCACCGCTTGAAAGTGTACAAAAATCGCGTTGCTCATATTCGTCAAGTCCGAATATGTGAAGCCACGTCCGGCATATCTCCCTCTCCTCATCGTGAATTTTCCGGTAAAGTCCTATTGTATCGTTCAGACCGGATGCCAGAATGTCAATTGTAGGGATATGATGGCAGTATGAACGGTGCATTTCTGGTGATACATATCCAATGTGTTTTTTTATTTCCCAAATACTTTCACCTGTTCCGCGTTTCCTGCCAAATAATGATATGTCGCAGGCGTATGCCTGTGGATTATCTGCATAAATAAGGCTCAGCAGTGCGGATTTTCCGGCTCCGTTGTGTCCTTGCAGTGACCAGTGCTCACCTTTTCGTACTTCCCAGTTTATGTCTTTGAATATGGTTCTATCTCCATATTTCAAACTTACGTTATTGCATTTGGCCACTTCATCGGAACCAAAATCTTTGCCTGTCATTGCTGAAATCTGTTCTATTATCTGTTCCGACAAGATGTTGTCTGCTTTTGATATGTCTTCCCTATAGCTGGCCTTCTTGTATTTCGTTATTTCACCCATATCCTTGATTTGAATAATGTGGGTGATGAAAGAGGGAATCTCTTCCTTGCGTGGTACTATTAATACCACTTGCAGACTCCATTCTTTAATCAGTCTCTCAAACAACTCTGACAGCTCTGCTCTTGCCTCCGGATCAAGACCAATATATGGATTGTCAACCACAATCATTGCGGGACGTAGCGACAGGGCCTTGGCTAACTGATATTTTCGCATCTCACCGCTTGAGAGAGAGACCAATCGCTTGCCCCATATTGAATCAAGATGAAAAACCTTGAATAATTCATTTTTCCACTCAAGGTCCTCAATCTGAGGGAATATGTCAGATATGAATGGTGATTCCTCTGTCTCTGTGCTGTTCCACCTCTGCTGATAGCACCAGGTGGCATCGGCACTGCCGTAACTGTCGCGGAAAGCTATGGCGCGTATGGCATCGCGCTTGTGTCTGATGAAGTATCTTCCTCCTGCCAGAATCGGATACCGGCCGGTTATCATATTTGCCAGCAAAGTCTTGCCAGAGCCGTTTTGCCCGCATATAGCTATCTGCTCGTCTTCCAGGATGTTCAGGTCCACGGGCTTTTTCAGACGTAACGATGGATTGCCTGCTTCGGCATTGTGCAGACTCACTGCTATTTTTCCGGACTGATGGATAATATAGGGCAAATCTTCCGGATTCTCAGCTACGAAATCCGGATGGTATGTCAACAACTCATCTTTTGACCGGAATCCCCAAGTTACGGCAACAGAAGTCACTCCGGCATTGATAGCTGTCTGCATATCTACTCCTGAGTCTCCTATATATATGGTATCTGATTTATTGATGCCGGCAAAATCGCATATCGTGTTTACAATGTCAGGATCCGGTTTTATTGGGTGACCATCTCTCTGCCCCAGTATTTTTATAAATCTGATTTGTGGGAATATACTGTGGAGCAGCTTCTCTGCGGCTTCCTGATATTTGTTTGACGCTACCGCCAACTGCATCCCTCTGGATGCAAGTGTCTCAAGGACTTCTGCAATACCACTGTATGGCTTTGTATAATCCTCATTGTGTTTGTTGTAGTATGGTATGAAGAGTCGTCGTACGGCTGCCACATTGCTGTCTGTGGCTTTGTCGGCAGGTAAGGCAGAGCGGAATAGATTGTCTATTCCACGGCCTACAAAATTGTAGTATTCATTTGTCTGATGAGTGGGGAATCCAAGCTCGCTTAGTGCGTGATTAGTACAGTTTGCAAGGTCCTCAACTGTATCAAGTAGTGTTCCGTCCAAATCGAATATCGCAAGCCGTCTCATCTGTAATCCTCTTTTGTTCCCACAAAGATACTGACTTTATCACTATTATTTCCGGAATATTATCTAATCACTTTGTATTGGAAAATAGTAGCTTCAAAATATGGATAAAATTTGATTATTTGTTAACTTCGCACATTGTTGCTTGAATATTATAAACGTTATAGATATGAATACTAAGATTCAGGAGCTGACAGACATTATCTACAAGGAGGGTGTCGCAAAAGGTCAGGAGGAGGCAGAAAAGATTTTAGCCGATGCTAAGACTCAGGCCGGACAAATATTGGCTGATGCCAGAAAGGAGGCTGAGCAGATTCTGTCTGATGCAAAAAAGGAGGCGGCATCGTTCACCGAGAACACAAAAAAAGAGATGAGACTCTATGCCTCACAGTCTGTTGACGCTGTAAAGTCGGAGATTGCCACAGTGGTTACTGATAAGATAGTAGGCGAGAGTGTGGCCGACCTGACATCACAGAAAGAGCTTATGAATCAGTTTATCCTGAACATAGCTTCCGAATGGGCAAAGAATCAGGATCTGGTTATATCTACAGCCGATGCGGATAACTTGAGGAAGTTCTTCGAATTGAAGGCTAAGCAGTTGCTTGACAAGGGTGTGAGAATTGAAAAAGTCAACGGAAACAATTTCGGTTTCACGGTTGCCCCGTCAGACGGCTCTTATAAGGTGAATTTCGGAGCCGGGGAGTTTGAGAACTGGTTCAAGTCATTTGTTCGCCCGCAGTTGGTTGAGACCCTCTTCTAAATTCAGCCGAGATGGGTAAATACTATTATCTGATTGCCGGTCTGGCCGACATCTCTCTTGACGATGATAAACTGCCTTACAGTGTGGATTCGTTCCGTGAGGAGATATGTCCGTCCTTGTCTGCCGGTGACAGAAAACTGGTTGAGCTGGCTTTGGAGCAGTATGACAGACGTAATCTGCTGGCACTGCTTGAGAAAGACCGCAATGGCGAGGAACTGACACTTGATGAGGCCACGCAGCAGGGTGCCTTCACAATTGAGCAGCTGGCTTCGTTGATAGAGGCGGTCCGTGCGGAAGAACCTGCTGACAAGTGCATTCCAGAGTACTTGTATCAGTTTGTGAGTGAGTATCGCTCGGAAGAGTGGAGGTCATACACTGCGTTTGCCGAGGACCGCTTGTCATCGCTTTTCTATGAATATGCCACCAGTGTGGGGAACGGATTCGTACGTGACTGGTTCAGGTTCAACCTTGACTTGAACAATATTCAGACTGCAATGACCGCCCGGAAGCACTCGTTGCCGTTGCAGGGACTCATCGTCGGTGACGGTGAGGTGGCCGAGGCATTGCGCACATCGGGCGCCAAGGATTGGGGACTGTCACAGACTGTCGGCTTTTTTGACCGTCTGGCCCATATACAGGAGGAACAGGATCTTACCGTGCGTGAGCGTGAGATGGATATGATAAAGTGGAACTGGTTGGAGGAGAATACTTTCTTTCATTATTTCACGGTAGAGAAGCTTTTCGCGTTTCTGGTAAGGCTTGATATTGCCGGACGATGGTTCAGACTGGACAAGGAGAAAGGGCAGGAGATGTTCCGCTCGCTTATCGGCAGTCTGAAGGGTGAGGTTGAGGTGCCTCGTGAGTTTATGAATTGATAATAACAAGATATATGGCTACAAAAGGAATTGTTGGCGGAGTCATTGCCAATATGGTGACATTGAAGGTGGATGGCCCTGTCGCTCAGAATGAGATCTGCTACATAGAGACAGGCGGTGACCGTCTTATGTCGGAGGTCATCAAGGTTGTAGGAGACAACGTTTACGTTCAGGTGTTCGAGAGCACGCGTGGACTGAAGGTCGGCGCTCCGGCAGAGTTTACCGGACACATGCTTGAGGTTACTCTTGGCCCGGGAATGCTGTCGCACAATTATGACGGTCTTCAGAATGACCTTGACAAGATGACCGGTGTCTTCCTGAAGAGAGGCGAATATACATACCCTCTTGATAATGAGAGATTATGGCACTTTGAGCCAATTGTGAGCGCAGGCGATAAGGTGCGCTCGTCAGCCTGGTTGGGCAAGGTGGAGGAGAACTTCCAGCCTCTTAAGATCATGGCTCCGTTCCAACTTCAGGGCGAGTGGACAGTGAAGTCCATTGCTGCCGGGGGTGAGTATAGAATAATTGATACCATCGCAGTGCTAGTCAATGAGAAGGGCGATGAGATCAATGTCAATATGATACAGCGCTGGCCTGTGAAACTGGCTATGACCAACTATCAGGAGAAGCCGCGTCCATTCAAACTGCTGGAGACTGGTGTCCGCTCAATAGATACATTGAATCCAATAGTTGAGGGTGGTACGGGATTCATCCCTGGTCCTTTCGGTACCGGCAAGACCGTGCTTCAGCACGCCATCTCAAAACAGGCGGAGGCGGATATCGTAATCATCGCAGCCTGCGGTGAGCGTGCCAATGAGGTCGTAGAGATTTTCACTGAGTTCCCTGAGCTTGATGACCCGCATACTGGACGTAAGCTGATGGAGCGTACCATCATCATTGCCAATACATCGAACATGCCGGTTGCCGCCCGTGAGGCATCGGTATATACGGCAATGTCGCTGGCAGAGTATTACCGCTCTATGGGGCTTCGTGTGCTGCTTATGGCCGACTCAACCAGCCGTTGGGCACAGGCACTCCGTGAGATGTCCAACCGTATGGAGGAACTTCCTGGTCCTGACGCATTCCCGATGGATATCTCATCAATTATCGCTAACTTCTACGGTCGTGCCGGATACGTGCGGTTGTACAACGGCCAGCCTGGCTCAATCACATTCATCGGTACTGTATCACCGGCTGGTGGTAACCTGAAGGAGCCTGTAACCGAGAATACCAAGAAGGTTGCCCGCTGCTTCTATGCCCTTGAGCAGGAGCGTGCCGATAAGAAGCGTTATCCGGCCATCAACCCGATTGACTCCTATTCCAAATATCTGGATTATCCTGAGTTTGACGCCTATATTGAGAAACGCATCAACGGAGAGTGGATAGAGAAGGTCAACGAGCTTAAGACCAGGCTCTTGCGTGGAAAGGAGATTGCCGAGCAGATAAACATCCTTGGCGATGACGGAGTACCAGTTGACTACCATATTACTTTCTGGAAGTCTGAGCTGATTGATTTTATAGTACTGCAGCAGGATGCATTCGACGAGATTGATGCCGTTACACCTATGGAGCGTCAGGAGACAATAGTCAATCGTGTTATTGACATCTGTCATTCAGAGTTTAAGTTCGACAGTTTCCTTGAGGTTACAGACTATTTCAAGAAGGTTATCAACCTGTGCAAGCAGATGAACTATTCCGAATACAAGTCTGAAAACTACAATAAGTACGAGGCTGAGCTGGAGAAACTTCTTGCAGAACGTAAAACCGCTTAATCAGATGATGCTATGACAACAAAGGCTTTTCAGAAGATTTATACTAAAATCAGTCAGATAACCAAGGCCACCTGCTCGCTGAAGGCAACAGGTGTAGGTTACGATGAGCTTGCCGTTATTGACGGCCGTCTGGCTCAGGTGGTTAAGATTGCAGGCGATGAGGTTACACTGCAGGTATTCCAGGGCACCAACGGTATTCCTACAAACGCCGAGGTGGTGTTTATGGGCAAGGCTCCTACGCTTAAAGTCAGTGACCAGCTAGCCGGACGTTTCTTCAACGCTTACGGTGACCCTATCGATGGCGGTCCTGCCGTTGAGGGTGAGGAAGTTGAGATTGGTGGCCCGTCCGTCAATCCTGTTCGTCGTAAACAGCCGTCTGAGCTTATCGCCACTGGTATAGCAGGTATTGACCTTAACAATACACTGGTGTCCGGACAGAAAATCCCGTTCTTTGCAGACCCGGACCAGCCGTTCAACCAGGTAATGGCTACCGTTGCAATGCGTGCCCAGACCGATAAGATTATCCTTGGCGGTATGGGTATGACCAATGATGACTACCTTTATTTCAAGAACGTGTTCTCAAATGCCGGCGCTATGGACCGTATCATAAGCTTTATGAACACCACGGAGGACCCGGCCGTTGAGCGTCTGCTTATACCTGATATGGCACTTACGGCCGCAGAGTATTTCGCTGTTCAGAAAAACGAGAAGGTACTGGTGCTCCTCAGTGATATGACATCGTACGCCGACGCGCTTGCCATTGTGTCAAACCGTATGGATCAGATTCCGTCAAAGGACTCAATGCCTGGCTCATTGTATTCAGACCTTGCGAAGATTTACGAGAAGGCCGTTCAGTTCCCGTCGGGCGGTTCCATCACAATCATTGCCGTTACCACATTGTCAGGTGGCGATATCACACACGCTGTGCCTGACAACACCGGATACATCACTGAGGGACAGCTCTTCCTGCGCAGGGATAGCGATGTAGGAAAGGTAATCGTTGATCCGTTCCGCTCGCTCTCACGTCTGAAACAGCTTGTTAACGGTAAGAAGACGCGTGCTGACCATCCTCAGGTGATGAATGCCGCAGTACGTCTGTACGCCGATGCCGCCAATGCCAAGACCAAGGTAGAGAATGGTTTTGACCTGACAGATTACGATGAGCGTACCCTTGCGTTTGCCAAGGACTATTCAAGCAAGATTCTTGCCATTGACGTGAATCTTGATACAACCGAGATGCTTGATGTTACCTGGGGCCTGTTCTCCAAATACTTCCATCCGGAGGAGGTCAACATCAAGGCAGCTCTTGTGGAACAGTATTGGCCAAAGGCATAATATCTTATGGCTATAAAATTCCAATATAACAAGACTTCGCTCCAGCAGCTTGAGAAACAGCTGAAGGTACGCGTGCGCACGCTCCCCATCATCAAGAACAAGGAGAGTGCCCTGCGTATGGAAGTGAAGAAGTGTAAGGACGATTTGAAAGGCCTTGAGGCCACTCTCGAGGAGAACATCGCCAGATACGATTCAATGTTCGCACTCTGGAACGAGTTTGACCCCACACTGGTCAAGGTGAAGGATGTTCACCTTGATGTCCGCAAGATTGCGGGAACCCGCATTCCTGTATTGGACAAGGTGGATTTCGAGGTGGCTCCGTTCAGCCTGTTCAGCTCGCCCAAATGGTATTACGATGGTATCGACATCCTGCGTGGACTGGCCGAGGCTGCCATTCTGTGTGAGTTTACCCGTGCGAAACTGGCTCTGCTGGAGAAGGCCCGCAAGAAGACCACACAGAAGGTTAACCTCTTTGAGAAGGTTCAGATTCCCGGCTATGAGGATGCCATCCGCAAAATCAAGCGTTTTATGGAGGACGAGGAGAACCTGTCCAAGTCGAGTCAGAAGATTCTGAAATCGTTGCTCGAGAAACGCGAAAATGAGAAGGAGGCGGAGCTATGATTACGAAAATGAAGAAAATCTCCTTTTTAATATTAAATAAGGAGTATCAGAGTTTTTTGGAGCATCTGCGCGAGCTTGGAATAGTACACGTTGTTGAGAGACAGAAAGGGGTGTCATCTGATGCGGTATTGCAGGAGGATGTCAGGCTCTTGTCGCGTTATCAGAGTGTTTTGAAAGCACTTGAGTCATCTGCCGTCACAACTGTTAAAACCGGTGGAAATATCAGTGCGGAGGATGTAGCCAACCGTTATGACAGTCTTATGTCATCGAAGGAGGCTGTTGAGCAGCAGCAACAGACATTGCTCAAGAACCGTCAGGAACTCACAGCGTGGGGCGATTTCGAGATGAGCTCTGTGAGCCGTCTTGGTGAGGCCGGCTATGAGGTACGTTTCTTCTGCTGCCCTCCCAAAGCATATAAAGCGGAGTGGGAGAGTCTGTTTAACGCCATTGTTATTAATTCTGACAAGCAGAAAGTATATTTCATAACGATTGCTCCTGCCGGCACTGAGATATCCATCGATGCCGAGCCATGCAATCTGCCTGACACCTCGTTGTCACAGATAGAGGCCGGTTTGCAGGAGGTGGCGGTACGAAAGGACGCTTTGGCTTCAGAGATTGGTGAGCTGGCCGGATATGGCATTCCCGTATTGCGCAATGCCGTGGCTGACTGTTCCGATACTCTTGCTTTCGATAAGGTTAGCCTCTCCGGCGAGTCTGCAGCTGAGGACAGTCTTGTCCTTCTTGATGGCTGGATTCCTGCGGCAAATGTAGATAAGGTGGCTCCAGCCCTGGAGAGTCAGCCTGTGTTTTACGACATCAGCGACCCCACGCCAGAGGATGACATACCAATTCTTCTGAGCAACAACAAGTTTGCCAGACTGTTTGAGCCTCTTACCAAGCTCTATATGCTTCCAACATATCAGGAGCTTGACCTTACGCTCATCTTCGCGCCATTCTTTATGCTCTTCTTCGGCCTCTGCCTTGGCGACATAGGCTACGGACTGCTTATGATTGTGGCACTGCCTATATTCACCAAACTCTTCCAGCTTATCAATCCGGAGTTCTCCAAATGGCTGGTGGTGCTGTTCGGTGCGAGCACTATGATTTGCGGACTCCTGTCAGGCTCATTCTTCGGTTTCAGCCTGTACGATCTGGACATCCCGTTCATTGCCAGGATGAAAGAGCTCCTGTACAAGGAAAACTCGCAGATGTTCACCATATCGTTGTATATCGGTGTAGTCCAGATACTCTTGGGTATGGCTGTAAAGGCTGTCAACCTGACCATTCAGACTGGATTCAAGTCTGCCATCAGTACAGTAGGGTGGTTGCTTCTGCTCATTACCGTCATTGTAGCAGTTATGGCCGGCATTGAGTTCAGCAATCCTGTCATCATCGCATTGCTTGCCATCGCCTGTGTGGGAATTTTCCTGCTCAACAGCCCGGGCAAGAATCCGTTGCTGAATATCGGCCTCGGCCTTTGGGATACATACAATATGGCTACCGGCCTTCTTGGCGATGTGCTGTCATACGTGCGTCTGTTTGCCCTTGGACTGTCCGGAGGCATTCTTGCCAACGTATTCAACAGTATGGCCACCGGAATGAGTCCGGACATACCTGTTGTAGGCTTCATTGTCACGGCACTGATATTCCTGATAGGGCACGCCCTCAATATCTTTATGAATATCCTTGGAGCTGTTGTGCATCCCATGCGACTCACATTTGTGGAGTTCTTCAAGAACGCCGGATATACAGGAGGAGGTACTGAATACAAGCCTTTCCGAAGTTCGGAGAAAGCTGTAACAGAGTAAATAACTTATTGAATATTAACAATAAAAATTATAAAATTATGTCAAGTTTGTTTTTAGCTTATTTAGGCGTTGCGTTGATGATTGCACTCTCAGGTATAGGCAGCGCATTTGGTGTGACAATTACCGGTAATGCCGCTGTCGGCGCATTGAAGAAAGTGGATAAGTTCGGTAACTTCATTGTGCTTACCGCTCTTCCTGGAACACAGGGTCTTTACGGTTTCGCCGGCTACTTTATCTTTGCCAATATGTTTGGTGTGCTTACCGATGCCATCACTCCACTGCAGGCTTGCGCCGTATTCGGTGGCGGTCTTGCCCTTGGTTTGGTAGGTCTGTTCTCTGCAATCCGTCAGGGTCAGGTATGTGCAAACGGTATTGCCGGTATCGCACAGGGTCACGATGTATTCAGCAAGACTCTGATTCTGGCTGTATTCCCGGAGCTTTACGCTATCGTGGCACTGGCTGGTGTGTTCCTGATCGGCTCATCGCTGTAAGCGTTGGCTGTTAGCTATTAGCAATATTGCGGTTGGCAAATGGGTGGTTTCCTGTTTGCCAACCGCTTTTTTGATGGCGTTTTGTAGCATTACAATAGTTACCATAATGTGATGAATCTTGAAAGAATGCTATAAGTGTTTGGTAGGAAGGCTAGCCAGCTCTTCTGGCGTGCCTATGGATTTTATATTCCAAGCCTTGGAATATAGATTTGGTGTGGCAACACCGAAGACTGATGTAGCTTACTTAAGGAATGTATCCAGGAGATCCAACCCTACGCCAATAACCTTTGCTGCCTTTTCGCGGCGTGCCTGCTTTTCTTCTTCGGATACACCCTTTTTCTCTTTCTTCCTGTTGTCTGCCTGCCCGTCGGCATCGTTGACAGTGGTGCCCTTGTCATCCTTTGGCAGGATGGTCTGACCGCTCGTATAGGTCTCGGGTATTGGTATGTCGCAGGGGGCCTTGCTCACTTTGAGGTTGTAGAACACATACTGTCCGGAACGCTGGTCGCCGCATTCCAGCCAGAACATAAGCTGATGGCATTTGAAGATTGGCACAGTGATGGTCATTGGGTCCATCTTGTTGTCCAGCCAGTATTCACCTACCAGCCGCTGGTCGGCGAACACGTTGAGCTTCACTGGATTTCTTGCCGTTTCAGGATTATTTGCATCAAACATCTCATCAAACTCATCTACATGCTCATACGCATTTGCAACCGTGAAGGTGCAGCTCTCGTATTCTCCGAAAGGATTAAACGCGGCAGCTGATGACTGCTTGTTGTCTGTGTCTGCCAGGAGAAGTCCTATTCCTCCCATCAATGGTCCGCTTACGCCTGCTGTCGTGCCGGTTACGGCAGAGACATCGGAGTTGCTTACGTTGACGCCTACACCGGTGATGAACATAAACAGTGCACTCATAGGTGTAATCTCTTCCAGACCCAGAGGTATGTTGGTCTCAAGCAAGAACCCCTTGTAAATCTGGCTGCCGTCTTTCATATTGAAAGCTTTCCTCTTGGTGCTTCCGTCGTGGAAACAGTCATCCATACTGAAGTTAGTGATGCTGCTGACGAATCTTCCGCAATAGTGGAAATACGGTTGACCGCAGAGGTCAATGAGATCGGTCTCATACGGACAATCGGGTATCTCATGCACGAAGATGTCGTTCGGAGTGGGGCGTCCACGGTATAGTATCACATCACCCACGCCTATTATGGTCTGCTTCTGCTTCCCGTTTCCCGGCTTTTCAAAGCGCAGCGTGCGGCACTTGTAGATGGGCACTTCGTAGTGCTGGTTGGGCCAAGTGCAGTATATCGTGTTGTCAAACACAAGCTTGCCGTCGGCGTATATGCGGAGCTTGTCGTCGTCCATAATGTGTCTTTTGGTCAGACAGCCGGCGTCAAAGCTGATATAGTCAAACTCTCCGGCAAGGTCAAATTCAGCATAGGAATCAATCATGTCGGACATCAGAGTGTTGCCCGTAGTGAACAGCATACCTTCCCAATAACTGATTCCACCCATATTGAACCCATAGTGTCTCGTCTCGCCATAGAACATTGTGTCATAGGCGTCATTGAATCCTCTTACTGAGAATGGACGGATATTAGACATCAGAGGGCACACGTCAGGCAGTACGGCAATCTTGTCCTTATTGAGATTGACGGCTCCTTCTTCAGGGAGCGCAGAGGTGTATCCTGCGGGGTAGGCGTAAATGTCAACTACGCCAAAGGTCATTGAGCCCAGCAGGTCACCGCTTCTTCTCTGGCAGTAGAATGACAGTTGCTCTTTGCCTGATACGTCGAGGACCACCTGCTGTGCCAGGTCTGACTGGCGTATATACTCTTCGTAGATGGTGCGGCCGTCTGCCTTGACCACCAGCCATGCGCTGGAATTGCTGCTCTGGTTGTCGCGCGGACCTACTATGAATGAAATCTTGTCGTAGCGTTTGTTGAGCCAGAAGTAACTCCAGCCCTCCCTGTCTTCAATCAAGCCTTCGGGAGTGAACATCTGCAATCCCGAATCAAAGGTCTTGCGGTTGATGCTTATCGACTCGGAGCGGTAATCCCAGAATACATCCTGATCGTCTGTTATCTGCTTGACCATACTGCCTGATGTAAAATATGGCTTGAGCTGCTGCACAAGTCTGACCTTTCCTTTAGGCAGGTTGTCCAGGGGATTGGTTGCCACCACAACCTTCTGTCCGGCTTTCCATAGCTTGGGCACGCCTATGCCTATCTTCTCCGAGCCCTTTACATTCTTGAAGGTGACCTTGTCCACGCCTGCCACATCAAGGGTAACGAATCGCAAGGCATCGTGGTCATTGACCACAACGTCCAATATCGTCTTGCCGTCGGCAAGCACCACAAGGAAAGCGTTGCCGTTGTCGCCGTTGGGATTTGCTATGGCGGGACCGTACGCGAAGGACAGTTTGTCGTATTGCTTCTTTAGCTCGAATGTAGCGTATGCCTGTTCCTGCGAGGCGATGAGACCGCCGTCGGGCGAACTGAGGAAAAATGAATTGTTGAAATTGTATCCACCTATGCTGAAGGGTGAGTCCTGCACGTTGTAGTGCTTCTGCTCAACAGGCTTGAGGGTATTGACAAGGAGGGCCTGGGCATATGTGGAAACACTGCAGAATGCCACAAGCAAGATAGTAAGAAGCCGTTTCATATTATATGATATGATTAGAAAATTTACAAATATAATCAAAACTCACTAGAGCTCTTATATATTTGTCCGGATTTATAAGTTGGTGTTTTTTTCCTATGACCATTTTTGTCATTGTAGCTGTTTTTTTCTTGTAAAAAGCGTATTATCAGTTGAATTGTTTATATTTGCGTAATTTCTGAACGCAGAAAGACATTTATAGGTGTTATTGAATCATCTTCCAAATCAAATTCTCGCAAAATTTGAACGCTATGAGGATGATGACAGTAGCACCACATCGTGGATGGTATTACCTGTCAAAGGTCTGATATTGTCTATGGGTGTGGTGACTATTGTCTTACACATAGCGTAGGCAATGCGAGAAGCCTGATTTGGTGTGAGACAATAATGTTCCCACACCTTTTTTATTTATATAATGGCTGAACCCGGGGGCAGGCGATGCAATGATATGTAATTATGGAGACAAAGACTTCAAAGGAGTACAAGACTCCCAAAACTAAAGTTGTAGAGATGAAGGCGACAAATCTTATCTGCTCCTCACCAGGTGGTAATGAGGATCCGGAAGATTTCCCAATAGGATAAAAAACCGTTAAACAAACGTTTATGAAAAGGCAATTCTTGTTGTATGCCACATTAGTGGCAGGGATGGTTGTATCCTGTTCCAAAGAGGCTATTGTTGAGGTAAGTACTGATAAAAACGCATCAACAATCACAACCATAGATGCTGTCATTGCGGACACTGATGACGGAGCCACCAAGACAGTTCGCAAGTCTGACGGTAAGATCTACTGGAATCCGGGTGACGAGATCAATGTGTTCTTTGGCACAGACAAAGGCAAGTTCACATCATCAAACACGGAGGATGCTGCAAAGGCATCGTTCAACGGCTCGATAACAATATCAAGTGTAATAGGTATGAACGAGGGTGAGGACGACGACAACTGTGTGTGGGGACTCTATCCTTATAATGAGAACGCTACATTTGATGGCACGTACGTTCATACATCGCTGACTAACGCCCAGACTGGTAAGGCGGGCTCATTTGCCGATGACCTGTATATCACTCTTGCCAAATCGAACAGCTTCAAGCTCTCGTTCTACAACACACTTGCTGGAATAAAGTTCTCCGTTCAGAAAGAAGGTATCAAGACGATTACATTCTCTGGCAACAACGGTGAGGTTCTGACCGGTGATTTTAAGCTGAAGTTTGGTGACGATGAGCGTCCTGTGGTGTCGGAAATTACCAACGGCAAGACATCAATCACGCTTACACCCGATGGTGGTACGTTTACTGTTGGTGAATACTACTACATAGTGTTTGCTCCTACTACATTCAGCAAGGGATTCAGTCTTAAGTTCACAACGAATAGTGAAGAAGGTATATATACATACAGCAAAAGCATTTCGTTTCCAAGAAACAACTTTGGTACACTGTCGAACGCAGACAAGGATGTTGAGTACAAATCAGTACGCGAATATGTTGATTTAGGCCTGAGCGTAAAGTGGGCAACCTGCAACGTTGGTGCCAGCAAGCCTGAGGATTACGGCTACTACTTCGCCTGGGGCGAGACCAGTCCGAAGAGTGACTACTTGTGGTCCGCGTGGTCCACCTACAAGTACTGCAAAGGCAGTTATGACACCATGACCAAATACTGCTACGATAGCTTTTATGGTTATAATGGCTTCACCGATAGCAAGACCGTCCTTGACCCCGAGGACGATGCCGCCCACGTCAATTGGGGCGGTGACTGGCGCATGCCCACCAATGCTGAATTTGATGAACTTTGTAACAGTAGCAACTGCACCTGGACGTGGACTACGGTAAACGGCGTGAACGGTTACAAGGTAGTCAGCAAGAAATCCGGCTATGAAGGCAATTACATCTTTCTCCCCGCGGCGGGGTACCGCTACGACGCGAGCCTCCACCTCGTTGGTTCCTACGGCGACTACTGGTCCAGTTCGCTATTCGCGGGCAATCCGTACGACGCGTACAACCTGCACTTCAATTCGGGCTTCTACTTCACGGACTACAGCGATCGCTACTACGGCCGATCCGTGCGGCCCGTCTGCCATTAGGATTTGTCCTGCCCGACATGCAGGCATTCGGCGTGCGCTACGGGTGGTGCCAACATGAGGCGACGGAGTCGCCCGGCACCACCTGTGGCGCACGCCGCTTTAGCGCTATATTTCCTTTCTTCAAACGTAAGCCTCCAATGAAGTGCGTCTTGTAGCGTTAGCCAAAGGCCTCTATTTTTGCGAAAACAAAAGGAAATGCAGATGGTGACACGCGAAGAGAGGTCCTGGAGATTGACGCATACTGCAAGGAGCACAAGGTAAGCTACCGTCAGCGTCTTGAAGAACTGGATAAACCAAACATTTTTAAGCTTAATCAAAAACAAGAGAAATCAATATGCTAAAGGTCAAAACATTTGTGATGAACAGTGGCAACCAGTTGCATCATGAGCGCCTGGATGACGCTATAAATAACTTTATTGCAGAGAATGGGATAATGGAAGTGATAGATATCAAGTATTCCACTTCCATCTCTGGTGATGCCAACACGTTCTATTGTCTGCTATCTGCAATGCTGATATACAAGGCGGAATAAGATGAAAAGGAATCTGACATTTTTCACTTTACAGGCAATTGAAAGCATAATGGAAGAACTTGGTGCTGTACCTCGCATATTCAACAGCGAGGCGCAGTTCCAGTTCGAACTTGCTTGGAAGATAAAGGAGTAGTTTGATTGCGAGGTCAAGCTCGAAGAGTTGAGCCGCATCAGCAAAGACAAGAAAGATTATACCGATATCATTCTTGAGAAGGATAGTTTGCGAATAGCACTTGAACTGAAATACAAGACAACCAAGAAGTATTCAACCAAATCAACAACGTTGAGATAAAATAATAGATAGCGATTTAACAACATGGTGAAATTTAAGCACTTAGGCTTGAGTTTTTTTGAAAGGATTAAGAAGCTGTTTTGAAATGTTCGATTAAAAATTTTATGAAAGGTTTTCGAGATGAAAATTCGGTTATTTGAAGGAGCAATGGGGCTCCATTGTGACTGAAAAGAAACGGATTTTCAGCCGGAAAGATTTTATAAAAGATTAATTGGAACAATTCAAAACAGCTTCTAAGTAAATGTTAAAAAATAACCTTCTTCATTTTTGAGATGCATTTATCCGGCCGTTTGCAGGCATAACAAACCTGCCGAAACGGAAGAAAATTCAGATGGATGCGCACCTCTGAAAAAGCAGTAAAAAATTTGATTTAATTTGTTGATTATCAATTATATAGTATAGGAAAACTGGAGAAAATCTCTTAAATTTAAGAGTAAATGCAAGTCTCTTAAAATGACAAAGAAAGCTCCTCCAGAAGTCCTTTCGCCAAGTGATTTGGCGTATATGTCCACGCTGAACGAAAGAGACAGAAGATGGTTTCTGGCGACTAAGGCCGCAGACCTCAAGGCTCAAGGGTTCAGCTACCGCAAAATTAGTAAAAATATGGGAACAAGCACACATACTCTTCAAAAAGGAAGGCAGGAACTGCTCTGCGGAGAAGGCCCCGGTGACGGCCGCATTCGCAAGGCTGGTGCCGGGCGCAGGAGTACGTTTCCCCAGCATCCCGAGTGGACGCGGGCTGTAGTGCAAATCATCGAGCCGCACACGGCGGTGCTCCCTCAGGATGAGAATGTGGTATGGATATCCTTGAGCGTGACCCAGATTATGAATGAACTGGCTGCCATTGGATATGACATCTCCCGCTACTTTGTCAATCAAATCCTTGATTCCCTCGGCCTTCGGGAGCGCTCCTTCTACAAGGATCTTCCCATGAAGGATGTGAAGGACAGGAACGAACAGTTTGAGAAGATTGACGCAATCCGCAAGGAAGCCACGAATGTGGGACTCCCCATTATCAGCATTGACACCAAGAAGAAGGAGATGCTGGGAAACTTCAAGCGGGAGGGAAAGGCGTTGTCCACGGGTCGGCTCAAATCCCTTGACCACGATTTTGCGACATTCTCCGATGGTCAGATTGTTCCGCACGGCATCTATGACGTGACAAGGAATGTGGGCTATATGACACTGGGAATCAGCCACGACACATCCAGGTTTGTCTGTGACAATATCGCAAGAGTCTGGCGGGAGCACCTCAGAGAGCAATATCCCGATGCTCACACACTTGTAATACTGTGTGACGGCGGAGGTTCGAACTCCAGTTCGCACAGAATCGTCAAGCAGGATCTTATGAATCTTGCCGACAGATTGGGTATCAGGCTTCTCGTTGTCCATTATCCGCCGTACTGCTCCAAGTTCAATCCCATTGAGCACAGGCTCTTCTCGCAGATAACCCGCAGCTGGAGCGGAGCTCCTCTGATGTCTCTTCAGAATGCCGCACAGAGGGCCGCGATGACCACTACGAAGACGGGATTGAGAGTTTTTGTTCACGTTAACTCAAAATCTTATGACATTATGAGGCCGATTGATGAATCATATCAGAAGAGACTCGCACAGCAGGTCATCTTCGCTCCGGAATTGGGCAAGTGGAACTACCTCGTCAAACCGGCCAACTGATGCAACTTATTTTTTACACATTACCTAGTAATTGGTGGTAGTCTCTCTGTTGAGAATCAAATAGTGCGAGACACGCTTGGGATTAAAGTGATAGAATACTTTGATGAGATAATAAAATAATACCATCTCGCAACCAAGAGCAGACGGTAGCGAGATGAGTATTTTAGGATTCAGTTTATCTGAACGAGGCTATTGGTAGCCTCATCCAGACAGACATGATGACTGAAATCTGTGCTATGGCCGTCATTCACGGCCGATATATCTATGCCTCTGCCCTGAAGCTCTGCAATTAGCGCCTGGTCATGAACGGCACGTGCTGAGGTCCAGGCATTGCTGCCGACCTGACGGTTAAACTCTTCTACTAAACTCTGGGTGGATGCTGCAGCGAAACGTGCTGCAAAATCCGGAACGGAATTGTTGTCTTTACTCATAATAGGATCTTGTTTTGAAGTTAATAATAAAAACCTCCGCATCGTACCTTGACCACCGTGGCATCCTATGTGCTCGGTTGGTGCGGTGGGCCCTGTGGGGGCTCCTGCTCTTGATGCTGGGACAAAGATATAGATTGTCTATTTTTCCTTAATCAAATGTAAGCCAATAAATGAATTCACATCTTTATCATTAATATCAAAGCGTTTATCTCTTCCTAAATGATAGCAATGACCAAAAAATTCATGACGTCCCATTATATCACGTTCAGAAGTATTAAGCCAAAAAGGCGTGTCATCATATGGACAATAGAACGATATGCTGTTCCCATTAGGGCCTTTCATAATAATAGTTTTTGTTTCTGAATCCCATTCTTTAATACAACAGCCCTTTAATTCCTCAGCCTGTTTTATTGATGGAACATTCATAAAGTACCTACTTATTGCAGAACCGAATGTTATTTGAGTTTCAACATCCGTTTTTGCCCATAGAGTACCTGATGGAAGGCCAAGATCTACCCACTCTCTTGATTGGGATGTCGGCATGATTGGCACTTGTGGAGTGGCCTTTACCGGTGGAATGTATTTCTGATAATTATTTGATGCTTGTCTATATGCAGTATTACGATGTGTATGTGTTACTTCTGGTATTGATGGGCGGGCAGCATAACCATGACAGTTCTGGCAATCATGCTTGCTAATATGAACGGCATCCGGAGAGTCTCTGAATTCCACGTTGAAATACCTGACGGCCAGTTCATTCTCTTCAGACTGAGTGATGTGATGATTCTGGAATTGCTTTAAATCGTTCTCTGAACTGATCTTCAGTTCCACGATAGGCCCATCATGCCGCTTGTCTACTGGAGTCTCGTGGGATACCCATATTTCTATCCAAAGCTGTTGACCGTCATCTGATTTGAGTAAGATATCCGGGCGCCGGGAGTGATCATCAATAAAAAGGGTCTGCTCAAGTGTTATGCTTGTGTACAGCTTAGCAAGATCAACTGTGGTTCTATCAAATTTCTTGCATTCATTCTTAGACTTTAAAAGGCAATCACGGTCACACTTTGTTGGTGCGTGCAATTCTAAAAGAAACGGGATATTGTCTTTACGGCAACGTTCAAATTCTTGCTTGAAGACTGTTTTAGCAATATTGTGTAGATAATTGCTATACTGGCACTTTTGACCTATATGACGAAAGTGATGGATGTATTGCTGACCAAATGTAGGATACATTCTCTCATGGCAATTTGGGCAATAGAAAGAATGCCCCTGGGACTTCTCTCTATTGAGCTGGTCAATGGCAACTACTTGTTGTGATTCATCAAGCAGCGCATACCCATATTGAACCATATCCTTATCCATATTTATAAGTCATTTGCTCATTTACAAAATTACTATTTTCCTTTACGGAAGTAGCCAAAAACCTCACCGCAAATCCAAATAATGCTGCAATGTACATTAACATAGTCCTATCAGTTTAATGGTTACACGGTGACAAAAATAAAAGGTGGTTGTACCACAACTTGATACAAGTTGTATATATTTGCCTGAAATTGTGACCTAATTGCAAAAGGACTATTATTCAAGCAGTATATCTGGCTTATTGAGACCATTAGAAGGAACGGCCGTATGACGCTGGGTGAGATAAGTGATCTATGGCGTCAGCAGGAGGAAAGCGGAGGGCAAGAGCTTTCACGCACTACATTCAACCGTCACAGGTATTCAATTATGGATATCTTTGACGTTATCATTGAGTGCGACCATAAGGACGGTTACCGGTATTATATAGAGAACGAAGAGGTACTGAAGGAGAATAGTATCAAGAACTGGATGTTCTCCACCTTGAGCGTAAGCAATATGCTGGCTGAAAATAAAGGTCTGCAGGATAGAATCCTGCTGGAGAGTGTTCCAAGCGGAGATGATAAGCTGCGCCAGATTATTGACGCCATGCGTGATAACAGACGCATTAGGATCCAGTATCACAAATACACAAGTGCAGAGTCTAAACTATATACGCTGGAGCCTTATTGCCTGAAGCTATATAATAGAAGGTGGTATATGCTTGTGAAGAAAGCAGATGCCCCTACTCCAAGCGAAGACAAGGATAAGAAAGGTGACCTGTTTATTTTCTCACTAGACAGGATTGAAAGCATTGAGATGCTGCAGACCAAATTCACCATTGATAAGAACTTTAATGCTGAGGCATATTTCAATGATTGTTTTGGTATTATGGTGGATGGAAGCCTTAAAACGGAACGCATTGTGCTGAGAGCTTACGGACTGCAACCCTACTTTCTGAGGGACCTGCCTGCACACCATACCCAAAAGGTTATAAAGAAGACGGATGAATACACTGACTATGAATTGAGGCTGCGGCCGGCTGAAGACTTTATCCAGTATTTACTTTCCCTGAGCACCTGGTCAAGAGTATTGGAACCAGCCTGGCTAGCCAAGGAGGTGCATCAGCGACTGAAGAATGCATTAAGTCGATATAAAGAGAAATAATGTATTCACCAAAAGTTGTACCAAGATATGGTACAATCTACTTATATCTTAGCCACTCAAACATAAAAGAAACATTATGGCAAACAATAAATACATCAACACCAAAGACGCAGTCCGTCTGACTGGCCTTACAACGCAGGAGATTTACGATCTAATACATGACGGTAAACTCCCTGCTCATAAAGCACCCAAAAGCGGATGGCGTATTTCTATACAGGATTTGACAGCATTAGGTTTGATTCAAGAAGAGACAGTTCTTGCATCTGCAGAAGACTCATCTGAAGAGGATCAAATAGAAAACACTATCTCTTATATAGAAGATGATGAACATTTTACGGAGATTTTCAGACGAATGACAGAGGTGGAGCACGATCTGAAGATAGCTACGGCAAACCTGAAAAACTTCAACGTACAAGTTGAGTCTGAAAATGGAGTTGAATCTTTACGCCTATGCGATTTTTTCCTTTCACTCGTAGAACGTGGCGTTCACGTACAAATTGTGTGTATGAAGCCCTACGGTTTCTATCTGTATGCGAAAGATAAATGTCCTGAATTACTGGAACATCCTTTTTTTGAGTTGCGATGTAACGAGCATAACCACATGAAGTTATTAATCTTTGACAATGAGATAGCATACATTGGTTCAGCTAACATAACCGGAGCTGCCATTGGAAAGCGTGAGAGCAGACGCAGAAATCACGAAGCCGGAATACTATTAACGGGCCCGATGATACAGGAGCCTATACGCCATTTTGAAAAGTCTTGGAATGATCCAGACATCCTAAAACATTCCTGGAAGCGATTTGCTAAAATGGCGAATGAACTTGCAAAGGATCTGAAAGAGAAATATGGTGAATAAAAAGAACTGAAATATGATAGACCAAATTATAGAGTATAAT
>CALDKD010000084.1 GCA_937898885.1 uncultured Bacteroidales bacterium | reverse complement strand
GGCTCCCTCCGGTCGCGCCGGCTTCGCCGTACTTTAATAACTTAAACTGTAATCGGCTTCCCAGTCGGTGTCAATCTGGAGGGTGCCGCCGGCGGTGGCGTTGAAGAACATACCGCTTGCAACGGTCTGACGGTTAATCTTGAACGGTACGTCGGCCAGAGCGTGGGTGGCTATGGCATTGCCGTCGGCATCAAGCACCTCGGCCAGTACATCCATAGTGGTCTCGGAGGACGTTGTCAGGAAGGCGTTGATGGTCAGCTCATTGATGGTCTGGCCGGTCAGAGAGCTGATGTCCCAGTCGCGGGTGTACTGGCGTTCCAGGGTGGCAAGACCGTCGGCAGGGTTGAATGAGGGGTTGTCACCGGCGGCCCCGGCGCCGGTGTTCAGTGTTATGCGCAATGTCTTGGCATTGTCGGGAATGTTGTCCTCGGTGTTGAGAACGAAGGCTGTGACAATCCGGTTGAGCGTCATATCGGCCTGAAAATCCTTGCCAGGCTCAACGGTTACGGCCATTGTCCGGGAGAATGTCTCGTATGCCACCGGCGTGCTCAATTGCGCGAATGCCGGCGTGATGATGTTTGCCGCATCTGAGCCGTCGGTGGTGCCGGATGCGCCCTTGTGCCCGATTGCCACGAAGGTGTACTCACCGGGGGCCAGCTCAAAACCGATGCTGCCGAATCCCTCAGCCGACTTGTGCTGGCTCAGCTGGTATGCCACGTTGCCTTCCGGGTCGAACACCTTGAAGGCGAGGCGCGACACGGCATCGCTGGCCGACGCTCTTGTCGGCGTGGAGCCACCGTACGAGATGTCCAGCGTGCTGATGCTGAGCTGAATGTTGCTTACTTGCTGATTGTCAGCGGAACTTTGCTCCTTGCTGCAGGAACAGGTGGCGATGCAGGCTATCGCGAGCATTGCCGGGTAATAGAAACATTTTTTCATAGTTGTTGGTACTAAAACGGCTGCAAGTTAAGGCTTTAAATTGGTATGGCAATGCATTTGACGGAAAAAAGTAAAAATGTGGCCTCCATTTTGATGTAAGCGCATACGATGTCACTTTGATGTTCTTTTTATATAATTGTGAGCATTTTGTTCGCAATTTTGTTATTTTTGCATCACAATTATTCTTAACACGCAAATAGTATGATTATCGGAACAACACGTGAGTTGAAGAACCACGAGTATCGTGTCGGGTTGGTGCCCGACAATGTGGCTGCATTCGTGTCGAAAGGACACAAAGTCTTGGTTGAGAAGGGTGCCGGTGCAGGTGCCGGTTTCTCTGACGAGCAGTACAAGGCGGCGGGCGCGGTTATTTGCGATACTCCGGCTGAGGTCTTCGCTCAGAGTGATATGATAGTAAAGGTGAAGGAGCCGGAGCAGTGTGAGTATGGCTTCCTTCGCAAGGACCAGATATTGTTCACCTATCTGCATCTGGCGCCGAATCCTGAGTTGGCACAGGCTCTTATCAATAGCGGCTGCAAGGCTGTGGCGTTTGAGACCATCAGGGACGCGCAGGGTAATCTGCCGTGTCTGAGACCGATGAGCCAGATTGCGGGCCGTCTGTCCATACAGCAGGGCGCCAAGTATGTGGAGATGAGCTACGGTGGCCGCGGCATTCTGCTTGGCGGTGTTCCGGGCGTTGAGAAGGGCAATATTGTGATTCTGGGTGGCGGTATTGCCGGTACGTATGCCGCAAAGGCTGCCATCGGTATCGGCGCGCACGTGACTCTGCTTGATGTGAACCTGAACCGTCTGTCTTATCTGGACGATGTGTTTGGCAATTCTGTTGAGACGTTGTACAGCACTGAGGCGAATATCCGCAAGGCGCTGAGCACCGCGGACCTTGTCATCGGCACTGTGCTGGTTCCGGGCGGCAAGACTCCGAAGCTGGTGCGCAGGGAGCATCTGCCGCTGATGAAGAAGGGTGCCGTGATTGTTGATGTAGCCATTGACCAGGGCGGTTGCTGCGAGAGCTCGCACGTCACCACTCACGACAATCCTGTATTTGTGGAGCAGGGCATAGTTCACTATTGTGTGGGCAATATGCCGGGCGCGGTTCCCTACACATCGACCGTGGCTCTTGCGAACGCTACTTTCAAGTATGGTATGATGATGGCCGAGATGGGTCTGGAGAAGGCTGTTCTGGCTGATCCGGGCCTGGCGATGGGTCTTAATATCTACAAGGGTCTCTGCACCAACGAGAATGTGGGCAAGGCACTGGGTCTGGACTACATTCCAGCTCAGGACGCTGTTCAGCAGTAACGATTAACAGACGAAATAGCGGCGGGCCAGGGTATTTTCCTATGGCCCGTTGTTATGTTATAACAAAAA
>CALDKD010000083.1 GCA_937898885.1 uncultured Bacteroidales bacterium | reverse complement strand
GGACATGCAGGGCCAGATGAAGCTCGACCAGGGCCACTACGAGGCCGACTTTGAGGCACTGCGGTTTGTGGAGCAGAGTCCAAGCACGATGGCTGGCTACAAGGAGGCATTGAGTACTATCTTCAACCACCCGCTGAGGCTGTTCTACAAGGACATCACCTATATGCCTTTCGCTGACGCGGAGGTGCTGCGTGTACTTCTGCAGCATTGGGGCGATGGTGTTGGACTGACTACGGCACAGGTACAGGCGATTACGAGCATTGGAACGTATTTCCGAAGCAATACGGCAATTGTCTCGTTCAACGAGTTTGGCGAGTTTACAGGCGTAACCAGCATAGGAGTTTATGCTTTCAGTGGCTGCACCAATCTTGAAACCATCAATCTGCCTGTCGGCATCACCAGCATAGGCGGTCACGCTTTCACTGACTGCACCAAACTGCATCTTCCTGAAGACACGCTGTATCTGCCGAATCTGACAGGCTTGGGCAGAATGAACTATAATGGAGGCCTGTCAATAAAGCACATCACCGACTTAGGTTCAATAACTGCAATAGGAGAACGCTGCTTCGTAAATTGGAGTCTGCTTGAAGATGTGGTGCTGCCTGATACGGTCACAAGCATAGGAGTTTATGCTTTCAGTGGCTGCACCAATCTTGAAACCATCAATCTGCCTGTCGGCATCACCAGCATAGGCGGTCACGCTTTCACTGACTGCACCAAACTGCATCTTCCTGAAGACACGCTGTATCTGCCGAATCTGACAGGCTTGGGCAGAATGAACTATAATGGAGGCCTGTCAATAAAGCACATCACCGACTTAGGTTCAATAACTGCAATAGAAGACCACTGCTTCAATGGTTGGAGTCTGCTTGAAGATGTCGTGCTGCCTGGCACGGTAACCAGCATAGACAGTTATGCTTTCGATGGTTGCACCAATCTGCTGTCACTTACGGTTAATGCCACTACTCCTCCATCATTAGGGGGCAATGTTTTCCGTAACTGCTCCAAACTCGCTCACATCTACGTGCCAGCCGCATCGGTTGAGACATACAAGGCGGCATCAGGCTGGAGCACATACGCATCAATCATATCAGCAATACCGACAGAAGAATAAATATGAGAACAGAGACAAGAAACAACGGCATCCGTGACTACAAGGTGGTCATTGCCGATGATGGAAAGATACTGAGACGCAAGGAGGACGGCTGGGAGGCAGGCGAGGAGCTTGCCCTCGGCTACTCCCACTATCACTTGGTGGACGGAGAGATGACGCTGCGCGACGAGCCGCTGCTGGAGGTGCCGTCAGACTACGAGGAGATTGACGCGCCTGTGATTGAAGAAAACGCTGGCGAAGAGACCGGCGAGTGACAATATTAAGTTCAGCCCTATTCTCATCACGGTCAAGAGAAGAATATGAAAAGATACATTGGTATTAAGTTTGTGACTGCAGAACCGATGTCTGCAAGTGAAGCCAAAGAAAAAGGCTACAGAGTTGAGAACAACAACGGCGAAGGTTATGAAGTAACCTATGAGGACGGTTACAAGTCCTGGTGCCCGAAGCATGTGTTCGACAAGGCTAACGCCGAAGTGAAGAACGACGAGCTTGCTGGAACGGCACGCATGATGGTGTCACCCGACTACAAGGAGCGTTTCCTTGCAGAGTTCGTGCAGATCAACAACCGCTACAACAACCTTTGCGAGATGATTGACAAGTGGGATGCAGGCATGCTTGCTTTCACTCCGACCTGCCCGCGTGAGACGTTCAATTTCCAGCTTCGTGCCATGAAGGATTACATGGACATTCTGGTCGTGCGTGCCAAGATTGAAGGTGTCAACCTTTAACCAAAGCAGTATCAACCTGCGATAGAGCCGTAATCACAGCTCTGACTCGTTGTGCGTGCCCTTTCTGGTGACGGCCGCCTCCGTGCGGCGCAGCACCGGGAGGGGCATGTCCTTGTCCACCAGGCAGGCTATCATGTCGGTCATGATGACATCGTCGTGGTTGCCGTCGCCGGGCTTGTTGCCGTAGCCGCCTCCCTCCTTCTCCTCATAGATGGCGGCCTCGTCATAGAAGACTTCGTCATGGTCTATGAACTCGTCGTCCTCGAAGAGCGGGACGAACCAGTCCACCATGTCCTGCTTGGTGCGCACGTTGGTCTGGAAGCCTATCTTGGTGTAGATGCCGGCCTTTATGTCCTCCTCGGAGGTGGCGGCGCGCACGTACAGGTTCTGATAGCTGTCGCCGATGACGGCCAGCGCTCCGCGGATGTGGTCGCCGGTCTCCACGAACTGGCCGGCGTCGGCCTTCTTGCGGTCATAGCTGTTGGACTCTATCACCAGCAGCGCGTCATTGTAGAAGCGGGCCACCAGGACGGCCATGCGGGCTACGGCATCGTAGCGCAGGTGGCCGCGCCATCTGGCCACCACCTCCAGCTTGCCGCCCTTCACGAGCTTGGGCAGGCGGTCTATGACGGTGATGACGGAGTAGTCGGACTTGGGGCTGCGACCTCCGAGGTCAACACAGACTATGTACTGGTTCTCCACGCGCAGCGCCGCCGGCCTGCGCCACATCTTGAGCCGGCCGTTGGGGCCGGCCTTGAAGCGGGGCTCGCCCCTGGTGTTCCTCACTATGTCGCCGGTCTCGTCCGGCGCATACTGGTAGGCCTCACGGCGCAGGGCGAGCAGGTACGGGTTGAAGACGTTGTGACCGGAATATACGAAACACTCGATGTCGTCGGACGGCACCTCCTGCGCCATGGAGCCGTGGTCATGGAACGACCTGCGCTTCATGATGTACCACTTGATATGCTCCAGGGTGGCGCCCTTGTGCCAGAGCGACCAGAGGTACTGTCCGGGCTCGCTCGTCTCGTCCGGAGCGCTCTCCTCGTCCTTGTGGTCAATGAGCCGGCAGCAGAAGTCGCGCATCTCGGAGCGCGAGGCGAAGGCTAGCATGTCGTTCTCGATGAAATAGAACGGTATGAAGATGGCCTTGCGGATGCTGAGGCCTTTCTTGGCAAGCTGGTACTCATCGTAGAAATAGCCGCTCTGGCCGTTGGCCGTTGACTCGAAGACCTCAAGGGTGTTGGCCTCCAGGCCGATGTTGTTGTCAAGGTTGGTGATGACCTGCGAGGCTGTCCTGTTGGGCGTGGTGCGCCAGTAGGCCACCTCGGAGAAGTGCGCCATGGCGTAGTCGAGGCCTCGCGACGTGTCGGCGTTCTCGTAAGAGGCGGTGGTGATGACGTTGTCGATGATCTGGTGTCCCTTCTCGTCAACGATGACGGAGTCGCTTCCGGACTGGCGGTAAGGGGCGAACTTCATCCTGCGGCATCCGTAGATGAAGGCCGGCATCTGCTCCAGCGCCTTCTCGTACATGGCGCGTATGCGGTGGGCGGTGTCCTTGGTCTGAGCTATGATGATGGCGTACCAGCCCGTCATCACGTGCAGCTGTATCCAGGAGATGTAGAGATCCACGAGGGTGGAGCCGCCCCACTGGCGGGCCTTCAGTATGATGAGGCGGATGGGCTCTCCCGCCAGGCGCATCTCCTCCAGCCTGGCCAGCGTGACGCGCTGCGCGTAGTTGAGGATGAACGGCACCATACGGCCGGTCCTCTTGCTCTTCACCTTGTACTCCATGGCGAAGGAGAAGGAGGGGTCGCCGCACAGGCGGGCCACCATGAGCTGCTTGGTGACATCCTCGTGCGTGACCTCCATGCCGTGCGTGAGGGCGAAGAACTCGCGGTAGCGGGCTATGCCGCCGCACTTGAGCACGATGCGGTAGAGCTCGTTGTTCCAGACCTCGTCCGTGAGCCACTGCTCGGGCAGCTCGTAGTCGGGTATGACGCACTTGTGGGTGTGGCCCTCCATACCCTTGCCGGTGACCTGGTTGTGGTTGCCGAAGATGACCCTCTTCCTGCGGTCATTCTCGGCAAGCATCTCCGTCACCTCGCTGCGGTGCCGTGACGGAGCGATAGTCGCCATATCAGATATGAGATGATGAATGACAGTATGTGTATGAGCCAGTTGAAGCCTGGCAGGAAGGCGAGAAGGATGCCGGAGGCGAGAGGCCTCCACACCGGCCAGCGCCAGGACGCGTACTTGCGCGCCCATGCCGCGAAGACGAAGCCGGACAGACCGACGGACGGTATGAGCGGCGAGAGGACGTGTATATGCGCGGCGAGCGCCGCCGTGATGACGTATGCCAGCGAGGCTGACACGTATGCCACGGCGCAGGTCCTGAGGCGCGGACGGAACAGCGCGATGGCATAGACGTTGGCGGCCAAGTGGAAGATGTTGGCGTGAAGGAAATGGTATGTCAGCGCGGCTGTCAGCATGTGCCCGGACGGCCTGACGCGCAGGAGGAGGAGCGTGAGCAGCAAGGCGAGCACGCAGATGTCGGCCGTCACTGTGAGGCGGTGTCTCCCGGTACCCAGGTACACGAGCAGCTTATCTGCCATCTCTCTTACTCCTGTGCTCATTGCGCATCTGCTTGATGATGTTGTATGCCCTGTGGTAGCTGATGTAGAACTCCGGAGCCCGGCGCATGACGGCGAACTGCACTATGAAGAATGTGGAGCTGCCGCGGAAGGAGGGCATACGGCGCATCTCGAGATAGTGGCCGTATATTTGGTCCATCATACGGCAGCGCGTGTCGCGCTTGAACTCGCTGTGACCTCTCTCGCGCTCCAGCACGTCGCGGTATGCCTGGAAGGGTGATACCCAGAAACGCTCGGTGGGTGACTTGACGGCCGCGCGTAC
The DNA here is from genome assembly GCA_937898885.1 of uncultured Bacteroidales bacterium. Lineage (GTDB taxonomy): Bacteria > Bacteroidota > Bacteroidia > Bacteroidales > Bacteroidaceae > Colenecus. The sequence goes on along the minus strand of CALDKD010000083.1, from coordinate 31,287 downwards.
GGCCTCCTCGTGTGATGTGATGTCCTTGCGCTCGAGTGCCCTGAGATAAGCCTGATAGAGAGCCTCGTCGCGTCTGCTGATGTAGGATGGACTGCCCATAGCGTGTGCCTTGTGGTTACAACGGGCATCAAATCAATATTAAAACAAATTGAAATACAAGCGCTCCTGCGGTTTTTTATCAAAAACACAAAAGCGGTGTGTGTCGCGATATTGATTTGCTCATACTAAAGACAACTTATTATGGCAGAAGCAACGAAGAAATCCAAGAGAGACGACGTCAGGGGGCGTATGAAGGCGCGTTATCCGGAACTGGATATTGACAACGAGGACGCTTACTACGACCAGGCCGGCAGGATGATGGACGAGTATGAGGGCATGGAGAAAGCCGCCGCCGGCATGCGCGCAGGCCTGGAGAAGAGCCCTCTGCTGATGGATATGGTGCTGGCGGCGCGCCAGGCGTCGGAGAGCGGCGGCGAGTTTGACCCTATCGTATATCTGGCGGAGAACCGCGGGCTTGACCTTGAGGCTCTGAAGACGGACGAGGAGTATATGAAGAAGGTCGCCGAGGCGTCGGCCAAGTATCTGGACAAGATGACGAGCGCCAGGAAGATAGCGGAGGCACAGCGTGAGAACTTCCCCGCGTCGGCAGCCGCGGTGCAGGCCAAGGCTCAGGAGCTGGGGCTGAGCGACGAGCAGGCGCAGGAGATAATAGGACGTATGTTCGACGTGATGGACGGACTCATACTGGGCAGGATTGATATCGGCGCCTTCGAGATGTTCGCCAAGGGTCAGGGTGCCGACGCCGCGGCGGAGCAGGCGCGCGCCGAGGGAAAGGCCGAGGGCCTCAGCGCGAGGGTGCAGGACAGACTGCGTAACCTGCGTCCCGACACACAGCCCGGACAGCAGCGTCCGGCGCGCGAGCGCAAGCCCGCCGAGGAGATAGACAACCCGTTCATCGCTTAGGCACCATGGCAGAGAAGAGAAAGAAGACCATCTGCATCGACTTTGACGGCGTGCTGGCGGACTACTCCAAGGGCTACCAGGGCCTGGACGTGTTCGGCGAGATGATGAAGGGCGCTGACGCGGCCACGAGGACGCTGCGCAAGAACGGCTGGACCATCATCATATACACCACGCGACCCGCTACGGACAAGCTGCGGAAGTGGCTGGAGGACAACAAGGTCGAGTACGACTACATAAACGAGAACCCGGACCAGCCCGAGGAGAGCAAGGGCTGCAAGCTGGTGGCCGACATCTATCTGGATGACCGCTCCATGCGCTTCTATAACTGGCATGACGCGGTAAGGCAGATAGCGGAGCGTCCGAAGACGCCGGAGAGGCCGGATGACAGGCAGGTGCAGGAGGCCTTTGACAAGGCATACAAGGAGGGAGAGAAGTGGCGTGAGAAATACGCGGCGGACTGCAACCCCTTCATAGCGTGACAATTCATTCATTAACCAATAAAACAAGAAGATGAAAAAGTATCTGACTTTTACCCTGAGCCTTCTGCTGGCGGTGCTGGCGGTGGCTCTCGGCGGCCCTGCCGCCATGGCCGTGCCAGTGGGCGAGACAGGCTCCGACACGGATCCCAATGCCGGCACTCCGCTGGAGAACGCTGTTGAGGACGAACCCGGCAAGGGCATCGAGCAGCCCGGACACGCCGCCACCGGCTCCGCCGTGGAGCAGGCTGAGCTGGCCGAGAACAAGATCCTGGATTATGTGACCAAGTTCAAGAGTCACAAGTACCCCATGCACTCCGACTTCCTGCGCCGCGCCAGACAGGTGAAGGTGGAGACCAAGGAGCCTGAGAACTACGTCATCGGCGAGGCCATCCTGGACTGCAAGACCAAGAGCGCCTATTCGGCCGCCGGCGCGAGCTATGCCGAGAGTATGAACCTGGACGGCATCCTGTACGGCAACGACAAGAAGTTGTTCTGCGAGTGCGCCACTATCATCGTGGATGATGTTGACGGGTATGACGCCAGCGGAAACGCCGACGGCTCTCCCCTGATGCTCTTCGTGACCGGTCCTACAGACACCCATATCGTGGTGGAGGCCATCAACGGTCCTCTGGACAGCGGCACCATGTATGTACCGGATATCCCGAGCGGCGCTATGCTGCACGTCATGGCTCCCGCACTCTCGGAGAGCGAGGTCGAGGTGGCGCCCGATGCCGCATATCCGGCTCCCGAGAAGGTGTATCTGCAGAAGAAGGCCTGCGCCATCACATACACCGAGTTCTTCGAGCGTATCAACAAGAAGGCCGCCTGGAACAAGCAGGATGTCAAGGACTACCAGCTGGAGACCTTCCGCCGCAAGTGCACGCGCTCGATGCTGATAAGCGCGCCGTCCAAGCGTACCAAATACAACAAGAGAACCGGAACGGAGTTCGTATATACCCAGAAGGGAATCCTGCGCCAGCTGCGTCTGGGCTACCAGATTGAGGGCCCCTGGACCATAGGCGACATCATTGGCATATCCAAGATGCTGTTCGGCAAGTACAGCACCACCGACGAGATGGACGTCTATATGGGTCCGGACGCCATGGAGAACCTGGCCAACATCGACTACTCCGAGCATCCCGAGATAACCGTGCTTCAGGAGAAGGACGAGATACAGATCGGCATCACCAAGGTGAAGACTCCGTTCGGTACCCTCAACTTCAAGCTCGAGTATGGCCTGGAGGATCTCGGCTTCTCCGCTTACGGCGTGGCGTTCTCCATGTCTGACGCCGTCCGCTTCTATTACACCAAGAGCAAGACCATCACCATCAACCACGAGAAGGGTGAGGGCGGTGAGACACGCGAGGCCAAGAGCCAGTACTACATACAGGATGACACGCTGCAGCTGAAGGGCTACAACGCCATGCTCATCGGTCCGAACGTGGCCGCAGCCGGCTTCTCCAACATTGAGGCCACCGTGACCAGCCTTCCATACTTCCCGGTGAGCCCGAGCGAGGGTGACATCCATTACCTGACTGAGTTCAAGGCCAACAGCGGCAATTCCGGCACGTCGTTCCCAGGCTCGCCGACTGACGGGCAGGTGTTCAAGCTGACGGAGGACATCGCCGCGGCCGGGAGCGATCCGGCGTACGAGGCCGGTCTGTACGCATACCTGTCCAGCGCGTGGACTCCGGTGACAGGCAGCGACACCGTGCCTTCCGGCTTGTATGACTATGCTGGCAGCGAGTGGACGGCGCACAAGGGTGTGATAAACGCATAACGACACCGTGACTTGAGGGAGCGGGCGGTGAGACGGTGCGAGGCCTCCCGTCCGCTCCCTTGTTTTTCAAGAATAGCATTATGACAAGAAAGGTATATGAGATGAGGGGAATGAACAACTGTGTCGTCACCCTCAGTTACAAGGGCACTCAGGTAAGGGCCGAGTTCAAGAACGGCAACACGGCCAACAAGGTGAACGCGTCGCTGACAACCGACAACCCGTTCGTGCAGGACGCCATAGAGCACGACGCGCGCTTCGGCAAGAAGATCGTGCTGGCGCACGTCTATGAGGAGCAGCGCCCGCGTACGGCTGACGCTGCCGCCGGACGTCCTCCGCGTCTGATGCACGGCCGTGCGTCCGTCAGCAGATCCGCCGCGCAGGAGCGTCAGGAGACCGGCCAGGTGGAGCAGAAGGCCGCGAGGCAGGTCGTGAAGTCCGTCAAGAACGTCAACGACGCCATCAGCTGGTTCCTGAGCCAGGGCGAGGAGATAGGCGAGGATACGGACATCGAGCAGCTGAGAGTGAAGTACAACGTGTCGTTCCCTAACCTGAGATAGGATGGACGTTGCGGATGCCCTGACGGCCGTGCGCGTGTGCCTTGATGAGATTGGCGTCAACGACGCCTCTCTCGTAGGCGGGAGCGATGACGCGGAGCTTGACACGATCATCAGAAGCAAGCTGCTGGACGCGCTGACGTTCGTCATAGGCAACGCGGACTGGAGCCTGCTCGCGCCGGATGCCGTGATATCGCTGCAGCTCAGTACCGAGAGCGCCGTGATGGATGACGGCAGCACCGTGACCATCGGTGTGACGGAGCTGCCCGACACGTTCCTGAGGCTGTGCTACGCCAAGGCGGACTCGTGGAGCGACTACGTGACTGAGCCTGTCTATTGGACCGACAGAGAGTACCGCAAGCTGCGCAACGCCGTTACTACGGGCTACCCTGACAATCCGAAGGCCGCCATCGTGCGCAGGCACGCAGGCAAGCCTGCGTCACAGAGGCTCTACATAGAGCTGTATTCCGTGACCGGCGCCTCGGACCGCTTCGAGGTGGCGTATGTGAGCAGGCCCTCCATCACGACATCCGGCGGCGCTGAGAGCGTGTCCGTGCCGGAGAGACTGGAGAGGGCTTTCGTCTATTACGCGGCAGGCCTCACGCTGCTGACACTGCGTGACGAGCATGCCGACTCGCTTCTTAACCAGGCTCTCGTGATGATGGGGGCGCAGACGCGACAGAGACAATGAGACATATTACGATACTTATGACACATCCGGTTCTTTTATCCGCGCAGGCTCTCGCGGGCAGTATGCTCATCATATACCTTCGGGACGCGGCGCTGCAGGCGTTCCTGTGGTTCCTGCCGTGCGCGTTCGCCATCGCCGCCGACCTGGCGACGGGCATACACGCGGCAAAGTTCAGAAATGAGAAGGTGAGCTGGTCGACGGCTCTCAGACGCACTATTAATAAGGTGGTGGCGTACCTGTCGTGGGTGCTGTTCGCCGTGACGGCCGGCCTGCAGTTCGGCCACTCGTGGTGCTGCCCGGCGATGATGGCGGCGGTGCTCCTCATAGAGGGCATGAGCATCATCAGCAACTGGCTGGAGCCGAAGGGCATACGTCTGTCATGGAAAGGCGTGCTGGCGGTGATAGGACACAAGGCGAGCCTGGATGGTCTGGAGAATGTGATAGAGAGGACCGGTGATGAGAAGGATTGACGAGATAATAATCCACTGCTCCGCCACAAAAGAGGGGCAGGACTTCCGCGCGTCGGACATCGACACGTGGCACAGGCAGAAGGGGTGGGCCGGCATAGGCTACCACTACGTGATAGACCTGAGCGGGTTTGTTGAGATTGGACGTCCAGTGGAGCAGATAGGGGCGCACTGCTCCGGCCACAACAGCAACTCCATCGGCGTGTGCTACATAGGCGGTCAGGACCGTAACGGCAAGGCCGCGGACACGCGCACGGAGAACCAGAAGGAGGCGCTGCGGGTGCTGGTGACCGCCTTGAGGGAGAGGTTTCCCGAGATAACGAGGATCAACGGTCACAGACGGTACGCCAACAAGGAGTGTCCGTGCTTTGACGTGGATAAGGAGTTTGGTGTATGAGAGGGGTGCTTGCGGCTATGGCGACGCTGCTTCTTCTGGCCGGATGCGCCGGAAGGGTGTATTATCCTGTGACGGCGGTCAGGGCGGACACGCTGACGCACGTCAACGTGAGTGACCGCGACACGGAGAGACAGCGCGAGACCATCGTGCGGGACTCCGTGATAGTGATACGCACGGACTCCATGGTGACGGTGCGCGAGACGCACTACGAGCGCGACTACTCGTATGAGAGCCGGCTGCGAAGCGTGATAGACTCACTGCTGTGCGCCAGACGCGACTCGGTGCCGTATCCGGTGGAGGTGACGGTGACAGAATACCGGATGAGTCCGGCGCAGAGGGTGTTCTTCTGGCTGGGCGTGGCGGCGGCGCTGTGTCTCGTGCTGTTTCTTGGGAAAAGGTTTCTATGAGCCGGTGGAGGATTTGCGCGTACAGGCTTTACCTTCTGGCCGTGGCGCTACTGCCGCTGCTGACGGGAGCGAGCCAGTGCGCGCACTACATCTGCTGGCTTATGGATGCCGAGTACGCGCACAGGAGTGTGTTCCTGCTGTTCTCGGTGTCATCACCGGTGATATGCGTGCTCGTTCTCGTGTCGCTCTTCGAGAGGTTCTGTGTCTGGCACAGGATTACGCTCTTGGGCGTGGCGTTCATCAATGTCGTGTGCTTCGCGGCCGACAGGATGGACGCGCTATTATACAACATTCTCGTGGCGACGGCCGTGCTGGGCGTGGCGGCAGGCGTGGCGGGAAGCATCATTCATTTCGGCTTTCAGATAAATGACTTCATCAGATACATCAGGGTCAGTGGAGAGAAGCAAGACCCTCATACGTGAGCTGTACGAGCTCTCGGAGTCGGGCGCGCTGGACCATATCAGCGAGAAGACCGCCGACACGGCGTGCGAGTTCATCAAGAATTTCATGGACCCGCTGCTGACGTACCGCGAGGCCGCGAGGGCCACGGGCAAGACGTTCAACGGGCTATACAGCAAGGTGTCGCGCAGCGGCATACCGACGGAGGACCTGGGCAAGGGAATACGCTGGAGGTTCGTGAAGAAGATAATTGACAAGCTTATCTGACAGCAGGTCTGCGAGATAAGTATATTCTGCAAGGCTGTGTCATTACGATACGGCCTTAATTAGTTTTGTGTCGTGGTCCGATGTGCGGGCCGTGCCAATGCCCGAAGGCGTAAGAGGGCGGTAAAACGACACAACCATGTCAGACGGAAAGACTTTTATTTTCACCCCTGAGGGTGGCAACGGAGGCGGCTTTGACCCCAACCTGTTCGCCGCGCTCAACAACGGAGGCGGCTTTGGCGGAGGCAATATGTGGAACAACCCCATCTGGGCCATAGTGTTCCTGGCAGCCCTGCGCAACGGCGGCATCTTCGGCAATGACGGAGGCGGCGGAAGCTGCAACACGGCCTTCGTGTCATCGCAGCTTGGCCAGGCCATCGCGGGCAACGCTAACGCCATCAGCAACCTCAGCACACATCTTGACTGCAGCATCGGCCAGATCCAGAGCGGGCTAAATGCTCTTCAGGCGGGCATCTGCTCAGTGGCCAACCAGGTAGGTATGAGCGGTCAGCAGATCATCAACGCCGTGAGCAGCGGTGACGCCTCCATCGCGAGCCAGATCCAGCAGTGTTGCTGCCAGCTGGGCAACCAGATGACAGGCTGCTGCTGCGAGGTCAAGGACAGCATCACACGCCAGGGCTACGAGAACCAGCTCGCTACCCTGAACCAGACCAACACGCTGGCGGGCAAGATTGACGCGCAGACCACATTCCTCTCGGACAAGTTCTGCGAGTTGGAGAAGCGTGAGCTTCAGAACCGCATCGACGCGCTGCGCGAGGCCAACTCAAGCCTGAGGGGTCAGATTGACAACGCCGCGCAGACTCAGCAGATACAGGGTTATGTGGCGGCTGCCACCCAGCCCATAGCGGCTGCTGTGGCCGGACTGCAGAGCGAGGTTGAGGGTATCAAGTGCAAGCTGCCGCAGACGGTGACGGTGCCGCAGAACAACGGCAAGCTGCTCTCTCCTTGCGAGGCTACCCTTCTTGGCCTGAACGGCTACGGCGTGAGCCCGCTGCTGTACGGCGCATTGGCTAACAACAGCTCCATCTGGGGCTGATAACGACACGGCGGTCATGGCAAACACTATTCTGAAAACCGTAAACGGGCGCGGCATACCCGCGCTCAACGCCGACAGCGTCAGCTCTGACGGAACGACAACCACGGTGAGCTTCAGCCCTCACCCCCTCGTGGGCGAGAGGTTCAGCGGCTTCTTCGTGGTTAGATTCCAGACACCGGTGGCTACGAGTGCGGAGCCGGTCCAGTTCACTACGACCGGAGTGGCAGGCACTACCGTACCGCTGTATCTGAATACCGGCGCGCAGGCAACGGCGGCCGACCTGACATCGACCACAGGCCCTACGTTCCGCCTGTTCTTCTATGACAGGGAGAGCAACCGACTGCAGCTCGTCGCCTGATTGTTCAACTGATAAAAAGTATTAACTATGTTTCAAGGATTAAGGCAAGGAAATCTGTTCTACATACTGGACAAGGGTGAGGACACGCGTCTCAGGACGGGCCAGGTGGTTAGCGTGAGCAACCCGCAGGCCAGATTCGGCAGTATGCCTCCCATAGGCCAGCCGTTTGACTCCACGGTTGACGTGACGGTCAGGGTGGATGAGGAGACACTTAATTTCAACCAGCTGCCGTCGCAGCTCTCCATCGCCAACTTCGGCGCGGGCGGTGTGGTGGTCAGCGATAGCCGCGAGGCTATGATGGCTGAGATAGAGGGCATGCAGCGCGCGAGCCAGCAGGTGCTGGACAGCGTTGAGCATCACAGGAAGGTAATGGAGGCGTGCGCGAAGATACGCCAGACTCTTGACCCCAGACTCGCCGAGGAGTCCCAGATGAAGGAGAGGGTGCATAGCCTGGAGAAGGAGATGCAGGAGATACACAGGACCCTGGACACCACGAACGAGCTTCTGGCCGCCTTGAGGCAGCAAACCAAATGACGACTATGGGATATAAGGTTATAGAGATATCTGACGGCAAGCGCCAGAAGATGAGTGATATGGTGGAGGATATGCTCTCCATCGGCGGCAGGCTGATGTCCTGTCTGGAGGAGATGGGCGAGGACGCCATGGGTGAGCGCTATCCGGAGGACCCGGACGACGATATGGACGATGAGCCTATGGGTGAGCGCGGGTATCGTATGGGTGAGCGCGGCTACCGGCCGATGGGCGAGCGTCGCTCCGGCCGTATGGGCATGCGCGGCTCCATGGGCATGCGAGGTGGCAGATACGGACGCTGAGGCTATGGAGAGGCAACCATTGGACATATACGACGAGCGGCCCCGCGAGATGACACGGTACTTGCAGCACAACGGCTGGCACTTCAACAAGAAGGCCTGCGACTGGGCCGTGTCGCTCATGAGGCGGCAGAATCCCGCCACGGGCAAGCGCGAGCGCGTGGAGCCTGTCACGAAGGAGTATGTGGACGCGCTGCTGTCGCGCTATGGCGTGCGTCTTGAGAACAACATCCTGTATGACTACGTCTATGTGGCCAACATGTGCAAGGCGGACTGCTACAAGTCGTCCGTTCCTGATGAGGAGCACATGGCCAAATATGTCAAGGATGTGATAGATGATCCGGACGCATACGACGGCATGGTCTTGAATCGGTGGTATGCCGATATGACGCACAGCGGACAACCCGTTGACTGGGGCGAGCTGCTATGATACGCACGAGGGTGAGGTTGAGAGACTGCGGCTGGAATGTCGTGGTGTGGCTGTCGGTTGACAGGTTTGACGCCGGTCTGGTGCTGGAAGACCTTCTGGATATAGGCATCAGCGGCAGTAACCTGGAGTCGGCCAGACGCAACCTGTGGAGCCGCTCGCTGAACAACGGCATCACGTTCACGGATGTCGCGGGCCGTAGGGCAGTGATGGTGATAGGACGCACCACGAGCCCGGCGCAGTTCTCAAATACCCTGACGCACGAGATAGGACACCTGGCGCTCTTCATATCGCGCGCCATGGGCGTGGACCCGTACTCGGAGGACGTGTGCTATCTGGCGGGCGGCATAGCGGAGCGGCTGCACCCGTACACCTCGCTGTTCATGTGCGGCTGCGGCAGGAAGAGGCTCAGGAGGATGACGGTATGAGTGAGTTTCTGGAATACCTGGAGTACACCTGCCTTCCGGCGGACGTGCTGAGGATGATGTACTACTCGCTGACAGAGTGAATGAGATAGGGGCAGTCCGGTCGCGGCTGCCCCTATCTCTTGTACTGTGCCATCTGGCGTAGAAGCTCGATGGCCGGATTCTCCTTCTCCTCGCTCTCGAAGGCTATGGAGCTGACCTGCGGAAGCTTGAACTTGAGAAGGCTGATGTAGATGTCGCAGTAGGCCTTGGGGTTCTTGACCTTCAGCACATCCCAGGCGTCAAGAAAGTCCTTATGGTGGTCCACGAGCGCGTCGCCGATGAGCGCGCGCAGCTCCCTCTTGGCCCTCACCACCTCCGGTGACGGCGGGTGATACTCGTGTCCTTTCTCGAATTTCTTAGCCATGACCAAACTATAGCCTGAACGTCACTCTCACGGTGCTGGAGAAGCCCTCGGAGGATATCTTGCCAAGCAGATCCTCCGCCTTCGCCCTGTATGTGGGGGCCTCGTCGGGCTTGACGATGTCAAACCACTCCGCAAGGATGTAGCTCACCACATAGCCGTGGGCCCGCAGCGCGAGCGTGTGGGCGTCGCCCCTCCAGTCGTCCGGCATAAGCAGCTCCAGGACATACTCCTCAGGGAAGATGGTCGTCACCTCGCGGCTTGTGGTGTCGATATCGTAGCCGTCGCTCTCCTGCGGGCGCTCACACCGCTCGGTTCTGAGACTGTCGTCGGCCACGCGAGGCAGCGGGAGACGTATGTAACGCTGCAGCGCCGCCCTTATCTCGCCTACGGCCGTGACAAGGAACCTCTGCAGCAGCGTGGCGGCCTCCTCGTCCGTGATGGAGAGAGACTTGCTCTGCACGCCCCCTATGCGGCACCTGGCCACCTTCCATGACGTGAAATTGACATCGTGGCGTATGTCAGCCCTGCGCAGAATGACGGAAACCGGTATGCCGCCTGTCTTGTCGCTCCTGCCATGACAGCATCTTCCAAGTTCCATCATAAGGCTTACGGCTCGGTTACGAAGTACGGCGACGACGGGGCGTCGCGCAGGAAAAGGGCAACTATCTCGTCGAGCACGGCATCGGCCTGTGCTGAGTATGCTGTGACCTCGGCGGGCATGACCTGCCCGAACCAGTCGGCAAGCACCCGTGTGACGATGTAGCGGTTGATGAGCGCGCCGAGCTGGTCAGCGTCGGATTGCCATCCTGCCGGCGTGCGGAAGGTGAATGAGTAGCTGCCGGCGGCGTTGACCGTCATGTCATTGTCGCCTGTGGTGGATGAGGTCTGCCTGCACCAGCGTACCGTCTGCTTGATATTGTTTATGGCGTAGCCAATCTGACGCTCGATGACGAACTTGCTGTCAGCCTCGGAGTCGGTCTGCGCCTCGGCGCGGGCACGCGGCTGTGGGATACGGCACTTGGCCACATTCCAGGATATTACGTCTATGTCATATACCAGCTTGTTTCTCGCTATTGTCACTGTTATGTCACTCATATCTTTTTTTTACCTGTTGTTTAAATAATGACGGTATTCTCACGCTATGCCACCGGTAGGGCCTTGAGACGCTCCGCCGTCTGTGTCTTCTGGCTCAGGCTCCGGTGTCTCCGGAAACACCGGAGCGTCGCGCACGAAGAGATGTATGAGCTCGGAGAGTATGGAGTCGGCGCGTCCCTTGTACGCCTCGACCTCTTTTGGCATCACCTGCTCGAACCAGTCGGCGAGCACCCGTGTGACGATGTAATGGTTCACAAGGGCGGCAATCTGATTCCCGTCGGAACGCCATCCCTGAGGCTCGCGGAAAGTAAGCGTATAGGCTCCTTCCGTGTTTACCGAGAGGTCATTGCTGCCACTCTGCGTTGATGACTGCTCACACCACTTTACGAACTGCTTGACGGCGTTGATGGCATAGACTATCTGACGCTCTACGACAAACTTGTTGTCGGAGTTGGAGTCAGTCTGCACCTCCGCCTGGTTGGGTGTGGGCTGCGGAATACGGCAGCGGGCCACCTTCCAGGAGATGGCATCTATGTCGTACACCAGCTTGTTGCGATAGATTGTAATCAGAATACTCATTATGCTATGTATTATGGTTGGTTTATCTGCGAGTTATACATGAAGTTGGAAGGTGTCGTTATGGACGGTGTCCTCCTGGACTGCCACATAGACCTTCCCCGCTGCGAGGTCATATACGCACCTGTGCGTGGTGAGCCACGTCCTTGGGTTGTCCTTGCTTCTTGACACATATTCCTGACGGGCCTGCGCGAGCCTTGCGGCAAGCCCGTCATCCGTGGGTGGCGTATCGACGGTGACGCCGTCACCTACAAGCTCTGAGTACCACACGGCATCGGTGTCTCCGCCGGTGCCGTTGGTGTAGGTCTTGGAGTATCTCACGCTGTCCATAGCCGCAATCATATCATCCTTGCCGGATATGGAGTCTCTGGCGGCGTTGAGGATGTTCCAGCGCTCAAGACCGCTGCCGTCCTCCTCGATGCCCTGCGAGGTGGGCAGGTCGCCGTCCCCGGCGTCGGCGTTGGTGAAGACATTGCCGTCCTGACCCGGCGTCACGCCGCTCACGTGGAAATTGGTGCATATGTCGCTCTGTACGGTGACGAACGCGCCGTCCTCAAGCTCCAGCACGACGCATTTCCCGGAGTCCTTCAGCACGAAATGCGCCTCGTAGCCCATTGCGAGAAGGTAAGCCGGGGTGAAGACCTCGACATAGCTCTGTATGTAGCCGACGGCGTCGTCAACGGTGTCGAAATAGTCGAGTATGTAGCGCACGAGCATGACCGAGCATATCCTGTCCCTCTTCGCGGCCGCCGGATGCGCCACTCCGTCACCTCGGGCGGGAGCGACAAGTATGGCGGCGAACAGCCCCTTGTCGTTTATGCCGTCCTGCAGCTTGAATGGAAGCAGCCGCCAGGCCTCCGTCCGCTCGTCATTGTCAATGGCCTGCACTGACAGCTCCGCCGTGCTTCCGGCTATGCCGAGCACGGCGTTGCGTCCGCGCATACGCGGCGTGTGGACGCAGATGACAGCGTCGTAGTTGTCGAGCCAGTCGTAGGTGCGGCCCACGAGACCGCCGACGGATAGCACAGAGCACGCTCCGGCCGGCACGGGGGCCTTGCCCTCGAAGTAGCCCTGCGCGTAGTCGTAGTCAATGTTGTCATACGAAGCCTCATAAAGATAGCCGCGGATCTTGTCAAGCGTGCTGTATGGGTGGTAGTCGGCCGGGAACAGCGGCGACTCCTTCTTGTAGAGGCGGGTGCGCACGAGCTCCGACATATTAGCGAAGGAGCCGTCGTAGAAAGCTGCCCTATCCTTGTAGTCGCGTTGGCGCATCCAGCATGCCATGGCGTAGCTCGTGACGGCCTCGCGCACGTGCATGGCGATGATCTCCGCGCCTTTCTGGCGGTATCTGGTCTCGTCGGTGCGGAACGTCCAGCTCCAGCCGCTGTCTTGAACAGACGTCTCGTCGGTTATCATATCGTCGAGAATAAGTCGGAGCCGCGACTTGCCCTCAGTAAGGAACTCTGTCACCGCCTTGTGGTCCGCGGCGCCTATGTGAATCTGTTCGAACTCGCTCTGCCCGGAGGCGTCGTACTTGTCGCGCGCCTCGTAAGACGACAGGAGCGCGCACTGACTTATGATGTCTGAATACTGTATGTAGATGACAAGGTTTGCCATGACGTATGGTTTCTGTAAGGCACAAAGCAACTGATAAACAGAAGGCTCTTTTGCTTTTTTGACTAAAAACACAAATACCGCCGCTGTCCAGATATTGATTTGTCCGTATAAAACAGACAGGAATATATGCACAAGCTTATACCAAGGTCGCATTTTGAGCGGAGGCCCACGACGGTTGACAGCGTGAGGGCCGCCAGGAGGCTGTCTGGCGGGCAGCACGTGGAGATGTCGCTTCTGACGCGTTTCCGTGACGCGTACGATGACCAGGCCGACGCGCGCGCCACGCGCCTGCGCAACCAGCGCTACGTGTTCGGCACGGACCAGTGGGGTGACTACGTGGAGGATGAGCACGGACGCAAGGTGAGGGAGCGCGAGCGCATAGCCAGACGCACCGGTGGCGTGGTGCTCCAGACCAACCGCCTGATAAAGGTGTGCCAGTCCATCATGGGAGTGGGCACGGCGCAGGCCGTGCTGCCGATATGCCAGGCGCTGCAGCCCGAGGCTGACCAGAAGAGCGAGATGATGACGGCCGCGCTGCAGACCAACTGGGAGAACAACCAGATGGCCACGCTGATGGCCACGGAGCTGCTGGAGTTGCTCACCGGGGGCGTGAGCGTGATGAAGACGCTGTGGGGTGTTCACGACGGGCGCGAGGACGTGTATAACTATCACGTTGACCTGGGCCATTTCGTGTGGGTGGCCGAGGGCAGCGACCCTAGGCTGTGGGACATGTCGATGGTGGGCGAGATCGTTGACTACACGCTGGGCGAGCTGGCCTCCGTGCTGGCGGGGTCCGAGTATGACTACAGACAGCTGGAGGAGATATACCGGCCCTACATCAACCGGTACTCCGACACTGGCACGCGTATGGGCGAGTATGACGACGACAGCTTCGACACGCCGCCGCAGAGCGACCTGTGCCGCACCTACCATATATGGACCAAGGAGCACAAGCCGCGTTACCGCTGCGCCGACGCGATGGACTTTGAGAACCCGCTGTACAGGATAGAGACAGACCAGCTTGACCTGGTGCTTGAGGAGAATGTGCGCAGGGTGGAGCAGGCCTTCAGACAACAGATGATCGACGCCGCCGAGCGAGACAGGCTGACAAGGCTCATTCAGAGACGCACGCCTTCAGAGAGGATGCCCTACACGGAGGTCCCGCTGGTGGAGTGGAGGTACATAGTCGATGAGTACTGGTACTTTAGGATGCTGTCGCCTGACGGCCGCGTACTGGAGGAGTATGAGAGCCCGTACGAGCACAGGAGCCATCCTTACTCCATCAAGATGTTCGTATATGTAAACGGCATGGTTATACCGTACTTCAGCACCGTGATAGACCAGCAGAGATATGTGAACCGTCTCATCACGCTTAACGATCTTGCGATAAACAATTCGATAAAGGGCCTGAAGATGATACCGAGGTCCGTGCTCGGCGGTATGTCGGAGCAGGAGTTCGCGGAGCAGGCGGTGGAGATAGGCGGCTGGATATTCTATGACGACACTAAGCTGAGAGGCAACCTGCGGCCGGAGGTGATAACGAGCAACTCCATACCGGTGGGCCTTCCGGACTTGCTGCAGCTGGAGATGCAGAGCCTGGACGAGGCCACCGTGAACGAGGCGTTCCAGGGAAGGGCTCCCGCCAACGGCAGCACGCCGGCGAGCCGTTACAGGATGGAGTCGTCCAACGCGGCCAACAGCCTGAACTACCTGTTCTCCGAGTTCTCGATGTTCCAGCAGCAGGTGGCGACGAAGGAGATGAAGACGATACAGCAGTACTACACCGAGCCGCGCAACGTGAGCGTGCGGCACAGCAACGGACTCGTCTCGATGGGACAGTACGACCCAAAAACCGTGGATGACACGGACTTTGAGGTGAGGGTGCGCATAGCGCCGGACACCGCGCAGGCACGTGGTATGATGAACGAGCAGCTGGAGACGTGGGCCGCCAACGGATGGCTGGGCCTGGAGGACCTGCTGGAGTTCGGTTACTACCCGATGCTGCAGGGGTTGAGACAGAAGATAGCGTCGACGAAGGAGGTCATGCGGCAGCAGGGCATGGATGTGCCGCAGGACGGCGCGGGCGCAGGACAGCGTCAGGTGCCGGGCGCGAACGCGGACACCGTGCGCAGATTGCAGGGTATTTTAAGACAGGGACAGGATGCAGCGGCTTGACATCTCGTTTGACAAGGGCATGAGACGCTCGCCGTCGATAGCGCAGCCGGGCGAGCTGTCCGAGTGCGTGAACCTGATTCCGGAGGGCGGCGAGCTGAGACCGGCGCCGCCGATGCGCGTGATTGGAGGGTTCCCCGCGGAGTTTGGCGGACCGAGGGTCCTGCATGTCCACAAGAACGCCGGCTATGAGCATTACATAGTGGCGGTTGCCGATGAGGGTGAGGTGAGGCTGTACTGGCGCAAGACGGACAGTGACGGCAATGTGATACCGCAGGATGACGATGATTTGGCCGGAAACTATGTCGCGCTGGACGATGACCTGACATTCCAGGACATCGGCGAGATAGCGCAGGTGGTGTCTCAGGGAAACACGCTGATGGTGCTCTCACATGACTCCGCGGATGACGCTGATGAGATAAGGTATTTTCTCTGGACGCTGCGCGACGGCGAAGCGCGGTACCGCTACCTCGGCGACCACATACCGGAACTGGACATAGACTTCGGCCTGAAACTGACGCTGGAATACGGGAACCGGATAGATGTGGTGACTTATCATTATCATGATGGAGGGCACGGGTATTTCCCGGCGGATGAGCGTAGGGCCGTGACTGATGCCGTCATGGCCGAGGTGAACAAGGATATAGCCGGATGTCACAAGGCCGGCAAGTTCGTGTTCCCGTTTCTTGTGAGATATGCGCTCAGGATGTACGACGGCACCGTCATACACCAGTCGCCGGCCGTGCTGATGGTTCCATACTCACGAACCGCCCCGATTGTCCGTATTGAGGAAAAAGTAGGAGATGTTCTGCACTGCGAGCCCGCATACGTCAAGGCGGACCTTGACTACCTGTGCGGCGAGGCCTCGAAGACGGAGCTTGCCGGCTGGAGTGACATAATAACAGGGGTGGAGATATATTCATCCCTACCTCTGTGGACGTTTGACCAGAACAAGCTTGTCGAGGGGTGGGATGAAGTGATCAGTTACGGATATTGCTATGGTGCCGACACGAGAGCCGGCACGGTCAGCTACAAGCGGAACAACATAACGGAGCTCAAGGACAGAAACGAAAACACTCACCTGCACGATGGTGATGTTCTCATCAACCTGCCGAAGAGGGAATACAAGATTGACGAGCTTGACACGTTTTACCTGCTGTCTCTCATTCCGACCGAGAGCATCGAGACCTCCGAGAGGACCGTCGTAGAGGCAGGTGACATCTCGAATCTCGCGACGAGACAGGTGATGCCAGACGGATACAAGTCGCATTACAGGAGGGGCGCGCGCGGGGCTTTCGCGTATAACGGCAGGCTGAACATTTACGGTACCGGAACGATGTACGCCAACAACATACCTGTAGGCTCATTCTTCCAGCACACCGACAACACCCAGGAGAGGGAGGTGACCATCTCCGTATATATAAAGCGCGGCGCGAGAGAGTATGTCTTGAACAACAGCGCGCTACTGACGAATGACCTGCATCACCTGTCGTATCTCTATTACCCTGACCCGGATGCTTACAAAGTGGAAATCACCAACGCATATTCTGCCTCATCGCTTGGCGTTAGAAAACTTGTGATGCCGCTGGCTAAAAGCCCGCTTCTGCAAGGCGCCTACTTTTTCAAGGACTTCGAGACCTATGCGGACGGTCCTTTTCAACCATCGCCTGTACCGCCTGACGAATCCACCGGATATGAGAGGGATGGCAGTCTGCTGATGCTGTCTCCCGCCAGCAATCCTTTTGTCTTTCCGCTGTCAGAGACATACAGGGTAGGCGAGGGAGAGATAATGCGCGTGATCTCAAACACACAGGCACTCTCGACGGGTCAGTTCGGTCAGTTCCCTCTCATAGCCTTCTCTACGGACGGCGTGTGGGCTCTGGAGGTGAGAGGCGACGGCACCTACTATCCTGCGAAGCCGATATCGAGGGACGTGTGCGTCAATGCGGAGAGCGTGACGCAGACCGACAACGCGGTCGTGTTCGTGACAAGCCAGGGGCTGATGGTCTCGAACGGCTCCGACATCGCGCTGCTTTCGGACAAGCTGAACGGCGCGAACGTTGACGAGGACGTGTTTTTCCCGCCGGCGCTTAAGGGGTTGCTGCCGGCCTGGAGCGGACTTTTCGTGAGAGATATGGATGAGATAAGGGCTGTCCTTGCGCATCCTGGCCTCAGGATCGGCTGGGACTACCCGCACAGGCTGCTGCACATCTACCCGAACTATGACGAGGAGCAGGGACAGGTCAGCCACAAGCATCTTGTGATGAGTATGGTGAACCGCGAGTTCTCGACGGTCATTGATACCGGTATGCCCACGGTTATAGTTCCATACTGGCCGCTGTCGGTGGTGCAGGTGGGTAGGGTCCTGTATGACTACGGTGTGGGGGAGCCTGTGTCTGACGGCCTCGTGAGAAGAGGGTTCGCGCTGACAAGGCCCCTGGAGCTTCAGGACCCGTTCGCGAGAAAGCTTTTGTACGACCTGCGGGCGTATTTCTCGAGGACGGAGGTGACCACAGGCACGGGAACGACCGGCATGAGCGGCGTGAGGGTGCAGATATACTGCAGCAATGACAACGCGCACTGGAAGATGCTAGGTTCCCTGAAGGGGCATAGTTACAAATACTACAGGTTCGCCATATTCACTGAGTTCACCGACTTGGACGCCCTGTCGGGTATGACGGTGCTCTACGATAGACGTCTGGCTGACAAGCTGAGATAGACCAAAGGAAAGACGGAGAGGTTTGGTTGCAGATACCCATTGTTACTTTTAATTTTTATAAACGTTAGTATTACACCAGGAAGGGCCTGTCGGGAGACACACCCTTCCTTTTTTATTCAGCGTCCGTTGCGCTATTGGAAAATATGTGTAAATTTGGCATCGCAAATGCGAACGCAAAGAAGTAACGAAATAGACAGAGGTTTCTTCGGAGCGTATTGCTCTACCAAATGTTAATTCAGTTGTTTATCTGATTGTAAGCGTGTGTTTAAGAGAAGTCCCGCCTTCGGCTCAAGAAAGCAGACAGCTCCCTCTCGAACCCGCGACCTACAGCGACCGAAAGGGAGCTTTTCGTTTGCTTCGGCAAACTAAAAAAATGTAAGCGCAGCATCGCTGCGCGGGTTCGAGTCCCGCCTTCGGCTCATAAAAGCCCATTCCGGGCTTTTTTTATTTCAGATTAGGAAATTGCGTTAATGCCTCAGTCAGAGACCGTCTCAGGAATTGAAATACGGTTAGAATTCACTTCATAAACTTGAACGCTTTGTCGATGCATTTGTAGCCTTACAGATTTCCCCTTCAATAATATCATCCATAGCTTCACGATGTGCAACACAATTTGGTGCATCGTATGATGTGTCTTCAATTACACTGACTACATCAGGAATTTGTTCAATGGCGATTCTGATTTCATCAAGCATTGTGACATCATTTATTGAAACAAGGAGGGTCTTCATATCAAAGGTTTGAATGAATCGTCAGAGTGCTAAAACGATAACAGGGTCAATATCAAGTTTTTTTGAGATTGTTCTTGCTTGTTCGTACGTAGGAGTTTTCTTTCCGCCAATAATGTCGCACAATCTTGGTGCTGACATTCCAAGCAAGGTGGCAAGCTCTTTCTGGGAGTAGTTACGCTCAGTCATTCTCGCTACGATGGTATTCGACAATGAAGGTGTCTGAATAGGAAAATGCTCCTGCTCGTATTCTTCAACCATCGCGGAAAGTATGTCAAGTTCCAACAATCTCTTGTCATCTTTCGGTGTATTCTCATCAGTGGCAAAGAATAGTTCATCAATCCTTGCCATAATAGCATCGTATTGTTCCTTACTTTTTATCTGTGCCATAACCTAAATGTTTGAAACATCAATCTTCATATATTCATCGTGTGTTCCCACAAAACGGATATACACCAATTTCGGGGTAAACTTCACGGCTACTACCAGCCGGTAATTATTGCCCTTTATGTTGAACACATAATGTTGATTCCCAACATAGTCAACAGAGTTGAAGTCAGCGCGCATATCAATGAACGATTCCCACTGTGCCCTGCTTACCTTCAAATACCATTCGCTCAATGGCTGCTGAGTCTCAGGCTGTTTCTCCCAATACTCACGAAGACTGTTGATTGCAATAATTCTCATGCTGCAAATATATATAAAATTATTCAAAATGGAATGCTGTTATCTGATTTGTAATTATCCGTTTCGATTTTTTATGGATTTCAGATTTGCGATTGTCAATGGGAGCGCTGGCAAGACGCTGAAAGATTTGTGCGATAATGGAAAGGAGCTTTCGCCGTTTTCAGTAAAGGCGTAAGGACAATATTTAATGTTGTTACCACGTCCTTCGTTCAAAGTTGCAATTTGCGACCTTGAACACAATGCCTCTTCTTCTGACAGTTGAGACATAAAATCATCAGGAAAGCGGTTTCTGTTACGTTTGACTTGCTCGTTTAAACGTTTCGTCTCAACTCCATATAGCACAGCCAAATCGCAATCAAGTCCCGGAAAGCCACTGCCGGAACCGTAAATACACATCCCATAGTTCAAATAAGTCTCCAAAACCACACGTGTAAGAGCCGAATAACATTTTTTAATGTTGCGGTTGAAAACTTAATGAGGCTTGGCGGTACCGCGGAAAGAAAATTTGGAGTAATTTTGCGGTATGATTTTGAGAGAAAGTTACAAACGACACGTCTGGCCGGTTATCAGTGAACTGGATTCTGAGGGTAACATATTGTGTTACTGTTTGAAAAAGGAGAGTGTGCGCTTGTTGCTACTCTCTTTTTTTGTATCCTTATCCAACAAATTTTCATTAATTGTCTGAAAGATGGAACCTTTGCATCATGAGTGCGGAATTGTGATGGTCAGATTGCTCAAACCTGCCAGTTTTTATCGGAAGAAGTATTCCGATTTGCTGTTCGGACTGCATCATCTTTACCTGATGATGGAGAAACAGAAGAACCGCGGGCAGGAGGGTGCCGGAATCGCAGCCGTAAGGCTTACGGCTAATCCGGGAGAAGAGTATATGTACAGAGACAGGGCACTGGGCTCGGGAGCCATCAGCGAGATATTTGACGGCCTTACCGCTCAGATCTCCAAATATACTCCGGCACAGCTGGCCGACGATAAGTTCGTGGCAAAGAACTGTCCTTACGTAGGAGATCTTTATCTTGGACATCTGCGCTATTCGGCAGGCGGCACTCACAGCATCTCCGAGGTGCATCCGTTCCTGCGTCGCAACAACTGGCGCGCCAAGAACCTTGCTCTTTGCGGAAACTTCACCATAACGAATGCCGATGAGGTCTTCCAGGAGATTATCTCGCACGGACAGCATCCACGCAACTACCAGTCAACATACTTTATGCTGGAGCAGGTGGGACACCGTCTGGACCGTGAGGTTGAGCGCATCTTCAAGATTGCCGAGGATAAGGGGTTGAAGGGCGTTGAGATTACCCAATATATAGAGGACAATATGGATATCGCCAATGTTCTGCGTACCTCAGCCCCAATCTGGGACGGCGGCTACGTGGTTGGCGGCATAACAGGAAGCGGCGAGTCATTCGCAATCCGCGATCCTTGGGGCATCCGTACAGCCTTCTGGTACAGCGACGGCGAGGTAATAGCATTGGCGTCAGAGCGTCCGGCACTGCAGAACGCACTTAATGTGAGCGCCGACCGCATTCACGAGCTGGAGCCGGGTCAGGCACTTGTCATCAACAAGAAAGGCAAGATGCGTCTGGAGCAGATAATCGCACCGAAGGCCAATCTCTCCTGCTCGTTTGAGCGCGTATATTTCAGCCGTGGCAACGACATCGACATCTACCGTGAGCGCAAGGAACTGGGCCGTCAGCTTGTTGAGCCGGTTCTTGAGGCCGTGCAGGGCGATATAGACCACACCGTGTTCTCGTTCATTCCGAATACCGCCGAGGTGGCCTCGTTCGGTCTGGTACAGGGATTTGAGGAGTTCCTGAACAACCAGAAGCTGGAGCAGATAAAGGCTCTCGGCCCTGGCGCGTCGGATCAGGATATGGCCAGAATACTCTCACGCCGCATCCGCAACGAGAAAGTGGCCTGGAAGGACATCAAGCTCAGAACTTTCATCACGGCGGGCGACAGCCGCAACGCACTGGCACAGCACGTTTATGATATAACATACGGAACCATCAATCCCGGCATAGACAACCTTGTGGTGATAGATGACAGCATCGTGCGTGGAACTACCTTGCGCGAGAGCATCATCAGCATTCTGGACCGTCTGGGACCGAAGCGGATAGTGATTGTCTCCTCATCGCCTCAGGTACGCTATCCGGACTACTACGGCATAGATATGTCCAGCATGGATCACTTCATAGCATTCAAGGCTACCCTGGAGCTTCTTCAGGAGCGTGGAATGTGGCATCTGGTTACCGATGTATATTGCAAGTGCCGCGAGCAGCTCACCAAACCGGCAGAGGAGCGCGTCAACTGCGTGAAGGAGATTTACAACCAGTTCACAGCCGAGGAGATCTCACAGAAGATTGTAGAGTTGCTCACTCCGGTAGGATGTAAGGCCGAGATTAAGATTGTCTATCAGACTCTTGACGGCCTGCACCGTGCCTGCCCGAACCATCTGGGCGACTGGTACTTCAGCGGTGATTTCCCCACACCTGGCGGAACACTGCTTGTGAACAAGGCTTTCATTGATTATTACGAAAAAAACTACAGATAATGACAGTATCACTGATTTTGGCCGATGGCACCTGCTTCAAGGGTGAGTCTTTCGGTTATGAGCAGCCTGTCAGTGGCGAGCTTGTGTTCAACACTGCGATGACAGGCTATCCTGAGCTGCTTACTGACCCCTCGTCAAGAGGTCAGCTGTTGGTAATGACCTATCCAGTTATAGGCAACTATGGCGTTCAGCCGCTGGAGCACGATGAGAATGGCCTGCCGGTGAATGCCGAGAGCGACCGGATTCAGGCACGTGCCCTGATTGTCAGCGACTATAGCGAGTTCTACAGCCACTGGAATGCGGTTGAGACTCTGGAGAGCTGGATGAAACGCGAGAAAATCACCGGAATGAAGGGAGTAGATACCCGCGAGCTGACCAAGCACATCCGCAATCACGGCAGTATGACCGCCAGAATACTCTTTGACGATATGCCGAAGCCTGCCGAGTATGCGTTCACGAATATGCTGGACGAGGTATCCTGCAAAGAACCTGTCACATACAATCCCGGAGCTGAGAAAACGGTGGTGCTGGTGGATTTCGGCGTGCGTGCCGGAATGATACGCTGCCTTATCAACGAGGGCCTTACAGTGGTGCGTGTTCCCTGGAAGAGCGATTTCAGCCAGATCAAGTGCGATGGCATAGTCCTTTCCGAAGGTCCCGGCAATCCCAGCTACTGCAGCGAGGCCGTAGCCAACATCCAGCGCTTTATGGATAAGTCCGACAAACCGATTCTGGGAATCGGTATGGGATGCCTGCTGCTTGGCCTTGCCGGCGGTATGGATACCTACAAACTGAAGTTCGGCCATCACACCCACAACCAGCCGGTTCGTCTGGAGGGTACCGACCGCTGCTTCATCACCACACAGAACCACAACTACGCCCTGCGCGAGGACTCCGTTCTGGGCAAGTGGAAAGTCTATCTGAAGAATCTCAACGACGGCTCCGTTGAGGGCATCTACAACACCCGCAAGCCTTGGGTTGGCGTGATGTTCCACTCAGAGTCGGATGTGATTGACACTGACACACAGTTCATATATTCGGATTTTGTCTCAAAACTCTAAAATCAGACAGCTATGGCAATGAAGAAATATAAAAAGGTGTTGCTGCTCGGCTCGGGCGCGTTGAAGATAGGTGAGGCCGGTGAGTTCGATTACTCAGGCTCACAGGCACTGAAGGCCCTGAAGGAGGAGCATATAGAGACAATCCTCATTAACCCGAACATCGCTACCGTACAGACCAGCGAGGGTGTTGCCGACAAGGTCTATTTCCTGCCGGTTACTCCGTTCTTCGTAGAGAAGGTCATCGCCAAGGAGCGTCCCGACGCAATCCTTCTGGCATTCGGCGGTCAGACAGCGCTGAACTGCGGTGTGGCACTGTATCAGCAGGGTGTATTCGAGAAATATAGCGTGAAGGTACTCGGCACACAGGTGCAGGCCATTATGGACACCGAGGACCGCGAGCTCTTCATTGAGCGTCTTGACGAGATTGGCGTGCAGACCATCAAGAGTCACGCCGTAGAGTCAATGGAGGCCGCACGTGCGGCAGCCCTTGAGCTTGGCTATCCTGTCATCATCCGCTCCGCATACGCTCTTGGCGGACTTGGCTCAGGCTTTTGCGACAACGAGGAGGAACTGAACAAGCTGGCCGAGAAGTCATTCTCGTTCTCACCTCAGATTCTGGTTGAGAAGAGCCTCAAGGGCTGGAAGGAGATTGAGTTCGAGTGCGTTCGCGACAAGAGCGACAACTGCATCATAGTCTGCTCTATGGAGAACTTCGACCCGCTGGGCATCCATACCGGCGAGAGCATCGTTGTGGCTCCTACACAGACACTCACACAGCACGAGGTTCAGAAACTGGAGGAGCTTACCGTCCGTGTGGCCCGTCACGTGGGCATCGTGGGCGAGTGCAACATACAGTTCGCCTTTGACCCGCAGTCAGAGGAGTATCGCGTAATCGAGGTCAACGCCCGTCTGAGCCGCTCATCGGCCCTGGCATCAAAGGCCACAGGCTATCCTCTGGCATTCGTAGCCTGCAAGCTGGGTCTCGGCTACAACCTGTATGAGCTCACCAACTCCATCACCAAGTCAACCACCAACTTCTTTGAGCCGTCGGTTGACTACATCGTATGCAAGATGCCTCGCTGGGATCTCTCCAAGTTCCACGGTGTTGACCGTGAGATTGGCTCCAGTATGAAGTCCGTAGGCGAGGTAATGTCAATAGGCCGCTCATTCGGCGAGGTTATCCAGAAGGGTATCCGTATGATAGGGCAGGGAATGCACGGCTTTGTAGAGAACAAGGCCATCAAATTCCCCGATCTTGACAAGGCTCTCAAGGAACCTACCGACAAACGTCTCTTCGCCATCAGCGAGGCACTTCAGAAAGGTTACAGCATAGACCGCATCTGGGAGCTCACCAAGATTGACAAGTGGTTCCTGAACAGCCTGAAGAAGATAACCGACATCTCGGTAGAGCTTCACAAGCTGAAAGGCATCGATGCCCTCACACCCGAGACCGTTCTCAAGGCCAAGCGTGCCGGCTTCTCCGATTTCCAGATATCACGTGCCATCGGCATAGAGAAGACTATGGGTGTTGACAAGGGACTTCTGGCTGTACGCGACAAGAGAAAGTCATTCGGCATTATGCCATACGTAAAGCAGATTGATACCCTTGGCGGTGAGTATCAGGCACAGGCCAACTACCTGTATATGACCTACAACGGCTCAGCTCACGACATACCGTTCTACACCGACAAGAGATCAATAGCGGTAATCGGCTCTGGCGCATACCGTATCGGCTCATCTGTAGAGTTCGACTGGTGCGGTGTGCAGGCTCTGAACACCATCCGCAAGGAGGGCTACCGCAACATAATGATAAACTGCAACCCAGAGACCGTAAGTACCGACTACGATGTCTGCGACCGTCTCTATTTTGACGAGCTCACCTTCGAGCGCGTTATGGATGTCCTGGAGCTTGAGGATCCGCACGGAGTAATCGTATCGACCGGCGGTCAGATTCCGAACAACCTTGCCATGCGTCTGGACGGAATGAACGTTCCTATTCTGGGCACATCCGCCAAGAATATCGATAATGCCGAGGACCGCGAGAAGTTCTCCGCAATGCTTGACCGCATAGGCGTTGACCAGCCGGAGTGGAGCGAGCTTACCTCTATGAAGGAGATTGGCAAGTTCATCGAGAAGGTAGGTTTCCCTGTACTGGTGAGACCATCGTACGTGCTCTCCGGCGCAGCGATGAACGTCTGCAGCAACCAGGACGAGCTTGAGCGCTTCCTGCAGCTTGCCGCCGATGTATCCAAGCAGCACCCTGTTGTGGTGAGCCGTTTCATTGAGCACGCCAAGGAGGTGGAGATGGATGCCGTAGCACGCGACGGTGAGATCATAGCGTATGCCATCAGCGAGCACATTGAGTACGCCGGTGTCCACTCAGGCGACGCCACCATACAGTTCCCGCCACAGAAACTCTATGTAGAGACCGTAAAGCGCATCAAGCGTATCAGCCGTCAGATTGCCAAGGAGCTGCATATCAGCGGCCCGTTCAACATCCAGTATCTGGCCCGCGAGAACGACATCAAGGTTATTGAGTGTAACCTCCGCGCCTCACGAAGCTTCCCGTTCGTGAGCAAGGTACTCAAGATAAACCTCATAGAGCTTGCCACAAAGGTTATGCTGAACGTACCGTTCCAGATACCGGAGAAGAGCCTGTTCGATATAGACTACGTAGGCATCAAGGCCAGCCAGTTCTCATTCAACCGTCTGCAGAAGGCCGATCCTGTTCTGGGCGTTGATATGGCATCAACCGGCGAGGTTGGCTGTCTGGGTGACGACCCGCGCTATGCCATCCTCGAGTCAATGCTCTCAGTTGGCCATCGCATCCCGCAGAAGAACATCCTTCTCTCTACAGGAACCGCCAAGCAGAAGACCGAGATGCTCGATGCCGCCCGCCTGCTCAGTCAGAAGGGTTACAACATCTATGCGACAGGCGGTACGGCCAAGTATCTGCAGGAGAACGGCGTTGACTGCACTCTGGTCTATTGGCCAAGCGAGGAGGGCATGCAGCCGCAGGCTCTTGACATGCTTCACAAGAAAGAGATAGATATGGTGGTGAACATCCCGAAGGACCTTACACAGCACGAGCTCTCAAACGGCTATAAGATCCGTCGTGCCGCCATTGACCTCAACATCCCTCTTATCACCAACGCCCGTCTTGCCAGCGCGTTCATCAACGCGTTCTGCACCACCAGCGTAGATGATATTCCAATCAAGAGTTGGGACGGGTTCAAGTAATCCAGATAGAGACAAATGAGGTGAATCAGAGGGGACAGGTACCGTGATTCAGCATTGAATCACGGTACCTGTCCCCTTGACCCACTCTTAACAACTATAGTAGAGTATGGCTTTTAGAAGAGATTTCCTTTTACCGCTTGCGGCATTGTGCCTGTTGGCAGGCTGTTCCAGAAGACTGTCCGGGAATGCAACCGTTCAGAATCTTCCAGACAAGGAGATAAATATAGTCTATGAGAGCGACGTGCATTGCGGTGTAGATGGCTATGCCACGTTAGCGGCTTTAAGGAATGACCTCAAGGCCAGGACCCCATACGTTGCCACAGTAAGCAGCGGCGATTTCGTCCAGGGCGATGTAGTGGGGGCCAAGACCCGTGGAGCGTCAATAATACGCATAATGAATGCTGTGGGGTATGATTTCTTCACGCTTGGCAATCACGAGTTTGACTATGGCGTTCCACGCCTGTTTGAGCTGATGGACAGCCTCTGTGCCACACCTCTGTGCTGCAATTTCTACGAGCTGGACAAGGAACAGCTGGTATTCGCGCCATATAATATCGTATCGTACGGAAATGTCCGTGTGGCCTTTATCGGCTTCGCCACACCAGTTACCATGGGCTCTGTCTCATACTCCACCTTCCGCGATGATGACGGCTATCTGAAATATGGCTTCTCCGAGAACGATTTCATGGAGAATGCCCAGAAGTACATCAACAAGGCGCGTGCCGATGGCGCGGATTATGTGGTGGCTCTGGCGCATCTTGGCGATGAGGCATACGAAGGCTTGATAACATCCCTTGACCTTATATCCGGAACCACCGGCATAGATGTTGTGCTTGACGGTCACGCTCATCACGTTATACCAGACTCTATTGTCTGTAATCTGAAAGGCAATCCCGTGATACTTACATCACCCGGCACAAAACTGAACAACATTGGCGTTCTTACAATCGGCACCAATGGCAAGCTGAGCACGCGTCTTGTACCCACAGACTCATATACCGGCATTGACCAGACCGTTGCCGCATTGGTGTCAAAAGAGAAGGAGACAATCCTCAAAGAGGGCCAGACAGTGTGCGGCAACACTCCTTTCGAACTGCCTTGCCGTGATAATGAGGACAAATGGCTGGTTCGCTATCAGGAGACACCAATCGCTAATTTCTTTACAGATGCGTTGCGCTGCAAATATAAGACCGAGATTGGAATAGTGAACGGTGGCGGCATCCGCGCCGGAATAGCAGCAGGGGATATCACCGCAAACGATATCTTTGCCATAGAGCCGTTCGGCAATTTCTGCTGTGTGGGAACCATCTCAGGCCGTCAGCTGATGGACGCCCTTGAGTTTGGCGCAAGGCTGATGCCTCTTGAGAATGGCGATCTGCTGCAGGTCAGCGGCATCCGATATGAGGTTGACTGCTCTGTAACCACTCATTTTCAGACCGATGCCGACGGTCTCTTTACCGGAGTGCCCGAAGGCTCCCCGCGTCGTGTCAGCAACCTTCAGGTACTGGATGCCTCCACAGGCCTCTACCAACCCGTTGATCCCGACCGCCGCTATTCCATAGCATCAACCGATTACCTAATGATGGAAGCCGGCTGCTACGGAATCCTGGAACGCGCTTCCGTAGATGAGCGCACCACCGACCTTGTGCGCGATGTCATCTCAGAATACCTGAGAGCCACCCTCAACGGCGTAATGCCCGGGCGCTACTCCCGCACGGAAGGCAGGATTACCATCAGGCGGTAAAAGGAAAAGATATACTTTTTATTTTATAACATGCCTGTACTTACTGCAATTTGATTTTTAGTATATTGACAGAGAAAGGAGCTACATTGAACTTTACTCTGCCGGCTGATATGCAGGATTTTAAGTTGAGTGAGGGTTACTCTTGCAATCAGTATTGCCACGGTCAGTATGACACCTTTTTTATTTAACTTTACCGCCGGAATGTTTTTGTTATGAAGAAGTTTATAAAGAATTTTGTGATGTTTGTGATCAGCGCTGCGTTGGTGACATGGATTATGTTCGGCAATTTTGTAAAGGGCGCAACGTCGGTCAGGAAACTTGATGACGGGATTTATTATCTTGAATATAAGGGTAATGACGGCTTTGACAAATTCCTTGAGCAGGGCGGAGCCAAAGATGGGTACGGGCTTGGCGCATACATCACCCGATTCCTGTCGAATGGTTTTTCCAGAGTGCCTGAGATTGAACCTCAGGAACAGGATTACGGATGCTCCACACTTTCAGTGAATACACCTGAAGGAGGAAGAATGATGGGGCGAAACTTTGATTGGCAGGATTGCCTGTGCATAATTTCCAAAGTAACACCAAAGAGTGGCTACAAGTACATTTCCTCCTTTAACCCCCATTTCTTTGGTTTTGGAGAGGACTGGAAGCCGGAGGGCTTTACAAATCAATATCTGGCACTTTCGGTACTGTTTGTGGCTTTGGACGGCATAAACGAGAAAGGCCTTGCGGTGGCAGATCTGATGGTAGGTGAGGGAGAGATCCATCAGAATACTACTGGCAAGCCGGCCCTTACCACCACCTGCGCCATAAAATATCTGCTCAGGAATGCTGCCGACGTTGAGGAGGCCGTAACACTCCTTGAGGGCATCAACCACCATTCCGATGTCGGCTCACTGCATCATCTCTCAATCTCCGACGTAAATGGCAGGAGTGTCGTTGTGGAGTGGGTTGGTGAGAAGATGATAGTCACGGAGACTGATATAGTAACGAACCACTACCTCTGCGCTGAGAATTTCGGTGTGGGAAAGGTTGAGGGTGACACCCGTTTTGAGAAACTTTCGGCAGTGAGGGACTCGCTTGGTGGCTGTATGTCTTCCACCTCTCTTCTAGACGCTATGTCTGCCGTCTGGCAGAATTGGTCCGATGTCAACGTTGTTGACGGTGGTACTCAGTGGACCGTACTATTTGATTTAACCGGACATTCCGCAGAATACATCTGGCAGAGAGACACCACGAAACGTTTCCATTTCACGCTGTAGCAGAACAAGAACACCTTATACATTCATTGTGTACTGTTGATGGAGTCTCTTGTTAATGCGCAAATCAGTCAGGATAATGCGCAAATTAGCGGAAATAATGCGCAAGAAGGAACACGTAGTCTGCCTAAACTTGGACTTAATGTGAAGATTTCAGTTGCCTATGTGTGGATGGACCGGTGTGTCGCATCCATGTGGTAAGCGTTAAGGTGGTAAGCGTTAAGGTGGTAAGGTTTCGCTTATCGGTATGATGAATCACTATCCGTTCGGTCAGGAGAGGCAGCTGCCGGTTGGCGAGTGCTGGTAAATAATAAGGGCTGTAGTCAGAGGGTGTTGCTGCAATGCCGCAGTCACAGGCTGCCTCAGGGCTATGCTCTACAAAGCCTACTCCCTACGCCGCGAAATGCTGAAACGCCTAACTCTTGGAGACGCTCCTTGTAGGTGCAGCCATGTTCCTGACAGTATGAGATCACGTCTGAGACTTCTTCTTTGCTGAGCATAATGACATTGATTTGAAAACGCAGCAAAGGTACGAGGTGCCTGTCAGCTGGAAAATACGGGGTTCACCGGGTGCTTACAATTATCCGAGTCTTCATGAAAAGGTGCAGATGCTCATGGAAGCGCAGTAATTTGGGATGATGGTGCACAATTTGGGAACAATAAACCCACTGACAATCGGCATTTCTGCTGAAAATCAGTGGGTCTATTTGTTTAATTGTCAATCTTGTTAAGATGAACAATGCTTTTGTACTAATGTTCTTTTAGATGGAAAAAGATTATCTTATTGCAATATAGCCGCTTTCGTCTATCATATTTGCTCCAGATTTCGAGAATAGGAAATCATAAAACTTGCATGCCTTGCTATCAGGATCTTCCGTCTCTCTTATTGCAGCATAGATGCTTGAAATAAAAGGATATGAGCCATTACGCAAGGTCTCTTTACTTGGCATCACTCCATTAATTGAAAGCATATCCACCTTTAATAAATCACGAACCATGGCAGTGCAATAGAAAAATGGCGTATATCCAATGCCGTATTCATCATGTTCTATTTGCCAATAGGGAGATTCCATTTGCGACCCTATGATTTCTCGCATATACTGTCCGTCAATCATCGTAAGTCCTTTCATGACCATTGTCTCCATTTTCTCCTGGCTTCCAGAGTCTGCATTTCTTATGTATGGCGTGATAGCATGGTCTTTGCCTCCAACTTCTTTCCAATTGGTTATCTCGCCTGTGTATATTTTTTGAACCTGTTCTACTGTCAGGTTCTTTACAGGATTCATCGGGCTAACGATAAATACAAGAGCATCTGTCGCCAATGGGGCAGTCTTCAGTGCAACGCCTTTCTCGGAGGCAAGTTGCTGCTCGTTTCTCGATATGTCACGACTAGCTATGATAACATCCGTTTCACCATTAATCAGATTAACATACGCACCATGAGTTCCATTACATTGATTCTTTTCAATGTATTCCTTGCTCGAGATATTTATATCACCATTCCAGTATTCGGGCACGATAATATAAGTAGGACTGCCCATCCAGTCTTCTTGCCACTTATAAGGAATACCCAATAGATTGTATGCCACAAGATCTCTTACTGGTCGTGTACTGGTAGAACAATCTGTTCGTGGCCATTCCTCAAATGTAATATCTTTGAAATCGTTAAAAACAATATTCTCCTTATCGCATGAAGCGAAAAGAGCAAGAATGAGCGAACTGGCGAATATATATAATTTCTTCATTGTAAATCTTATTATTTGATATGGTTTCTTACTTAATGGTAAAGTGGGGTTATATGCCGAACAGTTCTTCGAGTTTACTTGCTTCTTCCACAAGTTTTTGCGGATTCTGTTTGGCGAGTTTTGCCAAATTAATCAGTTTCCACTTTACAGAAGGATAGTCTTTGAAAT